>SIAZ01000116.1 GCA_009695405.1 Pedosphaera sp. | reverse complement strand
ACCGCTCGATAACCAGTTGCGAACGACCTCGCATTTGAACGATTTATCGAACTTCCGGCGCGTTTTTGTAGGGGAGTCTTTGATGATGGATTCCATGGTACAGGATTCCTCTTACTCTCCGTCCGAGAAATCGAAGCAACCTCAATCAATGAAGTTGAGGGTCCAAGGAACGAACTCAGAGGCTTAATTTAACGGTGAAGCGGAATAAATTGAAAGGGTTGCTCGATTTCTATGTGTCAACCGAAGCGGGAATGTTTTCCAATAGGGAGGTGACGCCATTGGGAAACGAGATTACCAAACTCAAACAACTGCTATTGCGGATGGCGAGTTTGGCAGAAGAGATGGTTCAGAAATCGGTGCGCTCGTTGGTTGAGCGGGACGATGATCTGGCACGAGCGGTGGTGAGCGAAGATGAACGATTAGACCAGTTGGAAATTGAGATTGACGAAGCCTCTATTTGTTTACTGACCAAGGCGCCCTTGGCGGGGCAGCTGAGGTTAATAACCGTGATCTTGAAGCTGACACGGGATTTAGAGCGGACTGGAGACGAGTCGACCACTATCGCTCGTCGGGCCTTGGCGCTAGGAAAGGAACCTCCACTTAAATCCTACGCTAGTATTTTGCGAATGATGGAATTAGCCACGGCAATGTTGAGTGGCGCACTGGATGCCTTTGTGCACGGCGACACGGTTCGCGCTCGGTTAATTATTCAGCAAGATAAACAGGTCGACGTTCTAAACCGACAGCTGCAAGGCGAACTAACCGACAGTATGGTCGTGGACCCCTCAAGTGTAATCCGTTGTCTGCATCTGATGACCATTAGTAAGGCGCTGGAGAGAATTGGTGATCATGCGAAAAATATCGCTGAGGAGGCCGTTTATTTATACGAGGCGCAAGACATACGTCATCAAGGAAAACCAACTTTGAAGTGATGGAACCGCTAGTTTGGCTTGCCTGCGGGGGGTGGTCTCAGAGCACTCTTGCCTTCACTTCAAAATGACAAATCCTTCCCGCCGCTTTATCACGACCGTCGAAGCCTTGAAGGAAGACTTTAAGGGACGAACAAACTACTGGATGGTTCGGACTGAGGTTGCGGATTCGAAAGATCTTCAACTTTGCCGAGCCGTACTTCCTGCCCGAGAAGGCCACGGTTTTCATAAGCATCCGGAACTAGAGGAAATTATTTATGTGCTCGAAGGTGAAGTCGAACAGTGGGTAGAAGCTGAGAAACGCACTCTTTATCCGGGCGAGGTCGCTCATATTCCAGCGGGTATGGTTCACGCCACTTTCAATGCTTCGGACCGCGATGCTATTATCCTAGCCATCCTGTCTCCATCCACCACTCAGGGGCCTTTTATGGTGGATGTCAGTGGAGAGGAACCGTGGAAATCGCTGCGTCCAGTCGGTTGATTGGGAGGGGTTTCAAGTGAGGCTTCGATCGAGTATCAAGAGGATTACATTTGAAATCGCCCGATTCGATGGCAGTGCGCCAATCTTGAATTAGCGAGAGAATCCAATCGAGATCCAGACGCTGGTGTGGTGTCGGATAGAGGCGGAAATTATTTTTAGCCAGTCGGAAGAGAGCTACCGATGGTTTGAGTCGGTTTTTTTGCAGATGGACAAAGGCGCCTGCGAGTTGGATTAGACCTTTATGAAAGGCGTAGTTAACTGCGGATCGTCCTTGAACGAGCCAGAGTTCCTCTAAGACATCGTGAGCTTCGAAGTAAAGCCCCCGATTGAAGCAGGCGAAAAATCCGGCATAATGGGGGTCGAGCCCTTCTGTGTCGATGCCCTCTAGTAGTGCTGCGATTGCTGGGCTTTTCTTACTCATTGATGCTGTCAGTGGTTGTTAAGATAATGTCAGTGGTCCGTTGAAACGAGTGAGTGAAATCACTTCAGTGCGAGCATGATGCGGTCCGTGTCGGACTCCTCTCGAAACTCTGAGCACAGATCCAGTTCCATAGATTTCACCTTCTTCCTCCCATTCGCCACTTAGAATATAGACGAACTCATCGGCAAGCGGATGCATGTGGGCTGGGACAGTGATTCCCTTATGAAAACGACGCAGAACGGTTATGCCACCGGTGGCTGGATCTTTCTCGAGAAGACACAAGTCGACACCAGGGTAGGGGCCTGGAATCCACGGTCGCGAATTAGCATCAGTAATCTCGGGAAACATACTTTGAAGACGAGTTTTGCATGGGAACCTTGTTGCGCAAGCCGTCAGATGGCCGATCGGAGCGCGAGGATTGAATGCGGGGTTGCTTTAAATTTAGTCTGCTGTACCTAACTTTATAGTAATTTAGTTTTGGCACTCTTTTTTGTTGGGATGAATTCTACCGCAGTTCAGGGACTGGCGATCGGTCTGTTGACTAGCTTCGGGTTAGTTATCGGTGTTGCTGCTATTTTTGCAGCGATCTATCGCAGGCACTTGTTAGCCCTACGTCTAGCAAATCGTGCGTTTGATCCTCTAACTCGGTTGGGTGGCGTCCATCGACGTTCGGCACCTGTACTCATTCCTGGGCGGTGGTTGGCTGTCCGTGGGTCGAATCGGGACTTAGTTTGCACCGCTTTAGGCCCCCAATCGGACGGAACTCTCCCTTGGAATCAAGCCTTGCTACGTCATCGAGAACGTTCTTTTTTTATTTCCCAACCGGTGGAGGGTTGGATGCTGATAATGGGTGGGGCAATCCCAGATCCGTTCATGGACATTGATGTCTTTTACCTCTTCTTGACTCGATTGAGCCGTGGGGTAGGCGAGGTTCATTCTTTTTCGGTTGATCGAGTTTTGAACTATCACGCGTGGGCCTTGTTGCGCGGTGGAAGTGTTGTTCGAGCGTATGCTTGGGCGGGTGAAACGGTGTGGAATCAAGGACCGATAACTTTGGATGAGAAGATGTTGGGTTTAAAGTGCCGAGACTATGGGGATGACATCAACGCATCCAGTTATGGCACCGTCCCGACCGAGCAAAACAATGCCGATCGATTGATTTTTCTAGCACGAAAGTGGGGGTGCGACCCCGTGGACCTGATTGAAACCCTGTTGCTTCGAGAATCTCCGCCCGAGGAAAGCGGTTATTCAGGAAATTTGGGTTCGACTGAAGCTTGAAATCATCGGGCAAATCTCTGAGCCTCAGAGATTAAGGATTTTCCTTGCCCTTTTTGATCATGACTTCTCCGTTACTCTCCGAAGTGGCCATTGTGCACCGGCATATCAATCTAAAGTTAGCTGAGTTAGGAATGGAAGGGGTCCCTTTCGCAGGGGACGAATCTCCCTTGGATGCCTCGCTTGCTAGTTTTATTGCTCATTCACAAGAAAAAGACCGATTGTTGAGTCAGTATTTCAGTCCAGTCGATAAGCGGATCAATAACTTTCTTCACAACTACCTCTGCGACGTTGCTGTCCCTCCAGAATTACCTAAACGGACTTTTACCTTGGACCGTCCCGGATTGGCTCGCTTTTTATCGATGCCACCGGATCGGGACGAGGTTGTTTCCCCTATGCTCCGGAGTTACCGATTGCGGAATGGTATTTTGCATAATCCGAAGTCGGATCGGCGCACAACTGCGGGAATTTTTCATGTGACCGAGGGCGGTTTACCTACACCGGACGACAAGAAAGAAGTTCCTAAGTCGGTGTTTGCGGCTTTGCTTTCACGAGCACTAAAACCATCGGAAGAGATGTTGCGGTTTCCTTTTACGGCGTCGCAGAACGCTCCTGCGGCAAGTTTTGTCTCGTTACTCATTCGTCCCGTGGTTTGTCCGAAGATTCCAAGTTTTCAAGACGAGCAAAGCATGGAGATTCGCCTCTTCGCACCCGGATCACTGGTGGCTAACTTGGATTTTGTCGAAAGCATTTTTGGCAACGCCGGCGATCCGCTCCTTCCGGAGAATGATGCCGGTTTGGATGCGTCGCAGTGGTCGGGGCACACCGGTTGTGTGTTGTTGGCACCGCATATTAACGGTTTGAACAAACAGGAGTTGGGATTGCCTCACTATGATGCCGCTACCGAGCGACAACGACGTGATGAAATGTGCTGGAAGGACCCGAACGAACTCTACAATGGAGGGAACGCTTTTAAGATCACGGCCCGAGATGCATCGGGTGTCATCGTTACATTGATTTCCGATAACTACTTTGGCTACTGCAAGAAAGAGGTGAAAACCCAGATTAGTTTTGCGACCAATTTAATGGGGTTGGCAGAGGAAGAACACGCGGGTGGGGCTCTTGTATTTGCGAGTTACGATCTCGGAAGTGACTACGATGCTCGACAGTATAAATCAGAATTCCCTCATAGTTTTGACGATGTAAAACGTCTTTTTTCTGATGTCTTGGACCTTCGACCCGAGGGGTACGGTATTGACCGCTCTCATCCTTCTGTTCTGTACGTGCCTGAAACCTCCCAGTTTGATATCGAAACTCAGACAATCTGTTGGGATACGAATGGGCAATCTCAATCGATTCCTCTGCGATTAGATCACACCTACTTGTTGCCGAGTGGCTTCAAAGTTCATCTAGAGAAACCAAAGGGAGCTAGAGCTTGGCGGTTGGTTGGTACACAACCGGAGGGGACTCTTTGTCACAAGCCCAGTACCGTCTCAGGAGGAGGAAAAAGTGAGATTTCAAAACCCATAACTGATGCCATTATTCATGGCTCAATTTTTGTCGCTGATCTAGAACAGGATCTCGAGATAGTGGAGACCATTTTGAAACGGGACTTTTCAATGAGATTCCGAGAACCCTCGCAGTGTGGGCTTGATTTTCGCCCAATTCTGTCGCCTCAGCGGACGCTTGGATCGGTGATCAAATTAATGACACCTTGTGATACTTTTTCCGATGAGCATAACCATTGGGTGAGCGGTGTTCGCCCTCACATTCGCGAATTAGTTTTGGTGGTGAAACGGTTTTGGAAATCGAGTTGGGGCGATGCTTGGAGAGGGAAATTTAGCGTCGATGTGATCAACGGAAATTCAGCGAACGAATTGCGATTGGGGCGGAAAAAGTTAGTCACTCAATTTCTAAGGGTAGGCTACGATCAACATGGCTACTGGCGAACCTTCGGCTTACGAAAAGATTTCATGCCAGCTCGGAAAATACAGATGGAAGATGATATTACCGCAAGTGTCACGGTGCCCCGCGAATGGTTGGGAGTGTTGGATGCCCAAAGTTCGTATCCAGCACTTAAACTTGTGAGCAATGTCGAAAACCGACTCTTTCAACGCCCCGACGACGCTATTCACCGTGGCTACGATACCACCGCTGAATCTGATTTTGCGGGTACAGATAATTTCTTCAGCAATTATGCCCCCGTTTCTCGGACTGAAGCTCAAGCTTTGGTTCAGAATTCTGTGGGCCTTTTTCAATATACAGATCCGATGAGATCACTGGTGGAATCCGCTGCCTCTTCATCGGAGAAGGATGGATCTGCCGACTGGATTGTCACCACGGCACATCCACGCATTGTCGACGGTAAACCCTCAAAGAATCCGCGTTACCTTCAGAAGCGTCCGGATTTGTTGGATCCGTGTGGATGTCATATCGCAGAAATGGGGGCCAGATTGGCGCGGTACCTCCCAGTGCCGCAGGTTTTATCCACTCCAGTGCATGCCATCTTGGCCGGACGCCGCAATAATCCGGCTGAAGTTGGCGTTCGTTCGCTCTCATGCTACGGGCCAATCCACTATATGGAATTACCGGAGGCATTTATGGAGTTCATCTCCAGTATGACCGGCAAATCTCCGTCGACGACAGATGCCGGGAGTGAAGGGGCTTTAACCAAAGGGCCATTTAATGCTTTGCCCCCCATTTATGACCTCAATGCGGCTTTCGTTTCCTTTGCTCTGAGTGGCTACCCAGTCTTTATCACCAGTGCCGGCTATGTGGGGCCGAAGACTCGAGTGGATCACGATATTAGCCTATTAATTCCTGAAATCTGGTGTCGATTGGGCGTTCAAGAGCGAAATCCTGTTTATTTAATTCAAAATGGCTATTTGGAGAAAGTTCAGGATATCACCCTCGAGGGGCGGACGATCCCAGCGAGTCGACTCGGTTGGCGGGTGACCTCTCGCTTTGTTTCGGAGTTCTTTGGACGTCTTTTTAATCAACCTCATACGGTACTGACCGAGGATATCTTGCGGCCTGAGTTACAAGACTCGGTTCAGTATGTGGACTCTGTAGAAAATATAGCGGCCACCCATTGCCGAGTTGCGGCACAATATTTTGCTGATGGTTCAGTGGCTCAGGCGGTGCCGCCTTTGCGGCAGCTTTTGGAGATTATGAGGCAAGGTGGAACTGCTGATGGACAGCTTCAAACTCCGGAATTCCGCATCTTATTTACCCGCGAATCTGTTTTGGCTAGTGCTTGGTATCAAACCCGACTTCAGGCTCGTCGTACTTCAGAAATACGCCACTGGACCCGAGTGTTAGCCTACTTTGATCGGTTTATTTTGCGAACCGAGTATGCGGGGGAAGTCGATCGTCTCAGTCTGCTGGAACGTCGCGCTTTCGCCCAAAGAATGCGAGATCGTTGTGCCTCAGATGATCGCATTCAGGAATTGTCAGGAACAATCGGTGGCGAACCCGCTACCCAATTATCTTGAGGGTTACGAGTGACTCTTCTGTCAACAGCCATTGGCTTCAATTCTGACAATCAAAGAAAGTGACCGGGGCCATCCTAGATGTTTGCGGTTTGACCAAGCATTACCGCTCAGCGGACGGCGGTGAGTTGGTCGTGCTCGATGGAGTGGATCTACAGATTGGGATCGGGGAGACCTGTGCGATCGTGGGGCGCAGTGGTTCGGGAAAGAGCACCCTTTTGGCGCTGTGCGCCGGTCTGGATACGGCGACACGTGGAACGGTGCGGTTAGTTGGTCATGATCTGGGATCGCTGGATGAGGATGAGCGCGCTCGAATGCGAAATCGTTATGTCGGCTTTGTTTTTCAAAGTTTTCAGCTTCTTCCCACCCTGACGGCATTAGAGAATATTATGGTTCCCGCTGAACTCCGAGGTGGGAGTGCTATTCGGGGGCGAGCTCTTGAATTACTGAGTCGTGTCGGCTTAGAAGCGCGCGCGCGTCACTATCCAGCTCAACTGTCAGGAGGCGAACAGCAGCGTGTTGCCTTGGCACGGGCCTTTATTAACAGTCCGGAAATTCTGTTTGCAGACGAACCGACCGGTAATTTGGACGCTGAGACCGCAGTCGGTATCACTGAACTCTTGTTTGGTCTGAATGCTGCTGAGGGAACAGCACTGATCCTCGTGACTCACGATCTCGAATTAGCCGCAAAGACGGGCAAGATTCTCAGGCTGCGGGCAGGCCGGCCCGAGATAGCTCGTTCTCTTGACTAAATCTTCAAAAAACGTCTTGTCATGGGTGTCGCTAACAAACTCTTAGTAAGAGAATGGGTTTTAGTTTATTAAGCCCTCTTCAAATATGAAGATACGCTTAGTGTCGTCGCAATAATCGGATGAGCTCTTTGCCCTCTCGCCCTAGAAAGGAACTCGTGGGAATTGCTGAATAAAGCAGATCAAATTCAGAACCGAAGAGCGCGTCCAGTTCATGCAAATCTGAGCGAAAAGGGGGGCCTTGATTCTGATCTTCATCCTGATCCCAAGGCTCGAGATAAAACACAGCGAGCAAATGTCCCCCAGGTCTGAGTGCGCCAGCGACGGATCGGACGTAATCCCACCGCCGGCTAGGTTCAATAGCGCAAAAACAAGTGTGCTCGAAGACCCAGTCGAAACCCCATCGGAGGCTGCCATCGTTTAATGTGAATAGATCACCAGTGACCAAGGAAACACCATTAATGCCGCGCGTTTTATCAGCGGCAATTGCAATAGCTCCCGCCGCAATATCAAGGCCGACCACTCTCACCGCTCCGCTGGTTGCAAGAGCAATTAGATCATTTCCGGGGCCGCAGCCAGGAACCAGAATAGTACCCGGCATTCGATGTGATCCTAGCCAGTCAATCAGAGCGGGCGACGCCTCGCCTCGATCCCATGGTGTATTTTTTTCTTCATACAGTTTCTGCCAATCAGTCATCTGCCAAATCTTCATGTGGCAATACTTAAAAGCAATGTTCCTCACTCATTTGCGACACACGGCCCGTTGGACTTAGATCCTAGCCCCACCAATACGACTGTCGCTTGTCTTCGACCTAGTACCGACGGCACTCATTGTTCTACCTAGAGATATTGATGAACGAGACAATGATCCGATTGCTTTCGCGAAGGCGCGCAGAAGCCGGAAGTATGGAGGGAAATCGGAGTCACTTTTGTCAATCAAAGCGGGTGCCACTCGCCCATGGTTGATTCATTAGCAGTGGTATGGACACCAACGGAAGCGCAGGGCATGAGCACAATTACTGAAGTTGGAGAAAACTTACGTCGGGTCCTCATCGGATATCCCTTAACACTGCTGTCCATGGTGCTCAATGTCTCGGTTTCTCCCTTCGAGTTTCCGAAGCAACCTATTCCTCCCCCAAGCCACGGAGAGACGCTTCAAAAGCGAGGTGGTGTCGGGTGTTGGAAAAATTATGCCGAATAAAGGGTACGATCGTTGACTTGGGGATAGGTGGTTACTTAGAACTACATCTACAGAAACTCCTGACCTATGAATCGTCGTCATTTTATCCATCTTGCGGCCCTCGCTGGGGCCTCGCTTCCTGTCATAGCCCAGTCCACTGGTGCGCGTCGTCGTATCCGTAAAGGAATTATGTGGGGCACCGTAGGTGTACCTGGGACAGTGATAGAAAAGATGAAGGCCATTCAAGCGGCGGGATTTGAAGGAGTTGAGCCGATGGGGGGCATGGATAACGCTGAAATGATTGCAGCTTTGAAGGCGACTGGATTAAAGGCTGGGTCGGTTTGTTGCCACACTCATTGGGCTAAACCGTTATCCGATCCTAATCCAGCCACGCGTGAAGTGGGCGTTGAGGGACTAAAACTTTCGCTATGTGACGCCAAGGCCTATGGAGCCCCAGCGGTACTGTTGGTGCCGGCAGTGGTGAGTAAGAGTGTTAGCTATGCGGACGCTTACAGTCGGTCGGTGGTCGAGATCAAGAAAGTGGTGCCATTGGCTGAGGAATTGGGGGTAAAAATTGCCATTGAGAATGTCTGGAATAATTTTCTTTTGAGTCCGATGGAAGCTGCTCGTTACGTCGACGAATTTAAATCTCCAATGGTCGGTTGGCATTTCGATGTGGGGAACATCATCCACTACGCATGGCCAGAGCAGTGGGTGCGGATTCTTGGTAAACGTATTGCCACTCTGCACATCAAGGAATATAGTCGGGCAAAATCCGATAAGCAGGGAAAGTGGGCTGGGTTCGATGCCGAATTTCTCAAGGGCGATAATGATTGGCCGGCGGTCATGAAAGCTTTAGATGATATCGGTTACGATGGATGGGGTATTGCCGAGCAGGGCGGTGCTGGATCAATCGAAGGGTTAAAGAGGCTATCGACTGAGATGGATCAGATATTCGCCTCTTGACCCATTGAGTGGGTAGGAATTCGGGGGGCGTGAGGTTAGGAGCCTGCCAAAAGCAAACAGTGGGTAAGCAGTCAACCTCGCCCCGTCGCCAGTGGGAACCAGAGACCACCGAAATCCAAGTCTCAGAGGAGACCAAATATCGCTCGAATTGATCCGGCCTTGGCCTTAGGCAATGACGCCTTGGATGACGTTCCCGTGGACGTCAGTAAGGCGATTATCGCGACCGCCTTGGCGAAAGGTTAGTTTCTCGTGATGAATACCTGCGAGGTGCAATACGGTGGCGTAGAAGTCGTGAAAGTCGGCAATCTTGTCGACGGCCTTCATACCAAATTCATCGGTTGCACCATAGACCGTGCCCGCTTTGATACCGTCACCGGCTAAGAAAACCGAAAATCCCTCTGAGTGATGATCGATGCCGTCAGGACTCGGCGCGTGGGGCGTGCACCCGAATTCTCCAGCCTACAAAATAAGCGTACTGTCCAGTAGTTTCCGCTGTTCGAGATTTTTAACTAACCCAGCGACAGCGCGGTCGGTTTGACGGGCGTTTTTCTCATGCCCTATTTTGAGTCCACCGTGTTGATCCACAGTCCCGTTAGAAAGTCTGTGGGCACAATTGACTTGGACAAAGCGCACTCCGTTTTCCACCAACCGGCGAACCCGCACCATCTGACGTGCATAAAGTCGGGTATTGAGGTCAGGATCATCGAGACCGTAGAGTTTACGGATCGATTGACTTTCGCGACTCTCGTTTAAGACATCGGGCACCAAGGACTGCATTTGAGCCGTAAACGTATTCCCAATCCCATGGTTCCCAATTCGTCTTCCTTGGGTTTAGCCTTTGCGGATGAACTCAATTGAACCGTCTCGGAAGCGGCTTGGCCTTGCTGAAATCCAACTGCCAATCACTGAATTTAAAAGCTCAGGACTCTCGAAGACTGAGTTTGCTGCGAGTCTGGGTGTTCATCCTCTTTCGATTGATCGCTGGCTACGGATCACTCATCCAATACAGCCAACACAACCGCAGCAGCCAGCCCGTTTCATCGCCTCCCAAAACAGTCCGGCCTTCGTTCCCGTGCACCGCACGCCGTCAGCATCGGCGAGTTCTGCCGACGGGTCGGAAATTGTTGCCCCATCCGGTTGGGCACTTCGACTGCCTCCAGGTTTGGACCCCTCAACCTTGCGGTCCATTCTTGATAATTTCTCCAGATGCTGAGCTTTCTCTCCAACACTCGGGTCTATGTCGCGGTCGGTCAGACGGATCTTCGCAAGTCCTTCGATACACTGGCCGAGGCTGTTCGCAGTTCGCTTCAATTGGACCCTCTTTCGGGTCACCTTTTATTGATAGATGGCATGAGAGCTAGCGGCCGCTCGGAACAAAGTTCAAGGTAGGCCTCTACCCATGAAAAGACATCCTAATTCTTCATCGTCTCTAAGCGTGGCAGCGGACCCACCGTTGCCAGTTCTCACTGCAGTAGATCCTCTCCCTGAGGCTCCACCAACTCAGCCGCCTCCCTATCGGCAAATTAAACTCGCTCTCGACGTCCA
>SIAZ01000115.1 GCA_009695405.1 Pedosphaera sp. | reverse complement strand
CTCAGGTCGCCCTTTACAATTATGCTTTGGGCGGCACCGACGGAGCACTTGCTGAATCGACGATTGTTAACCACGAGGCGGGACCGGGCGGCACTGAAGCCGTCGTGACTCGCAACACTGCCGGCAAGCGGACCATCTACGAAATCAAGCTGCCCAAGGCGGCGCTGGGTCTCACAAAGTTGGCCGGCGACGTCAAGTTTGGGCTAGGTATGGCGATCAATGACGGTGACGAAGCCGCAGGTCAGCATGGTCAAAAGGGATGGGGTGGGTTAGGTGCTCATGCCATTGTGTTCGGAAAAACACCCTCCGAAACGGCCTTAATCACTCTTCAAAAGAAGAATGACATCGAACCCACTAAGGAATTCTACACGGTAAATCGGGCTCCTCGTCCGGTCGTCCTCGATGGTAACCTCGACGAATGGTCAGGCATTCCAGTCTTGGCAGATCCGAAGTTCTCAATTCCGAAAGGGTCTGGCCCCAATGGAACTTATGTTCTTTTTGAAGAATACGGTGGCGGTACTTGGTCCGGTCCTGATGACCAAACCTCGGCCGTTCAAGTGATTTACGACGCCGAAAACGTTTATTTCGGCTTTGTTGTGACCGATGATTACCATGAGAACGCGGCCAACAGCGCATGGAATGGCGATTCAATTCAATTGATGATTGCCAATGGTGATCGGACCGCGCAGGTCGCCCTTTACAATTATGCCTTGGGCGGCACCGACGGAGCACTTGCTGAAACGACGATCGTTAATCACGAAGCCGGACCTGGTGGTACAGATGCCATTGTGAAACGTAACACCGCTTCCAAACGGACCACCTACGAGATCAAATTGCCACTCGCTTCGCTTGGTTTAACTAAATTGGCTGGCGGCACTAAATTTGGTTTGGGCATGGCGATCAATGATGGCGACGAAGCCGCAGGTCAGCGTGGTCAAAAAGGATGGGGCGGTTTGGGTGCCCATTCTATTGTCTTTGGAAAGACACCGTCCGAAACCGCTTTGTTTACTCTAAGCACGGCCGCTGCCAATGATATCGAACCAGGCAAGGAATACTACACTGCCACTGCAACCACCAAAAAAATCGTTATCGACGGAAACTTGGAAGAATGGACCGGCGCACCGGTGTTGTCTGATCCGAAATTCTCCATTCCTAAAGGATCAGGTTCCAAGGGAACCGGTCGCTATGTTCTGTTTGAAGAATATGGTGGCGGAACTTGGTCCGGTCCCGATGACCAGACTTCTGCAGTTCAGGTCATCTATGATGCTGACAATGTTTATTTCGGCTTTGTCGTGACCGATGACTACCATGAGAACGGCGCTAACAGTGCTTGGAATGGCGACTCAATTCAATTGATGGTCGCCAGCGCAGATCGTCAGAGTCAGGTGGGCCTCTATAACTACGCTTTAGGTGGCACCGATGGGGCTCTTGCGGAGACCACAATTGTAAACCATGAGGCCGGCCCCGGTGGCACTGAAGCCGTTGTAAAACGGGATACCGACAACAAACGGACCTACTACGAAATCAAATTGCCCGCTGCCGCTTTGGGCCTAACAGCACCGTTGAAATTGGGCTCAGCTTTCGGTCTAGGTATGGCGATCAATGACGGCGACGAAGCCGCAGGTCAGCGTGGTCAAAAAGGATGGGGCGGTTTGGGTGCCCATTCCATCGTCTTCGGAAAGACGCCGGCTGAAACCGCTTTGGTTTCTCTGGGTGCTGCCGCAACCGGGGCCGATCGTTTGTTCCTCTCCGCAATCAACCCTGGAATTATTAATTTCTCCTTCCGGGTCAACGACAAGGGAATCTCTCTCTTTAAATCAGCCAAGGTCACCATCGATGGTAAGGTAGTTACTGCGGTCCCCGGTGCCAAAAATGCTGACGCGACCGACGTGGTCTTCACCGGTGTCCTTCCATTCACGGTTGGTAATCATACCTACGCGCTTGAAGTCACGGATACAAAGGGCAATGTTGTGAAAGACTCAGGCACTTTTATCGCTGCCAATGTCGCGGTTCTGACTCAGGCCAGTCAGGCTGTTTCCGTCGATAAATCGAAAACAGGCTTCATTTGGCGTGTTGTTCAAAATGAAGAGATGACTTCTGCCGATATCTCCGATGCCGAATTGGCACTCGCTGGATCCTTGAAAGACGCCAACGGCGCTTTGTTCGCCAACCTCGCCGACCTCTCGCAAGTTGGATTGGCTCTGGCACCCGGCGTGAAGGACGGCGCAACGGTCAAGTTCCAGATCGAAGGTACAATCAATCTTAACGCTACTGTCAACGTAACTGGTGATGGTTCTGCTGGATCGATCACCCCAGACGATGGGATGCCAGGCGTCCCGGGTTCTTCAGGTGCCATCAACGGCATTGCTGCAGAAATTGTCACCTACTTGCAATTGCCTAAAGGTGTTATCACCCTCGGGATTAGTTGTGACGATCGGTTCCGTGCTCAGGCGGGTACAATTTTGACCCCGGCCGACGGAATTCTGCTCGGAGTAGGCGGTCTCGAATTGAATGGAAATACCTCAACTGGGATCACCAAATTCTACGTGCAAGATGCTGGGGTCTACCCTGTGCGCATCGTGTTCCAAGATGGCGGTGGTGCAGCTCATATTGAAATCGTTAGCATCAATGCTGACGGTTCCAAAGTGTTGGTGAATGATGTCGCTTCGGGAGGCATTCCTGCCTATCGCGTCGGCGTTGCTCCGGTGAAATCAAACCTTGCCGCCGTCGGTAAAGTGCCTGCCGGTATGTCCGGCGTCGCCCTTTCTGGTGTTGTTCTAAATACAGCAACTAAGACTATCACTGCCGATATCCCTTCCACGGGTGGTCAAGGCTACCTCACCATCACTCCTTCAGTGACGATTTTGAAGGTGACCAATTCGGGCAATAAATTGGTAATTACTTACCAGTAAATTGGCGCGATCGAGGATCGGTCGGTTTTATACCGTAACCGTTCTCTAAATCAACGGGGTCTGGTCTGATGACCAGACCCCTTTTTTGTAATAAAACCCCCTTTTTAGAGAAATGGGTGCCTGTAAATTTGAGCAACCTGTTGAGGACTCCTTTGACTCTCGCTCTTGAGCCCTTCTTTAGATCTTCTTAAGGTGTGCCTCGAAACTAGCTTTGATGGATCTACGCCACCTTCGCTTTTAAGTTCAATGATCGATGCCGCTTTGATCCGAAGATTTTCCCTTCTTATTATTTTAACCGCGCTCGCTGCTCAGTCTGCGGACTGGGTTATTGGGCCTCAGGTGCGTACGTTATCTTTGCCCACACAGGAAAATCGATCGCCCGGATTTCTGTCTCGGGATCCTCATCAAATCGGCTTGGTATTCACCAACGTGATGATCGGAGATTTTTATCTGACCAATGCCGTGGCTCATAATGGATCAGGCGTGGCAATGGGGGATGTCGACGGGGATGGGTTAACGGATGTTTACCTCTGCAATTTGCAAGGTCCCAATCGGCTGTTTAGAAATCGAGGCTCGTGGCGTTTCGACTCGATGGAGTTAGGTGAAGCAGCTTGCGCATCGCAAAGCTCGACCGGGGCCTGTTTTGCCGATGTCGACGGCGATGGTGATCTCGATCTTTTGGTTAACGGAATCGCTGCCGGAACTCGACTCTTTATAAATGATGGCCAAGGGCACTTCACCGAAGCTCAAGCTTCTGGGTTGTCCACAACCGCTTCCGCAACTTCCATGGCCCTCGCTGATATCGATGGCGATGGGGATCTCGACTTGTATTGCACCCATTTTATCGACGTTATGCGTTTGGCCGATCCCACGACTCGGTTCGCCTTAGCTCGGCGTGGTGATCAATGGGAGGTGAGTAAGGTCAACGGAGAGTCCACTCGATCCCCTAAATGGAAGGGGCGATTCGAAGCTTCATCCGACGGCAAGGTTCGGGAGTTGCCTGAGGCTGATGGGTTGTATCGAAATAATGGCCATGGCCAGTTTACGGCCATTCAAAATGAACTCGGAGTTTTTTCGACTGCAGATGGGAAGCCGATTCCACCCTACCGAGATTGGGGTTTGGCGGTGATGTTTCGGGATATAAATGGGGATCGGATCCCAGATATTTATGTGTGCAACGATAACACCTCCCCAGATCGGATCTGGATCAATAGCGGAACTGGAACTTTTAAGGAAATCGACCCAACCTTTCTTAGGCATACCAGTCGATCTTCTATGGGAATTGACTTTGGCGACTTGGACAGTGACGGACACGACGACTTTTTCGTGGTGGATATGCTGGCCCGAGAGCATAGGCATCGAATGACTCAATTGGTCCGAGACCGACCGCTCCTAGCTGAACTGGAACGAAGGGATGAAAGACCGCAATTTAACCGCAATACACTTTTCTTTGGACGCTCAGGAGGCGGCTTTTTTGAGGCGGCTTTGATGTCTGGAGTTGCCGCTACCGATTGGACTTGGTCACCCCTGTTCATAGATGTGGATCTCGACGGTTATGAGGACATACTAGTAACTAACGGTTTTGAGTTCGACGTGATGGATCAAGACAGCAGTCTCCAAATCAAACATGCAGGTAATAAGTTCACCGAAGCGCAACTCAAGCGATCGATGCAATATCATCCGAACTGGCGGAGCCGAAATGTAGGACTACATAATTTAGGAAACGGCCGCTTTGAGGAGTCGAGTACTCCTTGGGGCTTTGATCAGGCGGGTGTTTCTTACGGGATGGCCGCTGGAGATTTAGACAACGACGGTGATCTCGATTTAGTTGTCAATAATCTCAATGCTCCGGCCACCATTTACGAAAATAAATCAAGCGCTCCCCGTATCGCGGTCAGGTTGGTAGGTCAACGCCCCAATACCCAAGGCATCGGTGCTAAAATATCTTTTTATTCAGACTCAATAACTCAGTCCCAAGAAATGATTGCGGGGGGACGTTATTTGTCGGCTGACCAAGCGCAACGGGTGTTCGCCTCAGACCCTAAAAAATTCAAAAATACTCGGCTTGAAGTGACTTGGCGAAGCGGTCTAGTTAGCCGAATTACTAATAGCGTCTCGGATCAAGTCTATCAATTGACTGAGCCGAATGGGGTGCCTCTTGCATCGAAAGCCGACCAACCTCTCAAGCCTCCCTTCTTTGAGGATGTGGGTGCGCGGATCAGTCATCGTCACTATGAAGAAGAGTTCGATGACTGGGCTCGGCAGCCTACCTTACCTCGTCGATTGAGTCGCTTAGGTCCTAGTGTCGGTTGGTTTGACTGGGATGGCGACGGATGGGAGGATCTTTTTATAACCTCCGGGCGGGGTCGAGCACTCAACCTGTATCGAAATCAATCTGGAGAAGCATGGACTGCGGTGGTTGGGCCCCCCATTGCCTTAGGGGATCAGGCTGCGGCTATCGGTTGGTCCGATGGTCAAGGACATCGGCGCATCCTCGTAGCCTCCTCTAATTATGAGCAGCCCGCGCCAGCGGAATCATTCTTGGAAATTTATAACCCCGCAGATTTGGCTCATCCAGAAAGAATGCCGGCCGGCTCCGCTGCCCTTGGGGCGTTGGCGTTAGCGGATATTGATGGGGACGGGGATCTCGATGTTTTTGTGGGCGGGCGATGTCAGGCTTTAAGATATCCGGAACCCGTTTCCTCACAGGTATGGATGAACGAAAAGGGCAAACTCAGCTTGGATACGGCCCGCAGTAGACCCTTTGCCCGTGTCGGCATGGTGACTGGTGCCACGTTCGCCGATATAGATGACAATGGAACCGCTGATTTAGTGCTCGGCACCGAATGGGGACCTGTTCGGCTTTTTCTCAATCATCAAGGGGCCTTTACGGAGGCGACAAAAGCATGGGGGCTTGAGGGGATCAACGGGATGTGGACCGGAGTGACGGTAGGTGATTTCGATGGAGATGGACGTCTGGACTTAGCCTGCGGTAATTGGGGAAATAATTCGATTTATGAACTTTACCGCCCTAAAGATATTCGTCTCTTTTACGGCGACTGGGCGCAGGATGGAGTGGTACGTATTCTAGAAGCGTGGCGTTCTGGGGCACAGTGGTTTCCTATTCATGATCGTACTTGGCTAGAAACGGGATTTCCTAATCTCTCAGCTGACTTTAAGACTCACGCAGAATTTTCTCGAGCAACGGTCAATGACATCCTGAAATTAGACGGAAAAGTGATCTCGCAGGTGGAAAGTCAGGAATTCTCCTCTACAGTTTTTCTTCAACGAAACGGCCAATTTAAAGCGATCCCTCTTCCTAAAGAAGCCCAACTGGCCCCGATTTTCTCTATCCAAGTGGGGGATATAAATAGCGATGGCATCGAGGATATTTTTTGCAGTCAGAATTTCTTTGGAACAGCTTCTGATCTCTCACGAGAGGATGGTGGCCTTGGTCTATGGTTGCAGGGAATAGGCGATGGCACGTTCAAGGCTTTGGATGCGCAAGTGACGGGCGTTCGTATTCTTGGGGAGCAGCGGGGCGCCTCCTTGGGGGATTTCAATCACGATGGACGCTTGGATCTCGTGGTTTCCCAAAACAGTGGGATGACTCGACTCTATGAGAATCGGGGAACTAGCCCGGGTCTGCGGGTGGTCCTTAAAGGATCGACATCAAATCCCGAGGCCGTGGGTGCCGCGCTCCGCCTTAATTTTGCCGAGGGTCATCAAGGTCCGGTTCGACTTGTCACCGCCGGATCGGGATACTGGTCCCAAGCAGCTGCGGTTCAAGTGATGGGCCGATTGTCTAACTCGGTAAGCCTGCAAGTTCAGTGGCCTGATGGGAAAATCCAGACCGTTCCCATCAAAACTCAGGACTCGACGATACCATTGGAAATCCAACGCTAATTTTAGATCGAATGACTCGAATTACCTTTCTCTTAATAAGCCTCCTACTTTTAGGTTGTGAGGGTTCTTCCACCTCAAAATCAGAGGGGGCTTCTTCGCCTGGTTCTAATACCGCTGCTTTTGAAGTCAGCCCATTGACCAATATGATTCGCATCCCAGCTGGCACCTTTCAGCGGATTCGTTTTCCGGTCACTGTGACCCATGACTTTTGGTTGGGAAAATATGAAGTGACCCAAGGTGACTTTCAGAAAGTGATGGGCAAAAATCCGAGTCACTTTATTGGAGATTCCAATCGGCCTGTCGAGAAAGTCTCCTTCGTCTTAGCTAACGAGTATTGCGCAGCGCTAACCCTGACAGAACGGGCTGCTGGACGAATTTCAGCAGGATATCAGTACCGGTTACCTTATGAGGCGGAGTGGGAATATGCGTGTCGCGCAGGGGCAACTAATCGCTTTTCTTTTGGCGATACTCCAACCCTCGGAGATTCCTTTGCTTGGACAGCGGAGAATTCGGATGCCTCCACCCACCCAGTTGGCCTCAAACGCCCCAATGCCTGGGGTTTGATGGATATGCATGGAAATGTTTGGGAGTGGTGCTTGGATTGGTTTGAGCCTTATCCAGCCAAAGCACTCATCGATCCTACAGGACCAGCGACTAGTAAATACAAAGTATTTAAAGGGGGAGGATGGAACCAAGACGTTGAATATGCGGGTGCTTCTAGTCGATTTATGATGTCGCCATCTAACGGGATTCACTTTGTCGGATTCCGTGTCGCATTGGCACCTGCACGGCCTTGAAATAAAATCGATGTTTCATCGCAAATGAACAAAACCCTCCTTTGGATGTCGCTCTGGCTTGGGATTTTGACCCTAAAGTTGGGGGCGGGCATCGTCCTTTTACCCGACGGCTATCACGTTTATTCAGGCGATTCGATTCAAGAGGCCCTACAATTGGCAGCAGGTAACCCTACCAATAAAGTCGTTCGGGTTCATGCTGGAGTCTATGCCCCTGCTGTTCGGCGGCAGGCACTTGTTTATTTGAACCGCAGTCACGATGGGGTCCACCTTTTAGCCGAGGGAACGGTCACTCTGACGGCGGCTAATCCCAAAAATAGCCTTCCATCAGAACAAGGTTTTCCGGCAGTTGTGAATCATGTCATTTATATTGGAGATGGCGTTTCCTCTAATACAGTTCTTCGTGGCTTTCGGCTCACTGGTGCAAATCATTTTGTGACCAAAGAAGGGACAAGGGAAATGGAGCCTAATCGGACCGTCCCTAAAAATTATTTTTTCTATTCCGATGGGGGTGCCATCAAGGTCTTTGGTCGTTCGTATCCTACCCTTCAAAATATGGAGGTCATCGACAACTATGCGAGTCCGTGTGGAGCGGGTATTTCGGTGCAACACCAAGGTTTTAAGCAGGAATCAGTCCGGATCGAGAACTGTGTTTTTATTAGAAATAAGGCACAGGGAACGGGTGCTGCCATTGACTTGTTAGAGGGCAGTTCTGCACAGATTCTCAATTGTCTGTTTGTCGATAATGCCTCCAATCTGGCTGAGGATCCAGTGGCAAAGGTTTCGGGCGAACGCGGATTTGTGAACAACGGAGTGCTGACTATTTTTTGGAAATCGAAGGCGGTTGTTAAAAATTGCACCTTTGTTAGTAATCGAAATGGAGTGGATGATATGGGGGGGGAGAGCACCTATATTGATTCGATTTTTACCGGTAATACGCTTGAGACTGGTCTTAAGGGATTTGCGCGATACGAACTAGCGATCAATGCTGGAGCCAAGATATCAGGGTGTTACATTCGCGGTACGTTTCACGATGTGCGGCATGATCTGTTGATGGGAGGAAATAATCTGGACGCTCCTCCACCCCAGTTTAATCCGGAGTTTATTCCGCAAGCCCCAGAATACGGTAAAGCTGGTTATCGCCCCGTGGGTTTCGCGAACCCATCGACCAACGTCAAGCCTTGATCAACGACTCTCGGTTATCGTGAGTAAAGCGTTAATCGGGATGCCCTCGGACAGAGTTTGTAGTTTGCCCGAAGGCCAGCGGACCTCAATCCGATCGGCCTTTGAGGCGGTATCTAAACCAAAGTAGAGCGGCATTAGGCTTTGAGAAAGATAACCCGATTTTCCGTCGTGAAAGCGTACATAAGATTGCGCCCCGCAATGGACAGTCACTGTGGCATCGAGTCCATCTCGGTTGGAAACAGTACCTACCAATCGGATTTTCAGGAAATGAACCTCTCTATGGAGAGACAGACTACTCATCAAAACCTGGGGATGATCGCTCCATTCATTGGTAATCAGGTCCAAGTCGCCATCGGCATCGACGTCGAATGCCACCGAAGAACGTGAACTCGTGGAACCGATTACTTTGAGAAGACCGGATCTGCCTCGAGCAAGAGGGTGTTTCTTGTCCTCGCCAGAACAATCGAGGGTAAAAAATTCTTTTTCGATGCGGTTGTTTAGGCGTGGCTCGATTCCGAGGACGAATTCGCTATCCACAAAGCGTTGACCTTGTTGGTTCAGTAAAAGTGAGTTAATCGCGTATCTGAGTGGGTATCCCATGCCCGCAGTCACAAATAAGTCTTCGTAGCCGTCTGCATTAAAATCCGCGACGCTTACACCCCACGGCCAATAGGTTTCGACTCCAAGGGTCGCTGAGACTTCGGTCAATTTTCCATGTCCTTGGTTTTGATAAAAGGCATTGCCGAAAATGGAATTTGAAGCGCTACGAAAGGCTTCGGGAGTCCAATTTATTGCGCACCATGCGTCGCTTTTTTGTTTATCAAATTGAGCATTAAAATTGCTGTCACCTTCCTTTATTTGAGAAGAGGTCATGTCCGAATGCATATCGGTCAGATAGAGATCCATCAGTCCGTCGAGGTTGTAATCGAAAAATTTGACTCCCATTGTTCCCCAAGGCGTTTTTGGAAAGTATTCGGCAGTTTTATCAATAAAGCGTTGGCCACGGTCATTCACATAGAACCGATCGACTCCTGACATGCTCGGCACATAAAGATCGGGAAACCCATCCTTGTTCAGGTCACAGAAAGTCGCATCTCCACTCCAGCCGCGATGTTGTAAGCCCATCTTTGCCGAGACGTCTTCAAAGCGGCCGCCGCCTCGGTTTTTGTACAAGACACTCTGCTCGCTACGGGCCGGAAATTGCCAACCTTGGAAGGCGTCTGAACGTCCTAGAAAAAAGCCGCCACGGCCTTTTTCATTTCGTGTATAAACTCCGACGTTGGCTATGAATAGATCGATGAGTCCATCGGAATCAAAATCAAAGAATGTTGCCCCCGAAGAGTGTGATGGCTTTCCAGTATTGAGTCCGGAATTGACGGTAATATCTTGAAAATGACCGTTCCCAGTATTCCGAAAAAGAATATTCCCCATTCGGACGGTGGTAACAATCAGGTCCGGCTGCCCGTCATTGTCGATATCTCCAAAAGAGGCGGCTACACAGATTTTATCTCCAAGCCCTACTCCCGCAGCGACTGTGATATTCTCAAACTGCCCCTTTCCTCGATTGCGCCAGAGCTGATTTCCGCCGAGCTGATTGACGAAGTAAATGTCAAGGAGCCCATCGCCATCGACGTCGGCGACAGAGATGCCGGTTCCATGATCGTAGTGAACCGCTTTGTAGTCCCGTGATCCATCATCTACAGGCTTGTTTTCAAAGCGAATACCGCTCTCGCTGTAACGATCGGAAAACTTGAAATCATGGAAGACGCTCCAAGAGCGGGCTGCTTGGAGTTGGCTTTGCTTATTTGCATCCAAGGCTTGAAGGGTCTTCTCCGTTTGTCCAAATGGATTAACGGTTTGAATCGATTGGGTTGATTCAGCTGCAGTTAGGGTTTGAAGAAGATAAAAACTCCAAACAGAAAGGGTAAACTGACGAATTAAAACAGGCAGAATCTTGGACATAGCGAACGGGCAAAGTGAGAGAAACCTCTCTTTATAGAAACTAAAGCTCAAGGTTAAGCTAGTAACAATTTGATGTCTAAGCCTTCGCCCTTTCTATAATTGTGCGGATCTCAATCGGAGTGTCAACAGGTTGATTTTTGAATTAGGAGCTGGGCCTGCTTCGATAAAACGGACAGAGAAAAGGGAGTTATTGGTTAGTTATTTTTGAGTTCGAACTGAGCGGGTGAAAGGCCTCAGAGGGAGGTGTGACGGCGCTGGCGGTTATAGAAGATTTCAATGTAGTCGAAGATTTCGGATC
>SIAZ01000114.1 GCA_009695405.1 Pedosphaera sp. | reverse complement strand
CGATCACGCCTCTTGGCCAGCACCTCGGTTCGTGTTTTTTGACTCATTTTGGTGTCCATAGCTCGGTAACACCCTTTTTGAGTCAACGTATGGTTTCCTCAAACCATTTCACCTCGCCTTCGGTAACATTCTTTTTGAGTCAATTCGTACGTGCCTCCAACGGTTTTTTGTCAGTGAGTCTTGGGGGCCTTTTTCTGTATTTCAACCGACTGAATCGGTTTGACCGCGATACAAACGTGTCTGCATCTGCGGTTATCAAGGAGGGGCAGAAATCGCTCCGAGTTTCGAAACTTAATTCTGTTTTTCGATGCGTTGCACGTTGGTTGGAAGATAAGTAGGGGTTGCGCATTGGCTGAAAGTAAGTCGGCCTAACTCATTCCCAGTCTGGGATCGAACGAAGCACTTGGAATTAGGCCCGCTGTGCTTTTTCGTTTCTTAAGGTGGCGATCTTCTTTGGTTTGTGTGCGGTGTGGTGGCCAAAATTTGGGGTATCATCAATGAATTTCTATCGCCTTAAGCTCGAAGTCTGAGCGTTTTTCCTTTCGGGGTTTGGTCTAGGGACCAAACTACTGGAGTAAGGTCCCCTGGCACATAGAGCGGATGCCCTGGATGCCCATCCTTGGTTAAGCGCAGCACAGATAATCGGATCCCTGCATCGAGGAGAAACCGGCGCACAAACGCACCACGCCGTAAAAATGTAGCGTGCAATCCCCAAGCGGCGACGACTAAGTCAGCCTCCTTTGCTGCAGCTAGAATGGCCGCGTCATTTCCACTTCCTACTGGATCGCCCACCGTCTTAAGACCTCGTGGATCGGTGGTCCGATAGGCGAAAATATTAGTGATTTCAGCACCTCCATAACCCCAGTCACGGGCAAATCCCATGCAACGGCGATTGGTTGGATCCAATTGAAACGCATCAGCCGTGCTGGGATTGAGCATTAGAAAGTTTACCCTTGGCGCGGAGGCTTTCCAAACGCGAGTCAAACGGTAGCGAAAAATGCGATCGATCGAAAAAGTGGCTGTGGCATCGCCCCAAGGGCCTGAAGCTGTATCGATAATTACTTCCATAGTGACCCCAACAATAAATCTCAGATCAGTCGAAATTCGGTCTACTTTCGCAATCCTGAGGCACCTCCAACTAAAGCGTACAACACTTGCACTTCATTAGGTGTTAAAGCTCGGTCGAAAACCGAAAGATCATCCATCCAACCGGTATAGGCTAGGCCCAGCATCATGACCGCTTCTGACAAATCCCAATGAAAGGTCTGTTCACGGGCCGAAATTGTACCCATCGGGACGCCATCCAAATACAGCCGACAGACCCCGTCTGGATGCCCCGTATTAAAATGATCCCAAGTAAAGGCGACATGGGTCCAACGATCCCGACGAAAGGGTGGACTTTCCACTCGAGCTAGGGGCTTTTTCCCTAGAGGAATGGTTCCCCAGTCTCGATTGCCGGGATTCCAAACCGCTTTATCGGCGTAGACACCAAGGCGCATTTCCCGGGGTTTTTCATCCTTGGTAAACTCTACAAAAAGTGAGGCGTCATCCCATCCCTTAGAAGTTACTTGGATGACATCGCAATAGCCTGGTTCCAAATCCTCATCCGGACTGACCTTTAACCAAAAACTAATTGAACCAGACCAATTATTGGTGCGAAAAGGCATATTGCCCGGCACTCGAAATCCGACCATCTGAGGGATCTTTTTGGAAAAATAAAGAGCACCACCGTAACGCCCCTCGTTTGGCTTTACTGAGACTGTGCCTTCATTCGGTAACCCCGGATGACTACTGCGTGGAGGCCCCCAACTGGGTCCAGTCTGAATGCGCCGATCGCCCGTGCCGAGGACAGCGTCAGCCGATTGATCAAATGGGGCATGGAAAACTAAAGCCGAGGCCAACCGATGTTGAGGCTGTAGAGAAGAACAACCGATTAGGAAAACGGTGACGGCTAGAACAAGTAAACGGACCATCTGCTGAGGTTAATTGGATTATCAACTTTGAGGAAGTTTCAGATTGATCAAATTTGAACAGAGATCGCCGAGGCCGGTGAGCAAATCTTCTATTTATCTGTGAAGTTTTCTAACCTTCCTCACGTCGCCTCAAGGTGCTTTTCAAAGGATTTCGCTTCATTGCTCTTCTAGTTATCCTCCTCTCTACCCGAGGACGCTCCGAAATCAATACAGTTGCCTATCCGATGGTTTCTTCAAAAAAAGGTCTTCAGGTGCAGATGGTCGATGACGCCCTTCAACTCGGAGTAAAACATGCAGCGCTTAATTTCAATCTATCGCAATTACTGGATCCTCACGCAGCCTCCGGGAATTTTTCTTGGAAACAGGGGGCCCAAATTTACCACTTCCATCGTAACTACGTTGAAGAGCTAGATCGCCACATCAAACCGCTGTCTGATCGCGGAGTCCTAGTCTCTCTTATTCTTCTCAACTATGAATCTGCAGTCCCCGAAGTCCGCCGAATTCTCCAGCATCCCAGCTACAACCCCAAATGCCCCAACCACCTATCCGCCTTTAACACTGTGACCGCAGAAGGACGCGAGGCCTACAGCGCGGCCATCAGTTTCCTTGCTGCGAGATGGTCAAGACCCGACAATGAGTTTGGGCGTGTATGGAATTGGATTGTGGGTAATGAGGTCAATTCACACTGGTTTTGGTGCAATATGGGTCAGGTCAGCGCAGAATCTTTTTGTGAAGATTACCTCCGAACGGTCCGGTTAACCCACACTGCAGTGCGGAGCTATTCAGCGGAAGCACGCGTTTTTTTATCACTCGAACACCACTGGAATATTCGCTATCCCGGCGGAAGTGAGGGGGAAGCATTTCCGGCTCGCCCTTTTCTTGAACGTTTCGCCCAACGGTCGCGTGAGCAAGGTGATTTTGACTGCCATATTGCCTTTCATCCTTATCCAGAAAACTTATTTGAACCCCGTACCTGGAACGACAAGACAGCGACACCCGACTGGAAAACGACACCTCGGATCACTTTTCGGAATCTACAAACTCTGCCTGACTTCCTCAACCGACCAGAATTGCACCACAAGGGACGTCAACGACGGGTCATTCTGAGCGAACAAGGCTTTCATACGCCGAGCGGGCCTGATGGAGAAACGATTCAAGCGGCTGCTTATTGTTATGCTTGGATGCAAGTGCAACGACTTGATGCAATTGACTCTTTTATTCTCCATCGCCACGTCGATCACTCTGCCGAAGGCGGTCTCAATTTGGGTCTTTGGACCCACACGCCGCGTTCGATCTGTACACCTGAGCATCGCAAACGAATTTATGAAGTCTTCCTTAAAGCCGATACCGCCGATCGCGACTCTGCTTTTGCGTTCGCCTTGCCTCTTATTGGAATTCCGAACTGGACCGCTCAGAGTCCCTGAGTTTTAAATCGTTATCAGGAGGAGGTTAATTTTAGTAGCCTTTTGATTTGGGACCGTCAGGCTTGCCGATTAAAGACGGCAGTGGCTAGCAATCGCCTCTAGGGCATCCTTCAAATTCAGTTTCTGACGATCGAAGAAACGATCCAGATGCTGCTTCTCAAACAATCGTTTCCGATCTCCGTTACTGCACTGGCCCGCTTACCCCGTTATCAACATTGTCGGAAACTGAGAACCAGACTGGCGCTCACAAAGATATTCATCGCATTCTCCTCTGCACGATGTCACGCCTCCGATTCGTTGATCTCGTCACTCTGATCTACTTAGGTTTTGTGACCCTGATTTTGTTGGGTGCACAGCAATCCGCGTCGCGCTATTGGGTGGGGTGGCTTGCCCTCCATTTGGCCTTGGCTGCCGGAATTCTTTGGCTCAATCGAAAGCCCCCAAACAGATTCTTCGATTGGATCCGAGAACTCTACTGTTTCCCTCTCCTTTTGTTGCTTTATCGAGAAAGTGAAAGCCTCAACCACGCGATCTTCACCCAAACTCTGGACCCTTGGTTCCTTCAACACGAACTCCTTTGGTTCGGTATACAACCCAGCTTTGCTTTCGTGGAATGGATCCCGAACACATTTTTCGCTGAACTTCTTTATGCGGCCTATTTCTCGTTCTACCTAATGATTCTCGGAATGGGATTATGGTTAATAAAGCGGGATAGACCAGCGGCACACCGTTTCTTAGGCACGCTCGCCGCCGTCTTTTATAGCTGCTACGCGATGTTTATTCTGCTCCCGGTTGTTGGACCTAGAATTCTCGATCTCGGTGGGCTTTCTGTAGAAGTTCTTACTTCGCTGGAACTTACCACCGTCAAACCAATGCCCGCATCATCTCAAGCGGGTCCTTTCGCTCATCTAATGGCTTTTCTTTACACTTGGTTCGAAGGTCAAGGTGGCGCGTTTCCTAGCTCACATGTTCTGATAGCTTGCCTTGTTCTAAGGGAAGCATTTCGTCAAAAGCTAAGAATTCGCTGGATTCAATGTCTTGCTGTAGTGCTTCTCTGTCTTGGAACCGTTTATGGACGCTATCATTATCTCATCGATGTGATCGCTGGCTTACTCCTAGCCTGCCCTCTGTCCGCTGTTGCTGAATGGGCTCAGAATCAAATGGATAAACGAGCTCAGCCCACTCGCTAAATCGACCTCTCATAGATTCGATATTGTTGCACGGTTCGCCCGCAAAAGACTTCGGCTAACTGGTGAACTCCATAATTATCCTCAAGCACCCAGGAGGCTTCACATTCCTTAAAACCGAGGTGCAAGCCTGCAGATAGAGTTTCAGCAAATAATACTCCCTCAATACCCTGTCTGCGATAGGCTGCCGTGACCCCTAATGCCACAATCCGAAATTTCTTAGGCCGACGCCATCCCATCAAGATCGGTAAAGCCCTAATTAGTGAAAAACTCAGCAACCGACCGCGCAAGGGGCCTAATGCCTCATTTACATCGGGAACGGCGAGTAAAAAACCAGCGGGTTTTCCACCTACTTCAGCCAACCAGACCAGACCATCGACTAAAAGTGGTCTCAAGCGGGTCGCTAAAAAATTAATTTCGGCTGAGGTCATGGGAACGGCACCCCAGTTTTTCTCCCAAGCTGAATTATAAACCTCCTTCAATTTCGGCAAGTGCAATGCCAAGGTCGATCGCGTCACGGACACTAATCGAACATCTTTTAATCGGGCGATAACCCCCTTTTTGAGCCGAGTTAATCGTTCCATTGGCCCGTCTGAAAGGGTGATTTCGATCACCTTAAGATCTTTTACTCCCGAAAAACCGCACTCCTCGATACGCCTTGGCAGGTAGGGCGCCGAGTAGGGCATCATCACTGCATTGGGGCGTTCAAATCCAGAAATCAACAACCCGCACTCTTCATTGATACTCGGATTTATTGGGCCGCGTAATCGGTTGCAGCCCAATTCTCGACTCCAGAGGATCACGGCCTGAAACAAAGTCTCGGCGACCAGCGGATCGTCAATACAGACCAAGTAACCAAAAAAAGCGGTTTGATCCTGGTGAATCTTCTGATGGGTTGTGTCAATAATACCCGCAATACGCCCCACCACACGCCCATCCCGCTCGGCGATCCAAAGACATCTCTGGGCATGAGTCCAAAATGGATTACTGTTCCCTAGAACGGCGACGACCTCCTGTTGCAAAGGCAGAACTCCCGTGGACTCAGTACCGGAAAGAGTGACCATGACCTCCCAGAAGCGGGATAAATCCCTCTTGGAATCGCCCAACACAGTGAGTCGAATAGGAGAGAGTAGGGTGTCGGTGATGATCATTTGAGCTTGTGGGAGAAGGTAGCGACTGGGAAAGCTCAAAAAGCCCAATCTTTATGAAAGAAAATGAGCCTGAAATCATTCCTTCGTAAAGCTGGATTGTGAGACTTGGTGCCCGTATCTCACTAAGAAATGGAAGCCCAAGTAAGAACAAAAAGACCGCTATGATTGCTCAGAGCGGTCCTAAATTAATCAAACCAAATTAGTTGCGACGGCGCCAGAGGAGCGCAGCAGCGCCGAGGGCGCCGAGAGCGATCGTGGTCGGTTCCGGAATAACGGGACCACCACCAACGTTCAAGGCAGTCAATGAGAAAGCTTGGAAGTTGGCCATGTTGAAGTTACCGGGGTTGAGGGCGGCATCACCAGCTGGGACTGAGTAGGAGAAGGTTGAAGAACCAGCGGCGCTTGCAGCACCGGAGGAAACACCACCGGCTTTGAGTGCGGCAGAGGCATCCCCCCAAGAAGCAAAACGGGAGCTATCCCAGACATTCACAGTCAGGGAGACAGTGGAGCCTGCGGCAACGCCGCTCATAATACGATCATTAGCACCACCGTTGCTGGTGGGAACCCAAGCGCCAGCCAATGTACCGGCAGGCCGGAAGTTCATTGCACTGCCTAATTCAGTGTTAGCGGCTCCGTAGGTGATCAAGGCCTGCCACTCGGCACCAGCGACCAAAGCGCCACCAGGAAGGGAGACGCCACGGATCACTGCGGGGCTACCGAAACGGTTGTTGACGTTGACAGAACCTTGAGCGAAAGCGCTAACTGCTGCCAAGGTACCAATGATGCTGAACAGAACTTTATTCATAGAGTATTTGTTAAACTGTTAAAGATTAGAGTGCGAAATTACGGACGTAGTTACGGGCAGAAGTGGTCGAGTAGAAGAAGCCTTCACCCACCTTGATTACAGGACCATCTTTGTTGCCGTCAGCAGTTTCCCATGCGCCAGCAATGAATTCTGTGGAAGCGAAAGAAGATCCACTCCATTGATAGATCTTGTCGTCATCAACAGCGGTCATTCCGACCGTTGCAGGATCAGAAACACGACCGGCGAGCGGCAGGGGGCAACCGACCAAGTTGAAGCCTGACTTCAGAGCGACAGAGTTGGCCAAGCTGACTTCGCCGATCAAGGTCACTGTGGTGGCAGCGGGGACATTAACGAAAACACCTTCGCCAGGGTTCAAGCTGAAAGCTGCAGCGCCTTCGAACTCGGTTCCGACTTTTTCAACAGAGGTGAAACTCGCACCGGTCCACTTGTAAGCGACAGTGCCTTCAGGTGCATCGGACAAGACCGTGTTGATGTTGTTGTTACCGTTCTTCAGTTGATTGGAGACGAGATTAAAACCCTTGCCCAAACTGAGGCGGATGTAGCCGACAATGTTTTGGCTTGTAACTTGGGCAGACGCAGAAGCGGTGCCAAGGGCTGCGACGACAGCAGCTAAGAGAAGCGATTTGGTATTCATTTGGTTTGATTAGTTCCGTGTGTGGAAAGATTTTGCCATTCGGATTAGAGAGCGTCAACGAAAAATTAAATTTATTTGAGATGATTAATTTAACTGACTCGAAGGTGCGCGGAATTGCCTTAATAAAGCTCATTTTTGCTCTGCAGCGCGAACTGTATTGGAAAGGAGCATTGCAATAGTCATCGGGCCTACACCGCCCGGATTCGGAGTGATCCATCCGGCTTTAGGTTGCACTTCTTCAAAGTCAACATCTCCAACTAAACGCGAGCCTGTTGAGGTCGTTGCATCAGCAATTCGATTCACACCGACATCGATCACAACGGTTCCCGGTCGGATCATATCAGCCCGAAGAAAACGGGGGACTCCAATGGCCGCAATAATAATGTCCGCACGTCGACAGTGCTCCGTGGTTTCTCGGGTTCCGCTGTGGCAAACAGTCACCGTACAATTCGCGTTGGTGGCTTTTTGAAATAGGATTGCGGCCATCGGTTTGCCGACAATGTTTCCGCGCCCTAAAATCACCACTTCAGCGCCTGGCAGTTGGACCCCAGTTCGAATCAATAATTGGTGCACACCAGCAGGTGTACACGGCAAAAAGCCCCCAGTATCGCCCAACATCAATCGCCCCACGTTGACCGGATGAAATCCGTCCACATCCTTTGAGGGATCCACGGAGGCGTAGATGACTGCCGGATCAATATGCGGTGGCAGCGGCGCCTGAACTAAGATTCCGTGTACCTCGGGGTCAGTATTTAACCGATTTAGAAGGGTCACGAGTTCATCTTGAGTGGTGCTTTCCACCAGCACATGGGTGGTTGATCGGATCCCCAATTCGCGAGACTTACGTTCCTTCATTCCAACATAAGCAAGGGAAGCCGGATCTTGGCCCACTCGGACAAAAACGAGTCCGGGAATAATCCCTCGATGAGCCAAGGCGGTAACACGATTTCTTGTTTCCTCATGGATTTGTAAGGCGATGGATTTGCCGTCGATGAGATTGCTCATACCGTAGGATTTTAAGGAGGGGAGAACCGCACTTTAATCGGTACGAAGGTGAACTGACACCGATTATCGAACCGCTTCTAATTCAATGGAGCGAACTTTTAGGATGACTCTCGATGCGGGCGGTTTGGAGATGTATTCCTCCGCGATAACACGCACTGTTTTGCCTCGAAAGCCCTTAAATTGGATGCTCGCATCGTCACTGTTTAAGTAGCCAAGCTGTCCCTCTCCCGCTTTTAGGCTGTCCAACTCGTAGTAGGAAGGTGACTGAGGATTGAGGTTGAGCCGTACTTTGCCGACCCGTTCAACCATTCTAACTTTCTCGGTGTATTCGATGAGCGCCTGCCCCACTTCTGAAACCGTCTTTGGGTGAGGGGCCTCAGCCTGAAGAGACGACTTGATCGGTGGTGCAGATATTGGTTCCGCGATGGGCAGAGAGGGCAGGGGCGCAAGGTTCGTTGCGGAAAGTGGTATTGATTTCGGGACGTCAACAGATAGCTTGGTCTGGGAGAGGGGAGGGGGAAGTGTTTCGGCGAGGCTTGGTTCAGGTGGAAGAATGCCTCCCTTTAAGATTGCTGGCACTGCAGTTGTCTCTTCGATTCCGCTCAGTAAACCAGCAGAAATATAGCAGGAAATCGAAGACGGAGCCTCAATCTGGAGCCACCCATCACTTTCGCGAAGTACAACCAGCGTGTCGCCTTTTTTGAGTTTGCCCAGTTCGGAATAATTCTTTCCTGGCCCCGTCCTTACATTGGCTTCCGCAGTTCGGACTTGATGACCCGCGATGTCTACTAGCAAGCCATAAATCCAGACAGAAGCTTTGGCGGGTAAAGCGATCCGAACCCATTCTCCGTTTGCCGCTTCTCGAACATCAACAGAGTCCCCGCGTCGCAGAGTCGCGATTACTTCTCCGTCTCGTGACGGGGTTGTTCGTACGTTGCCTCTATCGACCTTAACGATCGCGGACTTTGCGAGAAGAGGTTGCAGAAAAGCCATCGCAAGAAGGCTAGCTGTCAGTAAGGGAAGGTTTCGGATCATGTGAGGCAAGATCTAAAGGTGAAACTATCTGGACCTAAGATTTGGGCTTTGGAGTCAGTGATTGAATTTCAACCGGGGAGAGACTTCGCCATTTACCCACTGGAAGTTCTCCCAGTTTAATCGGGCCGATGCGAGTTCGACGGAGTTCAACGACTTCATGACCTAGTGCTTCAAACAAACGCCTTACCTCGCGATTTTTGCCCTGAGCTAATTCAATTTCGACGACACTGTGAGAGTTATTTGAATCGACCAACCTGACTCGCTCTGCCTTGAGGATCTCTCCTTCGTGTTCCACCCCCTCAGTGAATCGAGAAATCTGACCCGATTGCAAACGACCCTCGACCACTGCGACATATTGTTTCCTAATCCCGTATCTGGGATGGGTCAATTTGAGACAGAAATCGCCGTCATTGGTGAGAAAAATCAGGCCCTCACTCTCTTTGTCGAGCCTTCCCACCGTGTAAAGGTTTGTCCAATCGGCTGGAAGCAAGTCTCCAACGACCCGTCGATCTTCTGGATCTGTACGCGAGCAAAGGAACCCCGGGGGCTTATTTAAGACGATATAGAGCTTCTTTCGAGCTTTCACAGGGCTGCCCGACACCACCACTTCGTCTCGATCGGGATCCACCTTGGATCCCAGTTCAGAAATGATGCGGCCATTAACAGTGACGGATCCAGCGAGGATCAACCTTTCACCAGCGCGGCGGGAGGCGATACCAGCGTCGGAAATAAATTTCTGAAGTCGAACGGAAGACATTCTCTTTAATGACAAATGCCGAGTGAGGGTTTTAATTCCCCGCATTCGGCATCAGCGGTTCTTAAAACAGGGTGAAAACTACTCTGGCGGCTTGGTCTTGCGCAGACCGGTGACACGGGCACCCTCTTTCCATTGCCCGCGGGTTTTGAGGATTGCGACGCGCTCGAAGCGCTTAAGGACATTACGTTTGGCGCCCAGCGAACTGGTGGCGCGAAGGCTCTTGTGCTGCGACATAAAGCGAGATTCTCGAAGACGGTGACTTAACAAAAGGCGATTACGTCCGAACGAGTGGGGTGTTTGTAGCGAGTTCGGAGAATCTTGCAAACTGGAATTTTTGATATCGACCAACTCCACTCGGTTGCGGTCCCCTATTTCAGTGACAGAACCTTGGACTGAACCATATGTTTGCGATCGTTTAACTCAGGTGACGCTGAGTTACCGGCACTGGACCTGCTTAGACCTCGTTGCTTCCTCTTTAACCGGATCTCTCGCGGAGTCTGTCTGGGGTGCTCCATTTGCTCTTGTGTCCCACGGCACGGAAGCAGATCCGTTGCTTTGGTACGGTAATCGTACCGCACTCGAACTTTGGGAAATGGACTGGATTCAATTTACTTCAACACCCTCTCGACTCACCGCTGAAGCGCCGCTACGCGAAGAACGGGCTAGACTGTTGTCTGCGGTTACGACCCACGGATTCATAGAGAATTATAAAGGAATTCGAGTCACTAAAACGGGGCGCCGTTTCCTCATTCATACAGCAACTGTTTGGAATGTTCTCGATGAACAATTGAGGATTGCAGGTCAGGCGGCTCTGTTTTCGCAGTGGGAATGGTTATCTGATAAAACCTCTAACTCCACTTCGACCGCTTGAACGCTCCTAAGTCCGCCCGGTGCATTCACAAGTTGTCGGTGAATGAGCTGGACTACCGGTGGCAAAGAGCTCATAAAGCAGGGCGTGCTTAAAGAACTAGTATTGCAAGGGCGACGGATGGGATCTGAGGAAGTGGAGTGGTTACGGAGATGGATTGAGAAGCATCCCGCGTGGAGCCGGAAGCGGATCGCAAAGGAACTGTGCCAGCATTGGGATTGGGTGG
>SIAZ01000113.1 GCA_009695405.1 Pedosphaera sp. | reverse complement strand
GGCGTCAAGAAGCGCCAGCGATTTTACAAGCTATTCACGAGAGATTAATCGCCTTAGAATCTGGGCGAATTAGTTGGCTGGGCCTACCCAAAAGCCCGCTAGGTAAGGCGAGCAGCTACAACTTAGGACAATGGACGGCATTGCAGCGCTCTCTGGAAGAGGGCGTTTATGAGATCGATAATAATCGGGTTGAGGACGCCATTCGCCCCACCTGTATTGGGACGAAGAACTGGCTCTTTATTGGGCACCCAGATGCAGGATGGCGGAGTGCAGTGATTTACAGTCTTTTAATTACTGGACGACGATACGGTTTAGATCCGGTGGCAGGGTTGACGGATGTGTTGCGGCGTATTCCCCAGGCAACGAACCCTACCGTTGCCGAACTTCTGCCTTGGAACTGGAAACCTGCGAAAGCCTAATCCGGTCGGTCGACCTTTCTTCCCCCGCCTTCGATCACGTAATATCCTACTTTCGCTAACTAGGGAACCATGGGGTTGGGCGTACGCTTACGATGAAACTCACACCCGAGGCGATGGAGTCCTCTCTGGACGTCCTCATGGAAATCGAGGTACGGATGATTCGACAGGTGCCATCTGACTCCTAGCGATTCGTATGCTCTGCAAATCCGGGAGAGTTTGAAACGGGGCCGAGCGGGGGCGATCAGATCCTAAAGGGCTATCCCGTCATTAGGGCGTCGAAGACGGTGCCTTCGGTGCATTGCTGGAGTTCGTCGATGACTTCACGGAGTGAGTAGTGGGTGAAGAAGCCCCGTAAACGGTAATGCCACGAACATCGAAGGAGGATTGATTCATCGCCATCGGGACTGCGATGCCGACCTTACCTTCCGCCTCAACAAGCAAATTCTTATCACCTTAAAAGAGTCCGCAGGCACAACGATTTGGGATTTCAGCGTGATCCCAGCGCCGAATCGTGGTTCCGTCTTCACTATGCAACCGACGGTCATTCTCGGATGGGTCGCCGTGTACTTCACCGCCCTTATGTCCCTTGCTTGGTGGACAGGCCGCAAAGCCGATGACCAAAGCTACTTCTTGGGCAACCGTCGCTCTCCTTGGATTATTGTCGCTCTGGGGCTCATCGGTGATTCTCTTTCCGGTGTTAGTTATATTTCTGTCCCAGGCAAAGTCGCCCGTGACCACTTCGGTTATCTTCAAGTCGTTTTCGGCTATGTCCTCGGCTATCTCATTATCGCCTTCGTCCTGCTCCCGCTCTACTACCGACTCGGCCTAACTTCGATCTACGCGTTCCTTGGACAACGCTTCGATCCGGTGGCACAAAAAACCGGCTCCGCTTTCTTCCTTGTCTCACGGCTCCTTGGTTCTGCGGCTCGACTCTTTCTAGCTATCAATGTTTTTCAATCCTTCGTCTTTAGTGACTGGGGAATCCCCTTCTGGATGACCTCCGCTGCCGTTATTCTTCTCATCCTCACTTATACCCTACGCGGTGGTATTAAGACCCTCGTCTGGACCGATACTTTTCAGACGGCCTTCCTCGTGGCAGGTATCCTCACCGCGATCCTCGCTCTCACCCTCGCTCTAAAGCAGAACTCCCCTCTATCTAAGCTGGTGATGACTCTTTTGAACGGTCCAGAAACGACTCTCTTTAATTGGGATTGGCGGTCACCCGGCTACTTCTGGAAACAATTTTTCAGCGGTGCGGCCATCGCAGTCGTTATGACAGGTCTCGATCAAAATAATATGCAGAAGGCGTTGTCCTGCCGTTCCCTCGGTGATGCTCAGAAAAATATCGCCCTCTTCGCCCCAATCATGGTCGCTGTCCACATTGCTATTTTACTCCTCGGTGCCCTTCTTTTTCGCTTCGCTGACTCCCGCGGCATTTCCTTACCAGAGCGCTCGGACGACCTCTTCCCAACCCTCGCCCTTAGACATCTTGGCACATTTCCAGCCATCCTCTTTGTCCTCGGCCTCACTGCCGCCACTTTCAATAGCGCCGACTCTGTCCTCACCACTCTCACCACCAGCTTTTGCATTGATTTTCTCCGATTCGAGTCAAGAAATGACTTAACCGACCGTCAACGACTTCAACGACGTCGCCGCATTCATGCCGCTTTCGCTGGGATCCTGCTGCTTACCATCCTTCTGTTCCGCGCTCTTTCCAACGGTACTGCCCTGATAGATCTGGTGCTTAAATTAGCGGGCTACACATACGGTCCCTTACTTGGACTTTTCACACTTGGACTGACCACTCGAATCCGCGCTGGAGGGTGGCCTGTTCCTGTGGTGGGTCTACTTGCGGTCGCTGGTTCCGCTCTTCTCGACTTCAACTCGGCAGCTTGGTTCAATGGATACCGCTTTGGCTTCGAATTACTCTTGCTAAACGGATTCCTAATGGCGATCGGCATGGTCCTCTTTGCGGGTAAATCAACCCCTCCTCCTCTTAAGTTTACTGGCAATTTTACTTCCATTCCTTCCCGTTCCTGACCTGTTGCGATTAAAATAAAGCCAGAGATTCCTGAGATTGCCCCTCTCATCAATTTCAAAGTAGAATCCGCTTATATATGCGCCAAGGCTTCAGACGCTCTTTCGAATTCATTGCCTCACCTTCTCCTTCGGCATAGTTTACCCTGATTTTTATTTTCCCTGTGATCCCTCAGTTTCATTGTCACTCTTGCGGTTCAACCCACTGCAGGTTGGTCCTCGACCTCGGATTGCAACCTCTGGCAAACAACCTCTTGGCCCCCGTCGATCTAGGCACGACAGAACCAAAATTTCCGCTCCGAATCGCCGTCTGCGAATCGTGTTGGTTGATGCAAATCACCGATATTATTCCACCCGTCCAACTGTTCAGTGATTACCTCAACTTCTCTTCCTTCTCCGATGCCTTGCTGAGTCATGCCAAGGAGTCAGTTGATCGCCATATCGCCGACTTCCGTCTCGGCCCCTCCAGCTATGTCGTGGAAATCGCCAGCAACGACGGTTATCTCCTTCGCAACTTTGTCGAGGCGCAGGTGCCGTGTCTGGGTATCGAACCCGCCATCAATATTGCAAAGATCGCCACTGAACGCGGAATTCCTGCCCTCAATCGCTTTTTCGGGATGGAACTGGCTCAGGAACTTTCAACCGTAGGGCGTCAGGCGGATGTCATCCTCGCCAATAATGTCTTCGCTCATGTCCCAGATATTAACGGGTTTGTTGCCGGTCTTGCTGTGCTGCTAAAACCCAACGGCTATGTGGCACTCGAATTCCCTTACGGTTGTGATCTCATCGAACATCTTGAGTTCGATACCATTTATCACAAGCACGTTTTTTACTTTACAGTTACGGCCTTGAAACCGGTCTTCGAACGGCATGGGCTCGAACTTTTTCACGTCGAACGATACTCTATTCACGGAGGATCTCTTCGGTTTTTTGCCGCTCATCGTGGAGTTCATCCTCAGCGCGAATCGATCGTGAATCTTCTCGACGAAGAAGAGGCTAAGGGGGTCGCTTCTGCGAGTTATTATCAAAATTTTGGCGATCTTGTCCGCCAACTCAAGGATCAAACCCTTGCCCTGCTGCGCTCGTTGCGTGAACAAAAGCAACGTATTTGTGCCTACGGAGCTTCAGCCAAGGGAAGCACTCTGATGAACTATTACGGCATCGGACGCGACGGCTTCGATTGTATCGACTTTGTAGTCGATCGTAGTACAGCCAAACACGGAAAACTAACTCCTGGTTCCCATCTCCCGATTCTGCCGGTGGACGAACTCCAGACGCGCTTTGCTAAACATGCTCTCTTGCTAACTTGGAATTTCGCCGAGAAATCCTTCGTCAACAGCAAACTTGGCGAGATACTGGAGGCAAATTCATCATCCCTGTCCCCAATGTCCGCATTGTTTAACTGGTGCCTCTCTAATCATGAAGATCCTACCAACTCCCTTTGAGGGTGTCTTCCAAATCGAACTGGAGACGCATCAGGACGATCGAGGCTCCTTGGCTCGCACCTGGTGTGAAAAAGAATTTACCGACCTCGGCCTCAATACCCGTTGGCCTCAAGGAAATCTCACTCGAACTCTTCGGCGCGGCATCATCCGTGGAATGCACTGGCAAGCCCTTCCACGACCGGAAATTAAATTGATTCGCTGTAGCACGGGTCGCATCTGGGATGTCGTTGTCGATGTCCGCCCAACATCAGCCACCTTTGGTCGCTGGGAGGCTTTCGAACTCGATGCCCAAAGGGGGGCCAACTCTATGTCGGTGCCGGTTTTGCTCATGGTTTTCAATGCCTCGAAAATAATAGTGAGGTGTCCTATCTGATGGGGGAGTCCTATGATCCTTCGCTTGCCCGAGAATTCCGATAGAACGATCCCTCGGTGGGAATCCCTTGGCCCTTGCCCGAACTCGCTTTCCTCTCCGAACGGGACAAATCCTTTCCTTTACTCAACCCAAACCTCTAAATAAACCCATCCTCGAGAAATCATTCGTCGCCCTCGCACAGTAACCGCGGTTATCCTCGCTCAACTCAGTCGACTAGCGCGCTTCTGAAAAGAGGTCCATTCTTTCGCCACAAAGATTTTAACTCCACCCGAACTTCATCCACAATCACTATGGCTTCCGTCCTTCCTCGCCCTTTCTGGCACCTGCCCGATGCCACCGTCACCCCAGAACATTTGTTCCACAGTCGTCGAGACTTCCTCAAGTCCATGGGCTTTATCGGGGGAGGGATCACCGCAGGCTTCCCCCTCATCGGTGCCGAGCCCACCCCCCTCTTGCCAAGCCTCGCTAACTCAAAACCCAAACGAAATCCAGACTTCGATCCCAAGGACCCTCTTTCTTCTGAATCGGCTGCCATTAGCTACAATAACTTCTGCGAATTCAGCACCACTAAGACGCGGGTCCGAGAATTGGTCGGATCCTTCCGGATCGATCCTTGGACAGTCCTCGTCGACGGTCTTTGCGAGGCACCCTTCAAACTCGCCCTCGCCGCCCTCGCCACGGCTTTCCCTGTGGAAGAACGGGTGTACCGATTCCGCTGCGTCGAGGCTTGGTCGATGGTGGTACCTTGGACGGGTTTTCAACTGTCGAAGATCATCGAAAAAGCAAAGCCGAAATCTGAGGCGAAGTTCGTCTCTTTTACCACAGCTTTGAGGCCGGAGGAAATGCCCGGAGTCCGGCGGCTCGCTGATTACCCATGGCCCTATACGGAAGGGCTTCGCCTCGACGAAGCTCTTCATCCACTCACCTTTATGGCCACGGGGCTCTATGGCAAACCGTTACCCAAACAAAACGGAGCTCCAGTGAGGTTGGTTGTTCCTTGGAAATACGGCTACAAAAGCATTAAAAGCGTGGTTCGTATCGAGTTCACTTCCAAACAACCATCCACCCTTTGGGAAACGCTGAGCCCGGTGGAATACCCCTTTGAATCCAATGTCGATCCCAAGATCTCTCACCCGCGCTGGAGCCAAGCTTCCGAACGGAGGGTGGATACTGGCGACCGTGTTTCCACCCAATACCTGAATGGCTATGCTGACTTAGTCGGCTCTCTCTATCCCAACCGCAAGGGTTGATTCTCACTCAAACTTGTCGTTTTAAGCAGTCTTTACGCTAGTCCTCTTATGCAACTCGTCGTCCCTGTCGATACCGCCGACCCATTGAATGCCCGCATTCTCGCCGTTAGCGAAGATCGTTTACAGGGGTATCACCGGGATCCGATGGCCGCCATAGCACAACTCGTGGATCTCCCGTTGACCACGGTCATCGAACGGATTCAAGCCCTCCTTGTGGCCGGGACGATCCGTCGAGTGCGGCAGACCCTTCTAGCGACCAGTCTCGCCGATGGAGCACTCTGCGCTTGGCAAGTGCCACCCGATTCCACTGACGCGGCCTTCGATTACCTTTTTCAACAGGACCCCTTCAGTGGTCACGTTGTAATTCGCTCAACGGATGCGGCAACTCCCGGTTCTCAGTACCGTCTTTGGACCACTCTCAAGGTTCCTCAAGGGTTCTCTCTAGAGAAACATGCGGGTTATCTCGCAGGGAAAATAGGTGCCAGCCAATACCGCCTGATGCCGGCCAAAAAATTGTTCGCACTGGGTGTCGGACATGTCCGACGGCGGGGCATGGAACCCGGGGCTCGGGCCGAAGCACCTGCTGAAGCTGTCGATGTCCAAGTTGCTCAACTGAGCCCTCTCGATTGGCGTGTTTTAACTGCGATCAAACGGGAATTCTTACCTTCTGAACTGACATCTAATCTCTGGCAAGCTCGGGCCGATGAAGCCGATGTCCCACTATCTGTTTTTCACGAAGTGGCTGAAGACCTCGATAGACGGAAAATTATAGGTCGCTTCAGTACCTTTCTCGAACATGTAAAAACCCTCGCTAGCGGAGAGCGTGTTACCAAGTTTAATGCCCTTTTTCATTGGGAGGTTCCTGCCGGTCGCGAAGTGGAGGCCGGTCGCGAAGTAGGACGCCACTTCATCATGACCCACGCTTATTGGCGGGAAGGCGGGCCCGAATTCCGTAATGTCAATGTTATGGGTGTCGCTCATGGCACTGATAAGACAACAGTGCTCGCCCACAAGGCCGCTATCGATCGTCACCTAGAGGAATCTGAGATAGCCATCGGTTACACCAATGTCTTTTGGGGCGGTCGAAGCGAAATCAAACCCAGCGAAATATCTCCGCTCGCTTACCTTGCTTGGTGCCGCCAGTCGGGCCTCGATCCTGACACTCTCCGAACCTAAACTCGATCGCTCATTCCCTGATCTTGAGCCGACCCGCCCCGTTCACCTAGTCTCCTTCCATGTCCGCAGACGCTGCACTTACGCCCATGATGGTCCAGTATCGCCGGATTAAGGGCGAACTACCCAAGGATACCTTACTCCTTTTCCGGCTTGGCGATTTTTACGAACTCTTCTTCGAAGACGCTATTCTGGGTTCTCAGATCCTCAATCTGACTCTGACCCAGCGTAACGGTATTCCTATGTGCGGCCTCCCTTACCATGCCGCTAATGGCTACATTAGTAAGGTCCTCAAGGCCGGCCGTAAGGTGGCCATCTGTGATCAAACCGAAGAGGCTAAGCCGGGTAAATTGGTCCAACGTGAGGTCACTTCAATCCTTTCTCCTGGTACCCACTTCGATGATCGCATCCTGCGCGCTGAACGAAATAATTTTCTCGCCGCTCTCTACCAAGAAGATGGTGCTTATGGATTGGCCTGCATTGATCTCACTACTGGCGACTTTCGCGTCACCGAGGTCTCTGACTCTAAATACGTCCAAGCCGAACTCGATCGCCTCAAGCCGGCCGAACTGATTTATCCGTCCAGTTCAAAAGGACTCGCCGCTATCGCTGCCTCGATTACTACCATCTCCAACGGCTATGATGACTGGACTTTCCAACCGGAAACGGCGGTCTTTACTCTAAAGGGGCACTTCAAAGTCGCCGCTCTCGATGGCTTCGGATTGAGGAACCGCACAGCTGCCACTGGTGCCGCTGGAGCGATTCTCCATTACCTAACTCATCATCTCCGTCGTGATATTGTCCACTTGTCGCGCCTTAGCATTTATGAGGTCTCCGACTTCATGGTGCTGGATACGACATCCATACGAAATCTCGAAATCCTCGAGCCTCTTCACCCCGACGCACCGCGCTCGACCACCCTCTTTGGCGCTCTTAATCGAACTGTCACGCCTATGGGCGCACGACGTCTCCGCGATTGGCTCACACAACCACTCGCAGCCACCCTCCCTATTCAACGACGTCAAGAAGCGGTGCACGCTTGGATTTCTGACCCCCCCACACTCGAGTCTTTTCGTACAGTTCTCCGCGATGTCCGAGATCTAGAACGAACTCTCGGTCGACTTAGCCTCGGTAGTGGAAATGCATGCGATCTTCTTGGTCTCCGTCAGGCTCTCCAACAACTACCTACTCTTAAGTCCGCCGCGAATAGTCTCACCTCACCCTCTCTTGAATCCTTCGAACCCGAACTAATCGACGAATCTTCTCGCCCAACTCTTGCCGAAACTCCGCTCATCGACGTTCTTCTCTCCCAGATCTCTTTGATGCCAGCACTCGTCGAATTACTGGCCACTGCTATCGTCGAGGATCCACCTCTGACTGTCCGCGAGGGGCGGATGATTCGTGATGGCTTCAGCACCGAACTCGACGAACTCCGTAGCGCAGCGCGCAGTGGCAAAGACTGGATTGCTAAACTTCAACAGGACGAAAGTGCTCGCACCGGAATCCCCTCCCTAAAGGTCGGTTTCAATTCCGTCTTCGGTTACTATATCGAAGTCACCAAAACACACTTGGCCAAGGTTCCTGTCGACTATATCCGGAAACAAACCATCGCCAATGGTGAACGGTATATCACTCAGGATCTAAAAATGATGGAGTCCAAAATTCTCGGCTCTGAAGAACGAGCCTCTAAATTGGAATATGACTTGTTCCTCAAAGTTCGCGAAGAAGTCCTCACCCATCTTGCTCCCATTCAGGAGACCGCCTCCGCATTGTCCCAACTCGATGTCCTTACTGCCTTCGCCGAAACGGCCCGCCTACACGGTTGGGTTAGACCCCTTGTGGCCGATTCTGGGGAACTTCGCATCCGCGACGGACGCCATCCTGTGCTCGATCAGGTGATGATCGATGAGAGGTTTGTTCCCAATGATACCAGCCTAGACCCCATTGAGTGCCAGATTGCTTTAATCACAGGTCCGAATATGGCGGGGAAAAGCACCTATATCCGTCAGGTCGCACTCCTCGCACTCCTCGCTCATACCGGTTCTTTTCTGCCGGCCACCGAAGCTCGCATCGACCTCTGCGATCGTATTTTTACTCGAATTGGAGCCAGCGATGACCTCGCCCGCGGTCAAAGTACCTTTATGGTGGAAATGAGTGAGGCGGCAAATATTCTTAACAATGCCACTCGACGGAGTTTGATCATTCTCGATGAGATTGGCCGTGGGACGAGTACCTTCGACGGCTTAAGTCTGGCTTGGAGTATCGTCGAACATCTGCACCATCAAGTGGGGGCAAAAACTCTCTTTGCGACCCACTATCACGAACTCACCGAACTGGCCACTGGGCCAACCGCCGCTTCCGGTTCCTTATTGCGCTTGCAGAGGGTTCGGAACTTCAATGTGGCTGTCCGTGAGTGGAACGATCAGATCCTTTTCCTTCGTAAAATCCAACCTGGTCCGGCTGATAAAAGTTACGGTATCCAAGTCGCCCGCCTCGCCGGTGTACCGCGCCCAGTCATTGATCGCGCCAAAACCATCCTTCACATTCTCGAGGAAGCGGAATTAAACCTACATCAAGTGTCCGGCAATGGGCCTGAATTACCGGAATCGACGGCCCATCGCACCAAACGTCGTCCCCACGCCGGACGCGATGCCCTTAAGGCACTCGCCCCCGTTCCTCAACTCGATCTTTTTTCCTGATCTCAACAAATAACCAAGCGAAACAAGAAACTCAGAAGAGCGACAACTGAGTTTTTGAATCCGCCGGATCAACCCTCGTTCGATGGAGCTGGTGCAGCAGCCTGACCTTGAGGCGGAGCAGCCACCACGGGAATAGGCACGCGCAATTTCATGACGTCGTCCACCAAAACCTCGATGGTATAAACACCGGCCTCTTTAAATTCCACATTCGCCATCACACTAACGGTGGTCATCGCTTGAACTGGGTCGGTTAGTTGAAACTTAACTGTATTCTGCCGCAAAACAGTCGATCCATCGGGCGAAATCAGGCGGACCACCTCAGTGAATTGCCCAATCCCAGCGACCCAACGGTCAAACACACAAAGCTTGTAAGCGGTAATGGGTAACTGAGGAACTCGCACCAACCCAATCACACCGATCAGAATGAAGTTTCCATTAGCCTCCTGCTTGACGTCTTCACAGAGCAACGAGCATTGGAGATCCGGCAAAATTCGATTTGGTTTCATCAGTTGACGAGCAAGATGACCAACGACAAAGCAACGGGTCAAAGGCATTCCTTTGTAATCGAAACTTTCTCAACCTTGGCATATCGTAACCTTCTTAGCTCTATAAGCCCTCTCCTGAAAAGAAACGTCCATCAATCAAACGCTTTTCGTAACTTTCTTAGGCTCTTTGATACCGCCGTGTCCGCCGCTTCTTTCCCTTCCATTTCTAAGGAAACCCAACCCTCATAGCTCGCTTCTCTTAGAATTTTAGCAACCCGCCGGTAATCGAGGTCCAAGGTGTACCACTCTCCCCCTCCAGGATAATCCTTGGCCTGTACCATCACCGTCTTCGAAGCAATCGCCTTCAACTTGTCGTACGGATCTTCTAGAAAATTACCGGTATCCATTAGCAACCCGAAATACGGTGATCGCACTGAATTGGCAATTTTCAACATACCCTCGACGGTCCGCGTTAATCCCCAGTGATTCTCTACCGCCAGAGTTACTCCACACTCTGCTGCCTTGGGTAAACACTGTTCCAAGCACTCGGCGCACCAACGAAATCCATCGGATTCTGTATACCCAGGCAAGACTGGCTCTTCACCCCGGGCTTTCATCAAATCATCAAATGAAGCAATCGTGTTCCATCTCCCAGAATTAATCCGGACGCAGGGAATCCCAAGGGCATAGGCGATCTCAATACACTTCAGCGTATGCTCTACCTGTGCTCGTCGAACTAATGGATCGGGATCGACAAAATCTTGGTGGATCGAAAGACAAATTAAGGCCATCCCTTGACGAAAAGCATGCCTCTTCAAATCGGCTAAATAAATGCGATGCTCGCGGGTCAAGGGTTCCTTTTCCGGGATATCCATCTGCCGATGCAAAATATCGACTCCTTCCGCACCGAGATCCGCCGCCTTTTCGATCACTTCATGAATCGAGACCTTCGGGTTGCGAAAGTGCCAGTACGAATAGGACGCAATCCCAAAGCGAATCCGTGGTCGCAATGCAATAGCCCCACCACTCGCCGCAACCCCAGTCTCAGTTAAGCTCATTCCGAGCCCAAGTGCGGGTGTTGCACCTCTCAAAAATCCCCGACGAGAAAAGATCGTTTGTTTCATTTCCTAATCATGAACAACTGCCGCACCAACCGCAACCGGCAGGAAATAAGTCGTCAGCTTTTGTCGTCTAACAACCTCGATTCAATCAGATAAAATTGAACCGAAAACTCGCCCCA
>SIAZ01000112.1 GCA_009695405.1 Pedosphaera sp. | reverse complement strand
TCCTCACCGCCATCCTCATGGAAACCTCCGATGAGTGGGAAACCGGACGCGCCTACTTCTCCGACCCATCCCAATCCTAAACAACCAACCAACCCCCACCTCCAAATTCAGACTTTGACACTTTTACAGAAGAAAAGTTGCGCGGCCCTCTTGCATCGTTTTCGTCAGGCTCAAGACCCCTTTGCAATCGAAAAAATCGCACAACAGTGAAGAACTCAACTTCAACGCACCGTCGACTCTCCCTAACCGAGGATCGTCAAAAGCAAATTTCTATCGGTAATTCAGGCCGCGCGGCTAAAAGAAGAATAAAATCGCTTCTTTGATCGGCTCTGGATTGCTTCAATCGTTGTCCGCATGAAGGTTCTTGTGATTGGATCGGGAGGACGTGAACACGCCTTAACGTGGAAATTGGCGCAATCGCCTCACCTCACTGCCTTATGGTGTGCCCCAGGAAATGCGGGCACCCTCACCGAACGGTTAATCAACGGCGAAGCTGTGGTTAATCTCCCTTTGGCCGCCGACGCCTTAGAAAGCTTGAGGGATTTTGCCTTGCGCGAAAAGATAGACCTCACCGTGGTCGGACCCGACAACACTTTAGCTCTAGGTATCGTTGACCTATTCCAATCCTCTCGACTGAGGATTTGGGGTCCCAACCGAAAGGCGGCTCTTTTCGAATCGTCCAAAGCATTCTCCCAAGAATTCATGGAACGACATGGCATTCCCACGGCGCGATCCGGCCTCTTCCAAAGCCCTGTTGAAGCCCGCCGCTTTGCCTCTTCTTTGAGCGGTCGTTGCGCAATCAAGGCTGATGGACTCGCTCTCGGAAAGGGCGTTCTTCTGGCCCAATCGATCGCTGAAGCAGAGGCTGCAATTGAAGAAATCCTTGTTCGAAACGCCTTCGGTAAGGCCGGTGGTACAGTGGTCATTCAAGAACTTCTCGAAGGGATCGAAATTTCATTGCACGCACTCTGTGATGGACGAACCGCACGCTTATTCCCCATAGCTCAAGATCACAAACGAATTTTTGATGATGATAAAGGCCTCAACACCGGCGGCATGGGTGCCTATTGCCCAGCACCGTTCCTTTCGGCAAACGAATTAAAATCAGTTGGAGATGCTATCCTGAATCCCTGGTTGGCTGGGTGTGCCGCAGAGGGAATCAATTTTTGCGGACTACTCTACCCTGGGGTTATGCTGACCGCAGATGGTCCAAAGGTGCTGGAGTTTAACGCGCGATTTGGTGATCCAGAAACTCAAGCCTATCTCCCAATTTTAAAGAATGACTTGTTCGAAGTGCTCAGTGTCAGTGTTGACGGACAACTCGACACCCTAGAGTTAGTTTGGTCCGACGAGACAGCCGTCTGTGTGGTGATGGCTAATCAGGGTTACCCGGGCGCCATCATCGGAAAGCCGCCGATCGAAGGCCTTGAATCCGCAAGGGCGTTGAAATCTGTCAAAGTGTTTCATGCCGGTACCGTTCCCGATTCGCAGGGGAAAACTCTCGCCTCCGGCGGTCGAGTGCTGGGAGTTACTGCTTGGGACACAGATTTAAAGTCAGCTCGCATTCGAGCCTACGACGCCTGCAGTCGCATCCGGTTTGAGGGTATGCAGTATCGATCCGACATTGGTTCGAAAGGGCTCTAAGACGATCAACAATCCGGCGCTTGCGGCCGCAGTGACCGCAGCCAGTCCGCGCGTGCAGATTCAGTTTGCCCGCGGCCTCTGTGAATCCCCCGATCTGCGGGCCTTTGCAATACTGGTTCGTGGAGGTCTTCGATCGGTGGAAAGACGGCAGTGCATTCACCCTCACCAGCCTCGCTCCCATGCCGAGGAGAGGAACGCCCTTCTTTAATCGAACCGAATGGATATAGCAAATGAGCCAGTCTTCAACTCGGGTTCATCACGCGTCTTAAATCGCTTGAAAAGAGAAGTGAATGATTAGGTCTTTGAATTGTTTTTTGTTTAAAATAGAAGTGCTCCACTAAGGCTCCAATCGCAATACCCAAAGCATACGCCATAAGATCTGGGCTATTAAACGTCGTGCCAAGGATCAGTCGCCCAAGGAGCATTGAGCGGATTTCATCGATCCAATAGTCGTGATAAAGCTGCAGAAATTCAATCGCCCAAGTGAAGCAAATGGCGATGGGAAAAATCCGCAACGAACTGCTGAGAGGATAAACGAATCCAACGCAAAGGAAGACGACAAGGGCCGAAAGTGAGTCTCCTCCATATTTAGAAATGAAATAGGGGAATGGAAGAAGGCCCGACCGCCACAGCAGGCCAATCCCAATAACCAGCGCCGCGGCAAACACATAAAACGGCCTGCTCCGCCGAATCGAGAGTTTCATCGCGGGCATTCGTATCTAGATGGTTTTCCGACGATTTTATCGCTCGTTGGTTTAACCCCCTAAAGAGCCCGCCTGCGATGGATCTGCAATTGCTCCCTTATTGAAGTCGACATACTCCTCAGTCAAATCTGCAGCGTACATCAGGGCGGATCCCGTCCCCAAATTTAACCGGATGATTAACTCAAATTCATCCGCCTGAACGGTCTTCCATAGTTCTGCAAATGAAGTACGGGTCGGTTGACCACGGCGGAGGCTCCATTGAGTTTTTCTCGAACCAATCGCTCGATAGCCAATATCCACTTTATCTTCAACCACCGTCGCCGCGCTATATCCCACCGCATCAATAATACGCCCCCAATTAGGATCACCGCCGTGCCAACTGGTCTTCACTAACGAACTGTTGGCTACGGATCTCGCCGCCGCATCCGCCTCGACGAAAGATCGCGCCCCCTCAACCTTCACTGTCACCACCCGATGAACTCCTTCACCGTCACGAACAATCATTTTCGCTAATTCTAAACAAACATAACTCAGTGCCGCTAGAAATGTCTCATACTCCTTGCCGCTCGTCTTTCGAACCGATGGGGCCTTTGAGAGACTATTAGCCATCAACAACACAGTGTCGTTGGTGCTCATGTCGCCATCCACGGTGATCCGATTAAAACTCGTTGCCACTGCCTGATTGAGAGCGGATTGAAGAGGCTTGGCAGCCACATCAGCATCCGTGGTTAAGAAGCATAACATCGTCGCATGCAAACCCACTGGTATCGATGCAGGACGAGCGCCCGTCGGCGACATTCCCGGTTGAATCATCCCAGCCCCTTTGCACATGCCACCTACCCGAACAGTCTTGCCTCCCATCTTAAACTCAATCGCCAAAGTTTTGGGTTTAGTGTCGGAGGTCATAATAGCCTCAGCGGAATGAACTGCATGAGCGACCCCGGATCCGAGGCCTTCAGCCGCTGCAGAAATTCCAGCAAGCACCTGAGCCATGGGCAATGTCACTCCGATCCGGCCCGTTGAAGCCACCAAGGCGCGTCCATCGGGCAATCCTAGCACTTTCTCCGCAGCCGAAGTCATTAGTAAAGCGTCCTTCATCCCCTGACGTCCGGTACACGCATTGGCATTGCCCGAGTTGATGACAATGGCCTGAGCTAATCCTTTTGCGACACGGGGAACGCACACTTTTACCGGTGCCGCACAGATTTGGTTAGTAGTAAATAACCCCGCCACGGCCGCAGGATTCTCACTTACTAGCAAACAGAGGTCTCGCTTTTGGCCCTTGTCGGACCCCTTGCCTGTCCCCAAGCGCTTAATATCGCAAAAAACGCCTGCGGTCCGATACCCGACCGGAGCGATTACTGAACCTTCAACACTCTTAAACTTCAATTGCACACACCGTTTGAAGCGGACTCAGCGACGAGAAACAATCTCAAATCGGTGAAGCCCCCACTAAAAGTCAATGACTTGGCCTCGAACAGGCACTATTACGTCCGCCTGAGGCTTGAGTTTCCTCAGAGCTTCAGCAAAAGCTAACGAAGGAATTTCTTCCCCGTGAATGACTGTAATTTTACGGATATCTCCCCCCAAGCCTTTGGCATAGGCCAGCAACTCAGAACGCCCCGCATGACCGGAAAAGGCATCGATTCGACCTACCTCAGCTTGAACATTATGGGGGATACCAAAAATATTGACTGGGCTGCGGCCCGACACGATCTGATGACCTAAGGTGTGTTCCGCAGAAAACCCCACAAACAGAATGAGATTTTTGGGGTTGGAAATGTTATTAGCGAGATGATGGCGGATCCGGCCAGCTTCAGCCATTCCCGAGGCACTAATGATGATGCAAGGTTCGGTGACTTCGTTTAACTTCTTCGACTGCGACGCTTCGCGAATGTAGGTGAGATTTTCCATACCGAACGGATTTCCCTTGGTGCGAAGGTGCTCGTACGTCTCGGAATCAAAACACTCTGAATGAAGACGAAACACCTCGGTAGCATTAACACTGAGGGGGCTATCAACATAGATCGGCACCCGAGGCACAAGTCCGGCTTCACACAGCTGATTTAAGACATAAACCAACTGTTGGGTCCGCCCCACGGCAAAGGCTGGTACAATCACCTTTCCTCCACGTCCCAAAGCCGCCGACATAAAGCGACATAGCTGCTCTCGAGAATCTCCGGCGTCTTCGTGTTCGCGATTTCCGTAAGTGCTTTCGATTTGCAGAAAATCAACACCCTCGACCGTTTGGGGATCTCGCAGAATTTCTTGATCCGGGCGCCCAATATCTCCGCTGAACAGATACCGATAATTTCGATCACCCTCTCGAATATCCAAAATCACCTGAGCCGATCCAAGAATATGGCCGGCATCGCGAAACTCCAAGGTAACGCTTGGAGCCACCGACATCCTCCGCTCGTAGTTAATGGCAACAAATTGACGGCTAGCTCTCTCCGCATCTTCCACTGAGTATAAGGGTTCAACCGGAGGCAATCCCTCCTTGGCTCTCTGTCGCGAAACAAACTGACTGTCCGCCAACTGCACTCGCGCCGAATCCTCTAGCATCACCGCACACAAATCACGGGTCGCAAAAGTCGCATAAATATTGCCCGTGTATCCCTTCTTACAAAGGGAGGGCAGATTACCCGAATGATCAATGTGAGCATGGCTCAAAATCACCGCATCCAGAGTTGCAGGATCGAAAAGGAATTCACGGTTCCGAGCTAACGATTCCTCACGTCTTCCCTGATTTAAACCACACTCAAGAAGAATTTTTGCTCCATTCACCTCAACAAGATACATCGAACCCGTCGTGGTACGGGCGGCCCCGAGATAGTGAATTTTCATAGAAAAACGATACTTTCGATTCTTAAAACCTTCCAGTTAAAGCGAAAAAAAGATTTTTTACGATTGTCAATCGCCTAGACCTGTTTTGTACAAAAAAAACTATTTCATCCCTCGGCCTAGTTGGCTCACATTGAACACACTTAATTATGGACGTACGGTTTCCAAAGATCGGGGATGGAGCCGAAGGCGGCAAAGTCGTCAGTGTGCTCGTCAAAGCGGGCGATACTATCACCACAGGTCAGACTATCCTTGAACTGGAGTCTGAGAAAGCCATCGCGCCCATCCCCTCGCCCTCTGCCGGCACAGTGGCTTCGGTAATAGTAAAGGAGGGCGACACCATTGCCGTGGGCACAATTTTACTTACCCTCGAAGGTTCCGGATCGCCCCCCAGCGCGCCGCCCAAGTCGAAGTCCATTACCAAGAAGATAGCTCCCCTAGTTACAAAGGACGACGAGAGCGAAAGTGACATTGTGACAGGAGACGAGAGCGAGGAAGGTCCTACTCCCGCCGCGAGTCCTTACGTCCGCAAGGTAGCTAGAGATCTCGGTATCCGCCTGTCTCGGGTCCGTGGCAGCGGTTCCGGTGGCCGTGTTCAATTGGAAGATCTGGCCCGCTACGTCTCAAAACTCGAGGCCAAAGTCGCCCGAGCGGGTCGCTACGCCGAGGGACCTCAAGGCCTCAGTTTTCCTCTTGTTAATCAAGATTTCGGACTTTACGGACCGGTCACTAGCGAACCTCTCACCGCCCTAAGAAAGATTATTTCCAGCCGTATGCTGGAAAACAAGGTTACACTTCCTCATGTGACCCAATTCGATGAGGCTGATATGAGCGTCATCGAGACCTTACGTATCCGCCACAAAGCCGCTTATGAAGCCGCAGGGGTTAAGCTAACACCAACGCCCTTTATTATTAAGGCACTGGTTGGTGCGCTACAGAAGCATCCCAAGTTTAACTCGAGTCTCAATGAGGTCGCCGAGGTTCTAGTGCTTAAACAGTATTTCCATATCGGCATTGCTGTGGATACCGACGCTGGACTTCTGGTGCCGGTGCTCAAGGATGCGGATAAAAAGTCGCTTCTGGAAATTTCTCGCGAACTCGCACTCATCGCTCCTAGAGCGCGTGATCGAAAAGTCGGCGCGGAGGAGATGAAAGGAGGAACTTTCACTATTTCTAACCAAGGCGCTATTGGTGGTTCGCATTTCACTCCGATCATTAACAAACCGGAGGTTGCCATTCTCGGACTCGGCAAATCTCGCTTAAAACCAATAGTGACCACCGAAGGGCGGATCGAGGCGCGTCTTATGATGCCACTCACAATTAGTTACGACCATCGGGTCATTGACGGCGGTGCTGCCGCCCGATTCACGGTGGATCTGGTCAAGGCCATCGAGGGATTTGAAGAAGCCGAGGTAAAACTCTAAGCCTTTTGCGTCATGGAACCGATTCAGACTGATCTCGTTGTCATTGGGGCCGGCCCCGGCGGTTACGCTGCCGCCTTTCACGCCGCCGATCTGGGTAAGAAGGTCCTGCTCATCGAGCGTGATCCTCGCCTTGGCGGTGTTTGTATGAACCGAGGATGCATCCCCTCCAAGGCTCTACTGAATGCCTCTCACATGATCACCGCCGCACGGGAATCGGCTCATCGCGGGATCACCTTCGGGGAACCACGGATCGAACTCGACAAACTCCGTCTCTGGAAGGACTCCATTCTTGAGAAACTCGGTTCTGGCATCGCCAGCCTCGCCAAAATGCGCGGAGTAACTGTACTCCATGGCCGTGCTCACTTTGAGACTTCTACCACTCTCCGAGTCGAGACGTCACAGGGCCAACAGTACATCCAATTTACCAACGCGATTATCGCCGTGGGTTCTCGTCCGGCTCTTCCGAAAGCCTTCGACCTCGGCAACCCTCGAGTCATGACCTCCACTGAGGCTCTCGAGATGGCAGATATCCCAGAAAAGTTGCTGTTGGTCGGTGGCGGTTATATCGGTATGGAACTGGGAACGGTCTACGCTTCTATGGGATCTCAGGTCACTGTGGTCGAAGCCGTCGAAGCCCTCCTCACTGGAGCAGATCCTGATCTCATACGACCTGTAGCAGCCTATGCCAAAAAAGCGTTCAAAGAGGTTCGTCTCAAGGCAAAGGTCCTTGAAATGAAGACCTCAGCAAAACAGATCAAAGTCACTATCGACTATAACGGTCAAAAATTAGAGGAATACTACGACCGCGTCTTGGTTTCGGTCGGGCGCATTCCCAATGGTCAAGATCTTGGTTTGGAAAATACGGCCGTTCAAAAGGACGATAAGGGATTCATCCGAGTCGACGAGAAAATGACCACCACTGATCCTAACATCTTCGCGATCGGTGATGTTGCCGGAGGGATCATGTTCGCCCACAAAGCCAGCAAGGAAGCTCGGATCGCCGTCGATAATATCGCCGGGGAGGGGCACTCGGTGAATCGCGACTACCTCATACCCGCTGTCATCTTCACAGACCCAGAAGTGGCTTGGGTAGGACTCACTGAAACCGAGGCCAAAGCCAAAGGGATCCCAATCGAAGTCGCCAAATTCCCTTGGGGCGCTAGCGGTCGCGCTTTGACCTATGACCGAACCGATGGTCTTACAAAACTCATCATCGACCCAAGCACCGAACGGATTCTTGGCGTCGGAATTGTCGGTCACGGTGCCGGTGAACTGATCGGTGAGGGCACGGTGGCTATAGAAATGGGGGCGACCGTTCATGACCTCGCCCAAATCGTTCACCCTCACCCCACTCTGAGCGAAACGCTCATGGAAGGAGCAGAGGTCTTCTTCGGCCATAGCACCCACGTTTTCACTCGGAAGAAAACCCACTGAACGAATCCAATCAACCAGTGAATAGCCTTCTCCACAACCCGAAAGCTTTGGCAACTTCCCTTTAGATTGTGATTGGATCCCACCTGAACCTAGGAAGTCTCGAGACACGTCTTCTCTCCCAGTTTCAGTCCAAATCAAACTCTTGATTAGCTGATTTTCCTTCCACAGATACCGATAATTCACCAAACGTCACTCCCTGCTTCGCCTCCTTGCGCCGCGGGCTTGCTCATGAACAAACATCTTGCAACATTGATTATATCCACGCTCTCCGCTTCAGCCGCCTTGGCACAAGACAAGCTAGACCTCACCAACGAAAAGTCCCGTTCCAGTTACGCCATCGGCGCTGACATTGGAAAAAGCATGAAAAAGCAGGGGCTTGAACTCAACGGAAAAGCCCTCGCCGCAGGCATCGCCGATAGTTTTGGCACCAAAATGCAACTAACCGATGCCGAATTGGAAAAAACCTTGAGCGACTTTAAAGCAAGCCTTATGCAGAAACGTCAAGCCACTCAGGCCGTTGCTGGTGATGAAAACACCAAGAGGGGCGCCGCTTACCTCGCCGCGAATGCGAAAAAAGACGGAGTCAAATCCACCGCCAGTGGACTCCAATACAAAGTTCTCAAAGCCGGTGCTGACGGTGCTAAATCTCCTAAGGCGACCGACACTGTTAAGGTTCACTATCACGGCACCCTCATTGATGGCACGGTTTTCGATAGCTCTGTCGATCGCAAAGAGCCAATCTCATTCCCCTTGAATGGCGTCATCCCAGGTTGGACTGAAGGCGTGCAACTTATGAAGGTTGGAGAGAAATTTCAATTTACTATTCCCTCCGAACTCGCCTACGGCGCCCAAGGTGCCGGTGGGTCAATCGGGCCCAACTCGACTCTTATTTTTGAAGTCGAACTTCTCGCTATTGAGTCGGGTAAGTAAAAGCTGAAAGACTCTCCGTCGTTGAGAGTTTGCATTAAGCCGCTGGGTTCGCTATGCGTTCTCAGCGTTTTTGCTTTTTCTATGTCTCCTTCAGCGGCGGACTGAGCCTCACTAACCCCCTGATCTTCCATGCGGTCGCTGATTCAATCCGTTCATACCCTGCAAACACCGGAATCCCTCGCCAGACGACTCGAACTCGAACTAGGGCTCGTCGTTCTACGCACCGGCATGCTCGAGGTTCCCTCGGCACGCTACTCGTTTGTCACCGCACGTCCTTTCCTTCGCTTCCGATCCAGCGGATCCCGCTGCGAAACACTCCAACTCGGTACAAATTCGGAAGTCCAATTCGGAAATCCTTGGGCCTTGCTGAATGCTCTCATCGCTCGATTCGAACTCCTCGACGAAGAGTCCCCTCCCTTCCCTTTGGGCGGCATTTTCGGTTTCTGGGGGTACGACCTCAAATACTTCGTCGAACCCCGCCTCAGCCGCCACACCATCCACGACTTGGAGTTGCCCGACTGTAACCTTGGATTCTATGCCAGCCTCGTTGTCTTTGATCATTTGGAGAATTCTGTTTTTATCGTCTCCACCGGCCTCGAAGCCAATGGCGAACGCTCCCAATCAAGGGCGGATACGGATCTTGATTGGTGGAAACACCAACTCCTCTCCGAACCCAGTTCACTTCCTTTCACTCTCTCAACTCCTTTTATAAACCATAGCGAATCTTCTCTCCAATCCTCATTTCCTAAACACCAATTCCTTCAAGCCGTCAAACTGGCTCAAGATTGGATCCGCTCCGGCGACATTTACCAAGTCAACCTTGCCCAACGTCTCGACGCCAAATGGGCCTACGGTGGACTCGATCTCTTCGAACAACTCTGCCGGGTTTCCCCCTCTCCTTTTGCAGCCTTTTTAGCCGCAGATGAATTTTCGATCTGCTCCTCATCGCCAGAACTCTTCCTCCGCCTCAGCGGTCGTCATGCCGTAACCCGACCCATCAAGGGAACCCGCCCCCGTCATATCGATCCCACTTTAGATGCGGCACTCACTCAGGAACTCATCACCAGTGAAAAAGAACGCGCAGAACTGGTGATGATTACCGATCTGCTTCGTAATGATCTCGGACGGGTCAGTGAGTTTGGTTCCGTCAATGTTCCCCACTTGGCACACCTCGAACGTTTTGCTCAAGTCCAACATCTCGTCTCTACAATCCAATCCACTATCCGGGCGCATCTAACCCATCTCGACGTCCTAGAAAGCTGTTTTCCAGGTGGCAGTATCACTGGGGCTCCAAAGATTCGTGCTATGGAGATTATCGACGTTCTTGAACCGGTTGCGCGCGGGCCCTACACCGGTTGCATTGGCTACCTTGGCTTCAACCGAGAAAGCCAACTTAGCATCGCTATCCGCACCGTTGTACTCAAAGACGGACGCGCTTGGTTTCACGTTGGGGCCGGTATCGTTTCAGATTCGATCGCTTCCGCAGAGTACCAAGAAACATGGTCGAAGGCCGGCGGCATTGTATCCGCACTCGGATTTACTGAATTGGAATGTCAGACGGCCATCAATCGCTTCTAATTTTAGACCTCAGAAAAAACAGACCACGTCTCCTAAGGGCTCGTTCTCTGAGGCAAAACTAAAACCGGGAAATACCAACCCAGGAAAACAGGAAGCCCCGTCGGACGAAGTTTCTTCAGTCGGACCGCATCGTGGAAGTGGGACTGGTCTACACTATGGCGACTAACCGCGGCCGGTGTGCCCGATGCGCCAGAGTATCTCATTTATAAGTTTGGCCGATATCCGCCCCATCGCGGCCGGAAGCTGTTTCTTTTTCGCGTCGCAGCTTGGCATCGAGGGTCACTATCGCTCGAGGATGATTTTGTGGCAGCGGGAATCTCGTGTATAGCAACAAGATCCCTGATGACACATTCAACGGATTGGATTGGTTGGCTGAATGGGACAATTGACCCGAGCATGTCCTAATCCCTCACCCTCTGTATTACTCCATCCCGCTGGTTCGCGAGGTGTCTCCAATCGCAGTTGGAGACGTTCCCGCAGGGCGTTTGGCTGGTGGCTGGAAAGGGCCGATGGAAAGGGGGTAAAAGAAACGGCTAGACATAAGCCGCTGAAAATGTTGCCCTACGTTGGTGAATACACCTGACAATTTAAACAGCGGGACCCAGTCGCAACAACTGGGTAAG
>SIAZ01000111.1 GCA_009695405.1 Pedosphaera sp. | reverse complement strand
TACCTAGACCGAACTTGACGTCGCCAGCGAGCTTTGTGATACCCAGCGCCGCCTTGGGGAGCTTGATTTCGTAGATGGTCCGCTTGCCAGCAGTGTTGCGAGTCACGACGGCTTCAGTGCCGCCCGGTCCCGCCTCGTGGTTAACAATCGTCGATTCAGCAAGTGCTCCGTCGGTGCCGCCCAAAGCATAATTGTAAAGGGCGACCTGAGCGGTGCGATCGCCATTGGCAATCATCAATTGGATTGAATCACCGTTCCAAGCGCTATTGGCTGCGTTTTCATGGTAATCATCCGTCACCACAAAGCCGAAATAGACATTGTCTGCATCATAGACAATCTGAACAGCGGAGGTCTGATCATCTGGACCGGACCAAGTCCCGCCACCATATTCTTCAAAAAGAACATAGGTTCCAGCGGATCCCTTCCCCTTGGGAATAGAGAATTTTGGATCAGCGAGAATGGGAACACCAGACCACTCGCCCAAAGCGCCATCAATAACAATGGACTGTGTCGTGAAAGGAACAGAGTAATTCTCCTTTGTTGGCTCAATATCGTTCGCTACAGCTTGCAACCCAAATAGGGCTACTGCGGCTAACATTTTAGTTTTCTTGTTTGTCATAATTTAATCTGAGCAACCCAAACATGATTGAATGATCAAAGCAAAGGTAAATTTCTTGAGAGCTTGAGATTTCAAGACGTTGATCCTTTAAATCCCGAAGCACTTGGGTAGAAATTTTTAGACAGATTTAAAAGAGAGTTTACTCGGCAAAGTGTTAAGTGAGGCACTCAAGAGATTCGCCACTTCCGGCGACTTTTACCTGTTCCTCCGCTTGTCGAAGGCTCAAATTTACCGCAGTGTCCGCGTCGCGATGAGCGCTTCTGTAACCCCGGTTCGTTCCTTCAAGGCTGACGCTTTGCAGGTTCATGTCTTCTCTACTCAACCGCAACTAGCCCAGCATGTCGCACTTCATGTCCGCTATTATCTCGCTGAAACTCTTGCTCGCCAAGGGCGTGCTGCCGCGATTTTAGCTACGGGTAACTCTCAGATTCAGTTCCTCAAGAATCTTGTGGAACTTGGCGGAATCGACTGGTCACTAGTCACTCTTTTTCACATGGACGAGTACCTCGGCATCCCGGGAAATCATCCAGCCAGTTTTCGACGGTATATGAAAGAGAAGGTTGAATCACTAGTGCATCCCAAGGCGTTTCATTATCTTGAGGGCGATTGTGATTTACCCCATGTCGAGTGCGCCCGATACCGATCCCTGTTGGAGGCTCAGACCATCGACCTTTGTTGCCTAGGGGTCGGCGAGAATGGCCATTTGGCTTTCAATGATCCCCATGTGGCTCGGCTGGATGATTCTGAATGGGTTAAACTGGTGAGGCTCGACGACGCTTGCAAAATGCAGCAGGTCAAAGAGGGGCATTTCCCCTCGCTAGAGAGTGTCCCTCCTTACGCTTTAACCCTGACTCTTCCAGCACTGATGACGGCGCGAAAGGTCGTCTGTGTGGCTCCGGAAAAACGTAAAGCTATCCCAGTGCGAGAAATGCTTCAGGGCCCGATCAATTCCCTCTGTCCCGCCTCGGTACTCCGTCGCAATGCGTCAGCCGTCTTGTTGATTGATGAGGATTCTGCTTCGCTCCTTTGACTCATGCGAATTCTTGCTCTGGACCATGGCACAGTGCGGATTGGAGTCGCTACCAGCGACGAATTAAAGATGATAGCTCGACCGGTTGAATTTATAGCCGCCGAGCCCTTTTCTAAGTTTATTGAACGGTTAAGGGAACTGATCCGCGAATTACAGGTGGAACAGATCCTGATCGGAATGCCCCGCAATATGGATGGCAGCTACGGTGAAGCTGCCGCCAAGGTCCGCGTCTTCATTGCGGCCTTAAAGGATGTGATCGCCGTTCCTATCCGAACTTGGGACGAACGGTTAACCACGGTCTCGGCATCGAAGGCCCTCCGAAGTGGGGGAACCCGAGCGAGTGATCAACGCGGCAAAATCGACGCCGCTTCCTCTGCGGTGCTGTTGCAAGGGTATTTGGACAGTCTGACACCTTGAGTGGGGGTCATAGCCTATCGACGTGAAACGGACCCGAGAACGCGCTGACGACGCTCCCATGGGATGGGTGCGTCTCCGATTGACCGTGGCCTATGACGGCACGGACTACTTGGGTTGGCAGCTTCAGCCGAAGGGAATCAGTGTCCAAGAAAAGTTGGAGGAAGCTTTGGCGCGCCTATTCCCCAGCCAACCGCGGGTGATGAGTTCTTCGCGGACAGATACTGGAGTCCATGCTCGAGGGATGTCTGTCCACTTTGATATTCCGGCCGAGTCGTGGCGAATGGATGGAGCGAAGTTGTTATTGGCGGCCAATGCGCATCTTCCACCCGATATCCGAGTGGTTAAGGCGGCCCGGACGCGGCCCGACTTCCATGCTCGATTTGACGCAGTAGGGAAACAATACAGGTACACCCTTTGGAACAGTCCCGCCCATGATCCACGGCTGCTGCGGCATCAATGGCACGTTCCCAAGCCTCTTGACGTGACGGCGATGCGCCGCGCGGCAACCGTTCTTATTGGGAGCCATGACTTTATCGCTTTCAGCGCCACGCCGGGCTATGAGCGTCAGCATACGGTGCGGCGCCTGACTCGGTGTGATATCCGGAGATCGGGGCCCCTGATCACCGTAGTGATTGAGGCAGACGGTTTTCTCTACAAAATGTGCCGAGGTATTGTGGGAACGTTAGTTCAGGTGGGGCAGGGTCGTTTTCCGAGCGACTCGATTCTAACTATGCTGAACAGTCGCGATCGTTGTCTTGCGGGAATGACTGCCCCAGCAAACGGGTTGGTTCTTTGGGCTGTCTTTTACCGTAAATTAGGGACTCCGCGACGTCCACATCCGGCAGATCAATGAGTGATGAATATTGTCCTGCTTGAACCTGAGATTCCGCCAAACACTGGGAACATTGCCCGTCTCTGTGCTGCGACCCGCAGTACACTCCACTTAATTGAGCCCTTGGGATTTGAGATTAACGACCGTCAATTAGCCCGTGCGGGTATGGACTACTGGAAGCTTGTCACTTGGCAACGCTGGGCCTCGTGGAAAGCCTTTTCCGCCGCATTACCGACAAGCGCCCGCCTTTGGATGATTGAACAAGGGGCACCACGAAGCTATGTCGACGCCTCCTTTCAACCGGAAGATTATCTCGTATTCGGACGCGAAACAGCCGGATTACCGTCCGGATTGCTGGAGTGTTATCGCGAGACGTGGCTCGATATTCCGATGCCTAATCCGTCAGCGCGATCGCTCAACTTATCAAACTGTGTCGCCATTGTCCTTTTTGAAGCCTTACGCCAATCCGGTTTTTGCACCGCGCTCGAGACTTAATAACTGAAGTGCCCACAGGGGTAGATCTGTCTTTCTCTATAAAATTTTTCGAGGATGATCGACGAATAACGCTCCGGCTAAAATGGCTAGGAACAACCTCGGGACCGACTCATGCGTCAATACCACGAACTTCTTCAACAAGTCCTAAAAAATGGGACCTTCAAAGCAGACCGTACAGGTACGGGCACCTACTCCCTTTTTGGGGCCCAAGCACGCTACTCTCTGACTGAAGGCTTCCCCTTAGTCACCACCAAGAAGGTTCATCTCAAAAGTATTATCTATGAATTACTGTGGTTTCTGCGCGGCGAAACGAATGTCCGCTGGTTGCAAGACCGCGGCGTTACCATTTGGAACGAGTGGGCAGATGCCGATGGTAATCTGGGGAGGGTCTATGGTGCCCAATGGACAGACTGGCGCGGAGTTGATGGCCGATCCATCAACCAAATCGATTCGGTGATTTCGCAAATTCGCAAAAACCCCAATAGCCGACGCCTGATTGTTTCTGCATGGAATCCTTCGGAGATCGAGAGGATGGCCTTACCGCCCTGCCACACTTTGTTTCAGTTTTATGTCAGCGAAGGTCGACTCAGTTGCCAACTCTATCAACGGAGCGCCGATCTTTTTCTTGGTGTTCCCTTTAATATCGCTAGTTACGCCTTGCTAACACGGATGGTGGCACAAGTGACGGGTCTTCAACCGGGGGATTTCATTCACACTTTCGGCGATCTGCACATTTACTCAAATCATTTGGAACAAGTGCAGTTGCAACTTTCCCGCGCGCCTCGCGAACATCCGACACTGACTTTGAATCCTGAGCGGCAGGAATTGCAGGAGTTCATCTACGAAGACTTCACTCTCAGCGGTTATGATCCGCATCCAGCTATTAAAGGAGTGGTCGCGATCTAAATCGGCGGGTTGCTTAACGATCTAACCGAATGCGGACCCATTTAAAAACAGGTCCGCACTCACCAAGGTTTTCTATCTCTGGGTCGTTACAGGCCAATTGTCGGTACGGAAAGGCGCTGCGGGAAGACCTTCGGCATTGAACAAGTTTAAGACCGGGAAATCAGACCAGCCATAGCGAATAGCGATGGGCTTTTGTACCTCTGCCGACGAGAGCCGGACGGTGTTTCCGAGGACCTCAGCGTTCGCCCAATGCCAGACACGATCTTCGCCGGCGACTGCAAATCCCGTTGCATCCGGTTGCCCCATGGTTTTGAGACCCCTGGCGTGATTAAAACTGAGCACCAATGACGATCCAGCATGACCCACAGAGCCGTAGGTAGGCCCGCTGAATTTGAGGCTTTTACCGTAGGCTATTCTTTGCGCTAGCAAGGAAAGCCGCGCTCCCACCGGTTCCTTCTTAGTCGGGTGGATATCATCCTTGTCTCCGACATCCGTAATTACTGCCACGCCCACTTTCTTTAGTGTCGTAGCCACATAATCTTGAGCTTCCCTTAATTCTGCCCAATCGCTTTCCATTGGTTTGGCGGTTATTTCGGCCAGGGAGCGTTTTCGACTCTTATCCCAAGGAGCCAATTGAACAGCGAGAAAAGGAAAATCACCCTGTCCCCAATCTTTGCGCCAGTTGCGGATCATATCACCGAAGAGATCCCGGTATTGCCACGCTCGGCCCGCATTGGACTCCCCCTGATACCAGATGGCACCAGCAATCGCGTAGGGCATTAGAGGGCGCAACATCCCGTTATATAATTCAGCCGGATACCACGGTGCTCCCGGGCTTCTTTGAGTAAAGACCTCCCCCTTGGCCTCAGCAGTCTTCTTGGCCTCTGACCACTTCTTTAGAGCTTCAGCATGAGCGCGTAGGGAGGGCAAGGCGGCATCTAGAATATCTCGGCTGTAGACGTGATTGTCTTTAAGGACGTCGCTGCTGATCCAGACCTCCGCCGGCGACCCTCCCCAACTGGTGTGGATCAATCCCACGGGCACGCCGAGAGCAGGTTGAAGGTGATGACCAAAATAATAGCCAACAGCAGAGAAAGATTTAACCGCAGCCGGCGAGGCGGAAGCCCAAGAATGCTTAGCGTGATCCAGATCCGTCCGAGGATTCGGCGATCGGCGTTTGGTCACGGTAAACAGTCGTAGATTAGGATTCACGCTGGCGGCAATGTCTGCAGCCGGTTCAAAGCTCGCCGACAACGGCCATTCCATATTGGATTGCCCAGAACAAATCCAGACTTCGCCCACCACGACATCAGAGATTTCCAAGGCGTTCTTTCCGATAACCTTGAGCACCCGACCCTCGGAGGTTGCTTTCATCGGCTTCAGTTGGACCTTCCACGAACCGTTCGACGCTACTGTTGAAACTTTCTGGCCGGCAAATTCGACGGTGACTTTCTCACCGTTATCAGCACGCCCCCAAACGGGCACTGCACGTCCTTGCTGTAAGACAGCATGATCCGTGAACAAGGAATTGAGAGAGGCATCAGCCCAAGCTATTTGTGCTGAGCCAAAGAGGAAACTAGCTGCGACCCCCGCCAATAAGGCGGTGCGCACGAGGTGAAAATCGGGTTGCACGGACTGTTTGAACCTCAGCACCGCCCACAAGGTCAATCGATGATTTCAATAGGTGGCATCAATGGTCCGCAATAATAAGCTACCACGGAAACACTCCGACCCCGAATTTAGGCTTAAATCGACCTATTTGAGGGCTAAACTAGGTCCAACTAAATGTGCCAAACAAGATCAGGCCTTTCCTTCATCCTCTTTACCCTTAACTCTGTCACCCCGTCTATTGATCCTATGAAACGTTCTACCTTACTCGTCGCCGTTCTGCTGATCACACTCCAAGTCAGCGCTGCCGATCGCCGTCTCGTTCTGATCGCTGGCCGGCCCAGTCATCCCCTAGGCATGCACGAATTTCGGGGGGCTGTCTTCTTTTCCAAAAGTGCCTCGCGGGTCATCCCGGTCTTCAAGTGCTGGTCTATTCAAACGGATGGCCCACGCGAGTGAATGGCGACAAAGTTGAGGACGACAATTCATCGATAACCACAGCCGATGCGGTGGTGGTATATGCCGACGGAGAAGGCGGGCATCCGGCAATACGGCCTGATCGCGTTAAGGTGCTCGACGCCTTGGCTGCCCGAGGCGGCGGCTTGGGATTTGCTCATTACGGCGTTGAAGTTCCCACAGGTGATCCTGCGACGGCGATGAAACGCTGGATTGGTGGACATTACGAAGATCACTACAGCGTTAACCCTATGTGGTCTCCCAAATTTACTACCTTTCCCAAACATCCAATCAGTCGAGGTGTGAAACCTTTTTCGACGCGGGACGAATGGTATTTTAACATGCGCTGGGCGGAGGGAACTGAACCGGCCACTTGACTCCTCAGCGACAACCCTACTGACTCAGTTCGCAATGGACCTTATGTATGGCCAGCCGGCCCATATGCGCATGTGGCGGCGGCGACCGGTCGTCGGGAAGCGATGATGTGGACAATTGATCGAGCCGACGGCGGGCGTGGACTTGGGTTTACTGGGGGCCATACCCACGCCAACTGGGGCGATGAAAATCAACGGAAGATTTTCCTAAATGCTCTTTTATGGTTAGTTAAAATGGAAGTACCCTCCAACGGATTTGAATCGCAGTTGAGTCCTCAGGATCTCGCCGCAAACCTCGATCAAAAGAAAAAATAGGATCAACCTCAAGCCTAGGTAAGGCTCGACCCTGGTCTGGGTCGTAGTCGAACGAGGCGTCCGTTCACCTTTCAGTCTATACAATGGAGATTTCCCCTCGTAAATCACTTAAGATGGTGAGCTGCCCAAACTGTAAAGCGAAGCAGTTCATTTCCGGCGATCTAGCACCTCTTGAACAAGTGGCTTGCACTAAATGCGGCCACCAAATCTTGATGCCCATGATACTGCGCCAATACGAGATTCGCTCGGAGATTGCTTCAGGAGGAATGGGCACGGTCTACCGAGCTTGGGATACGGCTCTTCAACGAGAAGTCGCTGTCAAGTTGATGAAACGTGAGTTCGCTGAGGATTCAAGCGCGGTGACCAGTTTCGCTGTCGAGGCCCGCGCTTGTGCCCAAGTCAATCACACGAACATTATCCATATTTACTCCTTCGACTATCACGACGGACTTCGCTACCTCGCCATGGAACTGGCTGATAATGGCACCCTCGATTCTCGTATCGAAAAGAGTGGAACGATTCCCGAACTCGATGTTCTCGACACCGGGATTAAGGTCGCCTCAGCGCTCCAAGCGGCACTCAAGCGGGGCTTGCTGCATCTGGATATCAAACCAGGCAATATTCTCTTCAGTTCAGATGGCGAACCTAAAGTCGTCGATTTTGGTCTCGCTAAAAAAACCGATGCTGAGACCGACAACTATGCCCCTATCTTTGGCACCCCTTACTACATCGCTCCGGAACGGGTCCGTCAGGAAGGGGACACTTTTTTGTGCGACATCTACAGCCTCGCCGGAACCTTGCATCATGCCCTGACTGGCCGAGTCCCTTTTGAAGCTCCCTCGGTGGAGGATGTCGTTGCCGCCCACCTGACTATTCCACTCAAGGCGGCCTCAGAAGTGAATCCAAAAGTCACTCAGGCGACAAGCGAAGCGCTTGCGAGGGCGATGGCCAAAAATCCCAAGGCTCGCTGGGCCGGTTATGACGAGTTTATTATGGCTCTCACCGCCGCCCGCAGCCAGTTACTGATCCGGCAACTCACCGGCCACACTTCCGACCTAGTTGCGCCCGCTCCCAACGAAGCACCCCTAGAAACAGGGGGCGCGCCGCGTAGTTGGTGGCGCCGTTAAAAGAATTTTTTGCTGAGTCTCCTTTCGGGCAAACCCAGCTTTAATTGGGAATAAGCATCATTAGCTTCATCCCCATTTGGGCACCGCAAAAGAGTTAAAGTCCTCTGAAGTTGGGCAAGTACATCTTTTCGCCACCCTTCAGGGCACTTTCGTGGGCAAGAATGCCCACCATAGTCCAGTTCACCGACTGGTAAAGATCGGGGAAGCTCGGACGATTCCCGATAACGCTCATCACAAATTCATGGGCGAGATGCGGATGACTCCCACCGTGCCCACTTCCTTGAAGGAAACTAAGGTGCACATTTTCGCTCATGTCATAGACCCCCTTGGTGGTGAAATCACGAATACCCTCGGGAAGCAAATGGCCAAAGTCGGGGATTTTCACCTTCGCAACCTTTTCGCCACCCAGATGCAGCACAGGTTCATCGTGTTCGGTCAGTTGCCATTCAAAAGAGGTCTGTGATCCGTAACAATCAAAGCTCTCCCTATACTGGCGCGCCGCATCAAAAAGGTACCGAGTTACCTCGCCAGCAACATCCTGATTGCGAACCTTAAATTGAGCTGTTTCAAACGAGAACGGAGATCCATATTTAGCAATACGCGATTCAGCAATACGACCCGACCCGAGGCAGGAGACAAATTCAGCTTCCCCATTGACGATCCCCAAGCAAGGACTGACACAATGAGTCGCGTAGTGCATCGGAGGCAAGCCTTCCCAATAGCCGGGCCAGCCGTCCATATTCTGTAAATGACTACCGCGCACAAATTGGATCCGGCCTAGTTTATCGGTATCCCTCAATTCCCGAACATAAAGGTACTCTCGGCTCCAGACTACCGTCTCCATCATCATGTATTTTTTTTCGCTCTCTCGAGCCGCTTTGACGATCTCACGAGCTTCTGCAATTGTGGTACAAGCTGGGACAGTGCAAGCAACATGCTTACCCGCGCGCAGAGCGGCAATCGCTTGTGGCGCATGCAAATGAATTGGCGAGTTAATGTGGACAGCATCCACAAGGGGATCCTTAAGAAGATCCTCAAAGGACGTGTAACGACGTTCCACACCAAAGGCATCCCCCACGGCGTCGAGCTTATCCTTTGAACGTTGGCAGATGGCATACATCTGGACATTAGGATGGCGTTGATAGATGGGAATGAATTCGGATCCGAAGCCGAGTCCGACGATGGCAATGTTAAGTTTGCGGCTCATGGTTGGATAAGTTTCCTACACAGAGTGAACGGTGCACAGAAAATTAACGTCAGCGCCAAAGTAAAGGTGAGCTCGGCTGAGTGATTCCTGTCCACAAGCGGGTCGTAAAGGTGCCAACGTTTCGGTGTTCGCGAATGGCCAACTGCAGGCCAGTGGCACTGGCGACTACGGCGAGGAAACGCAGAGAGCAACTCAATCAACCCCAGCAGCGATCGAGGCGATGCCCTTACCAATAAATCCTAGGAACCCCTCCTGAATCACATAGGCGCCCCCTAAGAGTACCCACCGAGATGGAGCTCGGAGTTCGCACTTTTAGGTTACAATCGTAACTTGCAAGCCCGTCGACCTCGGGAACACCTGCACTGACTGAAAATCGAGACGCCAAAACATTTGTGAGCTTTGCGACCATCACAGCCTCTGATATTCGCTGGATTTGGCTGTGTTTAGCCCTTTTATTGCTGATTTTTCTACCGCTTTTCAGTCGGCTGGGAGTGCCTTGTTTTGGGAATTCCTCAACTCATTTAGAAAAATCGCTTCCAGAGTGTCCAAGTCATCCCTAACTTGGCCGCCGCGTTTGGCCGATGGTGTAATGGCAGCACATGGGTCTTTGAAGCCCTTAGTCATGGTTCGAATCCATGTCGGCCAACCAACGCGCAGTCTGAGTTTCGGTTGAGGTCCCTCTACTTTCTTACTTTCCCTTTTCAATCTTACCAAAAGGCCTGCTCCTTCAGGGGTCTCTAAAATACTCTTTTGAGACAAAAAAACACCCTCAGCCAATTCGGCTTAGAGGGTGTTTGCGACCGAGTAAGTGAACTTACTCGGGGTTGGTTACTTGACGACTTCGATCTTCGTGACTTCGATCTCGTTGTCGTCTCCGGTCTTGGTCAAACTGCCGCTCACAGAAACCTTCTTGGCTTCGGAGCAGATTTCGGCATGGAATTTCTTCGAGGTATCGCCCACCAACTTATAGAGGGTGGTCTTGTCACCTTTCTTGACCTCGAGAACATTTTGGCATTTATCAGCCTTCTTAAGGGCACATTTAAGGCACTTGCCTTCGCCGGTCAGGGTGACGTCCTTCGCATTAACAGCCAAGGAAAGGAGCAAGGCGGAGAGAACCGCAGCTAGAGTTTTCATTAAATTACAGTTAATTTTCGCTTCCAGAATGATCAAATTAGGTGCTACCGCAAGAGCGGAATTCAATGTTTTCATGAATGCTTTGGTAAAACGGCTTCGTTTTAATGGCCCGATGGCGGAAGCTTCCTCTCAGGGTGCCACCAATATTTCCACATAATCAGCGACTTGAGCACATTTTCCGTGCGGCCCAAGGCTGGTAGGAGTTGGGTCTGGCAGAAGATGCCGAGCGAGAAATAGCGGATATGCCCATCGACGCTCAATTGAATCCAGAGGTTATTAAGCTGCGGTTCCACGTCGCTCGCTCTCGTCAAAGACCGGAACTCGCATTCAACTTCGCTTTGCAACTTATCGAAGTCGAAAAGCAAGAAATGTGGGGATGGCTTTACCGTTCTCAGGCTCTTCATTGGCAGGGACGTACCTTGGAGGCGCTTGAAGAACTCTTATTAGTCCGCAAAAATTGGCTTAAGGGATTTGAGATTCCCTACGACTTAGCCTGTTACTGTGCGCAGTTAGAACGGTTTGAGGAGGCCCGAGCTTGGTTTTTTAAAGCCGTCGGATTAAGGGGACTTCCAAAAACCGAGCTTTTTGAAACGTGACGTTTGAAATTAAAATTTGGAAAAAAACCGACGGCAGTCTGCGGCTCGATGGAATGAACCGAGTGGTTCCGAGAAAGAGTGGGAAGGGTTTCGAGAGGTCTGACGAAGG
>SIAZ01000110.1 GCA_009695405.1 Pedosphaera sp. | reverse complement strand
GTGGAGAGTGCTGGGGTCTCCCAGTTTCTGCGCTGGAAATTTCGATACGTGCTGAGGGTCTACGACCGCGCCGGTCTGTCGACAAACTCGCCTTGGCGCTTGTCGACACGTGGCCTTCCGCTTTGCTTAACAGCGTCGGCGAAACGGGTTGGCTGATTTCGCGGCTCAATACCTCGCCCGCATCTGCCCCTGTCAACGCTTCGTGGTCAGGATGAGCGGCTAACTCTTTCCTGCGTGACTCTTTCATTCACAACTTCCTGCCAGTGATCTGGCGCATCTAAGCGTACCCCCAACCTCATGGTTCCCAATTCGTCTCCTTTGGGTTTAGCTTTTGCGGATGAACTCAATTGAACCGTCTCGGAAGCGGCGTGGTCTTGCTGAAATCCAACTACTAATCACTGAATTTAAAACCTCGGGACTCTCGAAGACTGAGTTCGCTGAGAGACTGAGGGTTCATCCTCTTTCGATTGATCGCTAGCTACAGATTACTCATCCAACACAGCCAACACAACCGCAGCAGCCAGCTCGTTTCATCGCCTCCCAAAACAGTCCAGCCTTCGTTCCCGTGCACCGCACGCCGTCAGCATCGGCGAGTTCTGCTGACGGGCCGGAAATTGTTGCCCCATCCGGTTGGGCACTTAGGCTAAATTCAGGTTCAGACCTCGGAATTTTCGGGGTAAATTTCTAAAATTAGGTAAGACTTCAGATCTCTAAATTTTGAACAATTTTCTGCGGGGACAGGTTTATCGTGGCCAATGACATACCTTGACGGTGACACATCGAGAGTATAATAGCCGCGTTCGTCAACCCAACGCAGCGTTGATTCTAGACACTTTGACCGTCGTTTCAGTGGCCTCAAGCAGGGTTGGGCCAAGAGGCGTCCAAAGCGAGAAGCGACATCACCAGATTAGATTGAAGAAAACTACTTCAGCCGCTGTTTTTTCATAAATTTCATAGGACAGACCATTGCTCGGTGATTCATTTCAATAAGCAATAGCGTCCCAAGCCTACTACTGTTGCTCAGACTTAGATTGATAACGATCTACAATTTTTCTCCAAAAAAAAACGTCTGCTCGTGTTTCGCTGCCCGTCCTAAGTACCTTCGTAACAAAGTGATTTCACTCCCTACCGATTCCGCTCCGGTTCGCAACCGGTTAGCACTCGAAAAGTCTCCGTATTTGCTCCAACACGCCGCCAATCCGGTTGACTGGTTTCCTTGGAGCGACGAGGCGTTTGCTCTCGCTAAGGCCGAAAACAAACCGGTCTTTCTAAGCATTGGGTATTCAACTTGTCACTGGTGTCATGTCATGGAGCGGGAAACGTTTGAAGACTCAGCCGTGGGTGACTATCTACGCCTCCATTTTGTAAGTATTAAGGTCGATCGTGAGGAACGTCCTGATATCGACAAGATCCACATGACCTTCCTCCAAATGACCACCGGAGCGGGTGGTTGGCCTCTCAATGCCTTCCTGACTCCAAATCTCCAACCTTTCTACGCTGGCACCTATTTTGCCCCTCAAGAAAAGCAAGGCAACCCCAGCTTTCTCGGGGTCCTCCAGAGGATCGTCGAACTTTGGTCCACTCGACAAAATGACATTGTCGACTCCGCCATAGATCTTACCGAGAAAATGAAATCTCTTTCCGCTCAAGATCCTGACAATGCTTTTCCCACCGGTTTTCGTGAACTCCAAGGCGGTGGCCAATCGTTCCTCGCCGAATATGACTCCCTCTACGGTGGCTTTGGTGGGGTTCCTAAATTCCCTCGCCCTAGTCTCCCCCTCTTTCTCCTACGTTACGGACGCCGCTTCGCTGAAAACGAGGCAACCGCAGCAGTCCTTTTTACCTGCCAGCGCATGGCTGCGGGCGGTCTCTATGACCATCTTCGTGGAGGCTTTGCTCGCTACAGTGTCGACGAACGTTGGCTCGTACCGCACTTCGAAAAAATGCTCTACGACAATGCACAACTCGTGCAACTCTACCTTGAGGTGTTTCTCATTTCAGGTGAAAACCATCCCGCTGCGGTAGTGCGCGATGTTCTCCTCTATGTCCTGACCGATATGACTCATCCTGAGAGTGGATTTTACTCCGCCGAAGACGCCGATAGCGAAGGGAAGGAAGGGAAATTTTGCTGCTGGACTCACGCTGAACTCGCCTCACTGCTCACGCCTGAGGAATTTAATGTGACCACTCACTACTTTGCCATCACCAAGGAGGGTAACTTTATCGACCCAAGCGACCCTCATCCGCTCCTAGGTCAAAATGTCCTTTCAATCGCGCAAGCAGATCTGCCGGAAGTCGATGTTCCTTTGCTCGAATCTGCCATCACCAAAATGCGTGAGGTCCGCGCAGCCCGGTCTCGCCCCCATCTCGACGACAAAATTCTAACCTCGTGGAACGGAATGATGCTGGGCGCCTTTGCACGTGCTTTTGCTATTCTTGGTGATGAAAGTTTCCTCGCCGCGGCTGAAAGCAATCTCAAGTTTATCCGCGCCAAACTCTGGACAGATCCTAACCAAGATCAATGTGGCATGCTCGGCCATAGTTGGCGAGAGAACCAACGTAACTCAGTCCAAATCTTGGATAGCTATGCGAACCTGTTAGCAGGGGTCCTTGACCTCTACGAAGCCACCTTAGTTCCCAATCACCTCGAGTTTGCCATGCATCTTGCTGAGGCAATGATCCATCGGTTCTACGACAACGATGCAGGAGGATTCTGGCAAAGTGGCAGCGAAACGCCTTATCTTTTAATGAGAATCAAAGAGGACTACGATAGCGCGGAACCTTCGGGTAATTCTGTTGCCTGCCTAGCACTGCTTCGAATGGCCGCCATCTGCGACCGGGCCGACTGGCGTGGTATCGCCGAGAAAACTCTACGCTTGTTTGCTCAAAAACTTCACCAAACCCCACAAACTGTCCCCCATCTACTCCTAGCCCTCGACTTCGCCATGCAAGAACCCAAACGAGTGGTTATTGCTGGCGATTGGCTTTGCGGTTCTACCCGCGCTCTACTTAACCATGCTCACCGTGTTTTTGAGCCGAACCGCATCATCCTTGGGAACCATGGCCCTGTTGCTCGATCGGCACAGCTCTTGCCGACTAATGAGGAATTTGCCGTCGCTTATCTTTGCATGGGGACAGAGTGTCAAACGCCCACTCGGGATCGGTCCATTATTCAAGAGTTCCTAAAAAAAATCCCCGAATGGGATTGATTCATACTTTTTTCTACAAGGCCAATTACCTGTTAGTGGGGCCGAACTTGAACCAACTGACCTTCCAACTCCGACCCCAGTTCGAATGATAATAAGAGGCATTATGCGATCCGAAAATATCCCATTCAACGCCTCGAAAGCTTAAAAATTATCAAGACTCAGCCATGGCCTCACGTGTCAGATAACGCTCTCTTAATTTTTTGAGTGCAGCGGCTTCCACTTGACGAATCCGTTCACGGGTCAAGCCAAAATCAATTCCTATATCCTCCAAGGTCCTTGGTTCTCCACCTTCTAAAGCAAACCGTTGATTTAAAATAATCTGCTCACGCTCATTTAAGGTACTGACTAATTCCCGCACTAACTCAGCGTTGCTCGCTTCACTCACACCCGCCCAAGGCATCACCGCCGCCTCATCTGCAATCACGTCAGCAATTCGGTTCGAGTCAGGGTCAGATCCCATCGGTGCATCTAACGAGGTGAAACCGATCGCAGCGGCCTCGCGCCATCGTACAATATCCTCAACCTGCGCTTCCAATTCAGCGGCTAGCTCCACATCCAAAGCCGGACGCCCCAATTCGAATGCTAATCGGAGCTCAGCCTTCCTCATCCGAGCCAGTTCCTGCACAATATGAATCGGTAAACGGATGGATTTGGACTGATTGGATAAGGCTCTCTTGATGGCTTGCTTGATCCACCATGCCGCATAGGTCGACAACTTGACTCCTCGGTTGGGATCAAAACGCTCTACCGATCTCATCAGACCGATGTTGCCCTCATTGATCAGATCTAATAACGGCAACCCGTAGTCCTCGTATTCCCGGGCAATTTTGATCACCAAGCGGAGATTAGCCCGAATCATATGCTCCCTCGCTGCCCCATCGCCGCTCTGAATACGGAGCCCTAACTCAATCTCCTGTTGTGCCGTCAATAAGGGGGTCTCGATTGCATCCCTCAGATAAAGTCGTAGCGAGGAATGTTCATCCCAAATTCCCCGAATGGGAGGCTCTGGCACCCGCATCGATTTAGGCAGAAGAGGTTGTTCAACCCGAAACGGAACTGCCCGCGAGGTAGCTAGCGTCTCCGCCGAAATAGTTAATTCAGTTAGCTTATTTGATTTCTTAACTGAAAACAGTCTGATTAGGGTAGCATGAGAAGCTAAAGTGCTAACAAGTTTTGGTGTTTGAGATCCGCAAACGGCAACTTTTCGGTTTTGCCCAACCCTGCCCTGAGTCGACGCACGCGTTGAAGCCCTCTGCAGCTTTCTATTCTGGTTTGCTTTCATAAACGTTATCCCTTGGAGTCCACTCCATCCATTTCGTTCAGTTGATTCCATCCACCGATCGCCGGTAACAGACTCTCAAACTGAGAATCCTTTTCCACAGCAGACGCAGTGCCAAATCGGCTCTCAGTCTTTTTGAGGTTGAAACAAAGGGCGATTCGGTTTGGTTGTTCAGTTAAGTCCTCAAAAAGGGTCTTGATGCGCCATAATGGCGCAGTCAGTCCAAAAAACGAGACGCCCGTTGTCACCTCGAATTGAAATGCCGTCGTCTGAGCCTGAAATGAGCGGTTACAATTAGCCTGAGGTTCACTGCCTCGATTTGCTCCAAGCGAATGGTTCCCCAGCTCTGCGCTCTTTCGCAAAAGCGTCTTCGAATCAAATTAGCCGGCTTGAGACATCTGCTCGATTATCCAAGTGGAGAAGAGGGGCATCTTGATTCCTAATGTCTCTTCGATTCGGCGACAATCCAGACAAGTATCGGGTGCACGTGGAGCCCCTTGATATTGTGCCAGTGAGCCAGGTCGAAGGGACGTCATCAATCTAGGGTTCTGTTTTCGGCAAACGTCTGCCACTTTTAGGCCAATCTCATAGCGAGATAACCGCTCTGCCCCAGCCAAGTGAAAAAGACCTGTCTGGCCAGCAGTCAAGAGCTTCCAGATGTTTCGCGCTGTTTCCAGTGCTGGAATTGGAGTCCGAAATTCATCCACAAATAGGTCAAGTGTCCGCCCTAGCTGCCAAGCATTTCTCATTTCTTCATTAAAGGCACTGCAACCCAAAGGCGATTTTCCACAATTCAAAGAGGTGCGAATTACTGTGTGCCTCTTATTGGCGAGAATAATCTGCTCTGCCTCCGCCTTAGTTTCCGCATAGACACTGAGCGGATTCACCGGATCGCTCTCCAAATAACCGCCACGCAAACCGTCAAAAACGAGATCCGTAGACAGAAATAAAAAGGGGATTGAGTCAGCAAGGGCTGCCAAATGACGGGTCACCTCGACGTTATTGAGTCGGGCATTCGCTGGGTCTTTCTGGCAAGCTGGACTTTTACTAATCGCCGCACAGTGGATCACGCCAACGGGTTGTTCCTCGGTAAATAATCGGTCGACAGCAGCAAAATTAGTCAAATCAACGATTCCACGCGTTAAAGCCCGAATGGAACAGCCCTGTCCACCTGAGATAGTTCCCAAGTCCGTCGCTGATCTTTCTGAAGATAATTGGACTAGAGCATGGCCAATTAAACCTCCGGCACCAGTAATCCAAACAGGTCCAAGCGCAGTCTCAGTCCCTTGACGACTCATAGTGTTCCCTGCACATCACATAGCCGGACTGCCGCCTCAAGTGCCCGAATCTTGTCTTCCTTTTTTGGTCCGCGCGGAATGAATTCTTGTCCCACAAATCCTGCATACCCCACCTCTAAAAGAGTCTTCATGATAACGGGATAATTGAGTTCTTGATCAGCTCCATGCAAATCACTACGACCCGGATTACCTGCGGTATGAACGTGTCCGATCCACGGGGCATATTGCCTGATCCGGCGAATTACATCCCCGTGCATAATCTGCACGTGGTAAATATCAAACAAGACCTTCACTCGCGACGAGGACACTGATTTGACAATTTCCATGCACATATCGAGATCATCACAGAAATAATCGGGGTGCCCACGCATCGGCAAATTCACACGGGAATTTAACATTTCGAGACACAAGGTGACCTCCCGCTTTTCGGCGTGGGCAGCTACTTTTTTTAAACCCTCCACCATATTTCGAAATCCTGTTTCACGATCGATGCCACGAGTGAAGCCTGAAAAAGTAATTACATTCGGTGCACCAAATTCCGAAGCTTCATCCAAGGCCTTGACACAAGCCGCTACGCATTCGTTGTGCTCTTCGATATGGGCAAATCCTTTACTAAAGCCGTGACGACCAAAAATCGCACAAGTCAATCCGTGTCGACGCAGCACTGGAAAGGTTTCCGGACCAACCAATTCGACCGATTTTAATCCTAAGCGCACACAAGCAAAGCACAGTTCTTCCAAGGTCAATGGCTCGAAATTCCAAAGGCTTGCGCTTTGGCGGATGCGTTTAGTGGGTAGAGGGCTAGCCGAGATGCCCGATGTCACGAGCGATCCCAAAACGACTGCCGCTGACGCAGAGGAGAAAAAGTCGCGACGATTTTCTTGGGTGATTTTCACGGAGGGATAGTGACTTTTCTGGTCTCCAAAAAAAAGCCCCATTCCCTCGTCAGCTCGACAATGGCAGGATTTGGCGATGAAGAAGCAGGAACGCCGCTCTCCGATGTCCCGTCCGCCGCTTGAACGGATGATGCGCATCCATACCGCTCTGAGTTCGGGCAAACATCCCAACACGACCGCCCTCGCCAACGAAATGGAGGTGAGTACCAAAACTATTCAGCGGGATATTGACTTCATGCGGGATCGCATGGGATTGCCAATCGAATACGTCGAACAGAAATACGGTTTTCATTATACCGAAGCGGTTGATGCCTTTCCCACACTTCAGATCACCGAAGGAGAGCTCGTTGCCTTAGTTGTAGCCGAGAAGGCCCTTCAACAGTACCGAGGAACTCCCTTTGAAAAACGCCTTTTTACTGCGTTTAAAAAACTGGAGAAATCCCTACCCGACACCGTTTCACTCAACCTCGCCGAGTGGACTCAGACCATATCTTTCCGCACTACGGCTGAACCCAATGTGGACATTGGAATTATCGATATCCTCGCGCAATCAGCGGCTTCTGGTCGAACCCTCAAGCTGTTTTATCGAAAGCCGGGCGATGCCGCACCGGAGGAGCGGATTGTCGATCCATACCATATCGGGAATGTGAATGGAGACTGGTTCCTTTTTGCCCAAGACCATTTGCGAAAAGCGATCCGTACTTTTGTGCCTGCGCGGATTGTCTCGGCGACTCCAACCGGGGCGACCTTCAAGCGACCTGCAAAATTTGATCTTGAACGGCATCTCAAGGATAGTTTCGGGGTCTATTCACGAAGTGGTGACCATAGAGTTCGAATTCGTTTTAATCGAACTGTCGCCGATTACATTCGCGAGAAACGCTGGCATCCCTCACAAGAACTTATTGATTTACCAAGCGGCGAAATCGAACTCCAACTCCGCTTAGGTAGTCTTGTGGAAATTGAACGTTGGATCCTCGGATGGGGAGGTGCCGCCACCGTGCTAGAACCTCTCGAACTCATTGAAAGCCTGCGCACTGCCGCTAAGGCAATTCTGGATCGATGCGGGCCCAGCACTGGATCTTTACCTCCCAAATAAACCTGATGATCCATGGACACGGCCCTTTACCACGCCGCTTTCCCTGTCTCAGGTATACAATGAAGATCACCTTCTTCTTCTAAATAAGATTATAGGATCGCCGGTGCGCCTTCCCGCCGCATGCCGTGAAATTGAGCAATCAAAGCGATTATCGCCCTAGAACATGGGCGAAATAATTCGCTGATCCTACCCAAAAGCCCGCTAGGTAAGGCGATTAGCTATACCCTAGGGCAATGGACGGCATTGCAACGATATTTGGAAGAGGGCGTTTATGAGATCGATAATAATCTGGTTCAGAACGCGATTCGCCCCACCTGTATTGGGAAGAACTATGCCGAGATCCGGATTATGCGGAGTACGCCGGCACGTTCGGCGCTGGGACCACGGTGAACGCGGCCCCAGTGCCTGGTAACGGTCGTCTTTCAACTCAGCATAATCTCCGTTTCTCTAGGAACCGGACCAGCGGGTCTTTCTTTGGGAGCGAGGTTCTCCGGGTGCGGGGAGGATTGAGGGCCGCCAAGGTGCGTCGCTTCATGTTCAGGTCTGCCTCGACGTAGCCGTGGGTTGTTTCTGGGCCTTCATGCCCCAGCCACAGAGAAATCGGCTCGTGCGCCTCTCCGGACTGGAGGAGATGCATGGCCGTAGTATGCCGAACGATGTGCGGAGAGATTCTGGTCTGGGACAACGACGGATTCGCCTTCCGAGCGTGGCTCAAAATGACTCGGAGTTGCCACGTAACACCCGAACGGGTCAGCGAACGACCGAACCGATTCGAGAGCAACGGTGCGTCGTCCGACAGTCGGTTAGTCGCGATCCATTGCCGCAACGCTCGACGAGTTTCCGCCCAAAGAGGGACCGCGCGTTCTTTGCCGGGGAGCAGCACTTGGCGGCAATCGCCCGCGCTGACATCTCAAACTCGCACACTGATAAGTTCCGAGACGCGCGCGCCGGTGTTGTACAGAAGGAGAAGCAGCAGGTGATTCCGCCTTCCTGTCTAGGATCCGTCCATCGCCCGTAGAAGTGCGGTGATTTCGGGACGCGTAATGAAGCCCACCATCCGGCGAGTATGTCGTTTGTTTCGAATGGTCAGGACTCGACGTGTTGTTTCGGGCAGGGTCGGCCCCAGCAAATCACTCAGATAACCAACGAAGGAACGAATGGCCGCCAGCCTGGCTTTGCGACTGCGTGGCGAGTTGCGCCGCTCGACCTCAAGGTGTTCGAGGAACCTGAGAACGGCGTCCGCACTCAATGTGCTCAGAGGAAGCATTGCGGGTGAAGTTCGACGTTTTCGACACAGGAACCGGAGGAAGAGCCGGAAAGTGTCTCGATAAGCCGCCACTGTGTTGGCGCTTAGATCCCGTTGTCCCACGAGATGCTCTGTGAAGTACCGAGGCAAGAGTTGGCCGAGATCAGCGGTCTTCATGGCGAGGGGTTTTGAAGTTTCTGGCGGCGGCGGCGAGCAACTCGGGAACTGCGCTCAGGTACCAATAGGTATCGGTGACGCGAGCGTGACCGAGGTATCGAGAAAGGATGGCGATCCGGCCGACCGCGCGTCGCTTGGTGCGTTCCCATTTTTCAATTACCTGACAGGCAAACGTGTGTCGGAGGTCGTGGATTCGAACAGTGGGCCAATTCGATGTAGGCACGATCGATCCGGCGAGTTGGCGAAAGGTTTTGTGGACGGTGGATCCAGACAGAGGCCTGCCTCGGTCTGACACCAAGAAGAGCGGTGAATGGGGCCAAAGGCGAAGTCGGCGAGTATGGTAGCGCTTGAGAGCCTCCACCGTTGATAGATGGAGCGGAACCAACCGAGTAAGCCGAAATTTGCTTTCTCAGATGGTCAAAACTCCGTGATCAAGGTCGACATCGGCCACGCGCAACTTGAGAGCCTCGGAGATCCTGAGACCGGTGGAAGCGATGAGCCCCACCAGCGTTACGAACGTCCTGGGACGTAACTCACCGGATAGGCGACTTGTCCTGGCGGTAAGCGTCTGGATTTGCTTCGCCGTGTAGATATGAGGCGGGTTCCGGCGGTGCGCCGGGCCCAAGACGTGTCTCGGGGGAACCTCAGTCGACGGCTCTATCGCGGCGAGGTGCTTGGCAATGGTGCGAACTACCTCAAGGCGTCTGGCCTTGTAAAGTCTGCTGGCGTTGGAAGGCAGGGTCGCCCACCTCAACGAGAGGCGGTTGGTTGGAGGACTTCGGTGGCCGCAACGATCGCCGAAGCGCGCAAATCCCAAGAGAAGTTCACCCTCGATGCGCAGCGCATAGCCCAGCGATCTCCGGTGGCGCAAATACGTCTCCACGCGCGTCAGCATTGTCGTTTTCATCGGGACCCTCCTGGCCAAGGAAGGGTCGCCTGACGCAACTGCTCAAGATCCACCCGGGAGTAACGCGCCGTCGTATCAAGGCTCTGGTGGCCCAAAAGGTCGGCGACCTATTTGATGTCAATGCCACTCGAATGAAGCCGTGTCGCGAGGGTGTACCGGAGGATATGGATCTTTCCGGAACGAATGCCTGCGCGCGCAAATGCCCTCCGCATCGCTCCGCGGACATGGTGAACACGCATGGAGCTACCACGGAGAACGCGGTGCCGAACGAACAACGAAGTCGAGGAACCAAGTAACCGCCACTTGCGAAGATAGGTCGATACCGCTCGGGCAACGCCGGATGTCCACGGCACAAGACGTTCCCTGCGCTGTTTGGTCTGTCGAAGCCGGACAGCGCCTTGCTGGTCGTCGAGATCATCCAATGTTAGCGAAGCGACCTCCTGACAGCGCAACCCCAGATCGGCCATCAGCATGGCGATCGCAAAGTCCCGACAGGCAACAGCGGTACTCGGGTCAAAGACCGACAACAACGCTTGGATATCCGGCCTCGAGAGTACCTGCGGCAAAGTGGCGAGTGGCCAAGGCGCTGGATGGGACACTGAAGCCAAAAGTTTAGGATCCACTCCGTTCCTAGTGGCCAAGAATCGTAGGAAATCGCGAACCGAAACGGCGAGAACGGTTGCGGACGCTGGTTTGAGACGCCGAGATGACTGCTCGACGTACCTCGCCACGTCCCGTGGTCGGAGCCGAACCAAGGTACCCATCGGCCCGCATTCAACTGCGGCAAGAAACTCACGGGCGTAGCGTCGTCGGTAGAGGCGGGTGGCGGCAGCCAATCCCGCGACCTTCTGCCGATAACGGTCATACCTTTCGACCAAAAGCTCGTGATCGAAGTGTCGCAACGGTAGCTTCGAAGCAAGCTTTTGCTCCCGTAGGAAGCGCACAAAGCAGCCCAAGGCCGCCCTGCATACGGTTCGGATCGTAGCCGCAGGAATCGGGCAAGCTAGTGCAACTTCTTGTCTGTAAAAGTTTAGGACACCAACGATTCCGGCCATAGGGCCGATGGAGCGGAGCGGAATCGGCCCTATGGCCGAGACTCGCCCGTCTTCTGGGGTTGCCGGCGGTGCATTCACAAGTTGTCGGTGAATGAGCTGGACTACCGGTGGCAAAGAGCTCATAAAGCAGGGCGTGCTTAAAGAACTAGTATTGCAAGGGCGACGGATGGGATCTGAGGAAGTGGAGTGGTTACGGAGATGGATTGAGGAG
>SIAZ01000109.1 GCA_009695405.1 Pedosphaera sp. | reverse complement strand
ATCTGGGCCAAGCGTTCAGTCAGAGAGAAGAAGGAAAGTTCAGCGGGACGGATCAATTCAGGCATGCTGTCTTGGACGAAAACCCAGCCCTGCTTACTCACCTTTTAGACACATTTCTTTCCGCGAATTGAGTTTCTGGAAGTCCCCATTAGTTAATTGAGATGGAATAACAATGTGACGGTACCCCAAAACTCCGACCGCAGGCACCTCCTGTGCCTTTGGCAATTTCAACAGTAAATCCGGTTTACCCATCGGCCATTCGTTCTCCCTGCCTATCGCCATCGACGAAGCCGCTTCCAATGGATCCGGCCCCTCACCCCTTGGTGATCCAGCAGAAATCCAGCGTAACAACCCCTGTATTTCTTCGCGTGTCAATCGATGAGCATTGGCAAAGTGGCCAACATCTGGGTCGGCATCATAAGGCGGCATCCGGCGAGTCAAAATCACCTCCTCAATCATTCGAGACATATTCCGCACCTGCCCATAGTGGCTTATTGCCCACGGTCCAATCCCTCCTTCTCGATGGCAGGTCACACAATTATCCCGTAAAATCCCTGCAAATTTGCCCTAATCGGGCGGAACTTCTGCCTCCGAGGCCGTTGTAAAAGTAATCCGACATCCATGCGATGCCGTCCGACTGACGCTCACCGGTTGACCCGCAAGAAATTCTTTCAAAGCTGTCTTAAGAAAAGGAGTTAGGACAGTAGGCCGTTCCTTCCCTTCGGTAAATTGGTCATCAATCGCTCCTTGGTACAAAACCTTATAGTCCGACAATCGAACCACGACCACCTCCGCCGTTCGTTCCACGTTCAGTGACTGAGCCACTGCCTGATTCGGATCGCGAAGATAAGTGAGTCCTCGAAGATTTAGTTCCATTACTTCACCCTGTGCCGCATGCACCGAATCATCTGCGTAGGTATTGATGATCCAAAAAGAAATTCCATTGGTTCGGAATTGATCCGAAAGGGATTGTAACTTCCGGGCGTTTTTTCGAGCAATCGGGCATCCTACACCGGTAAAGAAAAGTACGACTGCTTTGCCCGGAGCACGATGAAGTTCAAATTGACACCCCTGCAGATCGAGCAAAGCAAAATCAGGGATCGCCCTTGGCGCCGCCGCCCAGACAGAAATCAACGACTGAAGAAGCAGGGAGAAAATCAAAACCCGTGGAGCAATCCTTCGAACCAAATTAAAATCCATATTTTCCTAATAACTCCACTCTTTTGAAATCTGCTTGCGCTGTTTTAACTTCGGAACCTCAACAGTCGATTCCTAGAATTGAAACAACCAAACTCTATATGCTAAAAACAAAATGTCACCCCACTTGGGGTGACATTTTAGCATCAATCACTCTCTCAGTTAGTTGATCGACTAACGAAACCGCCGCGCATTTGCCGCTTTACGACCCGAAATCCCCCCTTTACGAGCCGAGTTCTTTTTCGGCGCGCGGGTTAGTGGGCGCTTACCAGCACCGCCACTTGGCGCCGCAACCGGAGTGGGACGGTCCCGATCTGCCGATGGCGGTTGCGACGCAAAAGACATCGGACGACCGGAAGACCTCCCTCCTGACCTAGCGCCAGTAGCCCCCGACCTCGCCCCCTGTTTGCCTATTGGCTTCGAATTCGGCCGCACTCCGAGCCGAGTTGTTGGACGTGTATTAGGTCGTGTAGTCGACCGAACAGAGGACTTTGCCCCAAGGTTTTCACCCGCAGGTAAGGCATCATTTACTCCTTTTCGTGGCGGATAGGGATACGCTCGACCCAAGCCTCTCGGAGGATGTTCCGCGCTGGCTTTTTGGGTTTTGCCCGCCTTCGATGGCTTACGACCTAGGGGGCGCCCCTTGTTTATCGATCCACGCCGGACGCTGGCGCGATCACGAATATCGCGCGCATCACGTTCTTCAGCCGGCGCAAAAGGATGTTTTTTAACTCGGCGAACCGACTCGATCGTTTTCGGTCGTGCTTTAAGAGCAAGAATAATCGGACACCCTTCATAACCAAAGGCCGCACGCAATTCTCCTTGAAGATACTTCATGTACGCTGGGCTAAACAATTCGTCTCGGTTTACAAAGAGGAGAAAAGTTGGCGGAGCTTGCTGCACTTGGGTCGCGTAATAAAACTTCAATCGATGCCCCATATGACTTACCGGTTGGCGGCGCTCAATGGCATCATTTAGTTTCCGATTCAGAATCGCCGTCGGAATCTTTTGACCTAATTGAGCCGCCACATAACGGACCGCTTCCAATAATCGATCCAATTGAAATCCATCCTTTGCTGATGTGAAAATGACGGGCGAATAATCCAAGAAAAACAACCTCTCTTGGACCCATTGCCCGAAATCCGATAAGGTCGTCAAACGCTTCTTTCGATCATCGCGGTCTCGGACCTTTTCTTCGCGGGAAACCATCTCTTCCTCCCGCGCCTTGCGGACATCTTCAGCAACCAAATCCCACTTGTTCACTACCACAATGCAGGACCGTCGTGCTTCCACAATCACATCGGCAATTTTCTTGTCCTGTTCGGTAATTCCGTTGACCGCATCAATCACCAACACGGCAATATCCGATCGCGCAATCGCTTCCTTAGTCCGGTTGACTGAATAAAATTCGACTGAATCATCCACCCGTCGAGATTTCCGCACGCCCGCAGTATCCACTAACACGAACCGCTCGCGGACTCCCTCCGTGTCCACCTCGAAGGGAACATCAATCGCATCGCGTGTCGTCCCAGGTATCGGACTGACAATAACTCGGGCAGAACCTGTTAATGCATTAATGATCGAGGATTTCCCAACGTTGGGACGCCCGACAATCGCTAACCGCATCGGCCCTCGCGGACGTCTTGGAGCAGGTTCGCCATCGACACCGACTTCTCCCTCCCCGGAGCCTTCTGCAGCAGCCTGCTTAGCCTCTGACCGCTTTAGTTTCGGAAGATGTTCCAAAGTCGCTTCCATCAAGGAATTAATCCCACCCCCATGAATAGCTGAGACGGGAAATATATCATTAAAACCCAGTGCACTAAATTCGCCAGCATCATTGGTTGCAGCATAATTGTCCGACTTATTGACTGCCACCAAGACAGGCTTCCGTGTGCCTCGCAATTTCTTGGCAACCTCGTCGTCCAAGGGCACAATTCCCTCCTGTGCATTCACCACGAAAACAATCACATCCGCCGCATCCAAGGCTAGGTCCACCTGCTCTAGGGCCGCAGCTGTAATTACATCGGTTGCTTTTTCGCTGCGGACTAATCCAATCCCTCCTGTGTCCACCAAGGTAAAGGGATGACCACTCCAATCTCCCTCCGCGCTGATTCGGTCGCGGGTAACTCCAGGTTGATCATGAACAATCGCAATCCGGCGACCGACAATACGGTTAAACAGTGCCGACTTACCTACGTTCGGACGACCAACAATAGCGATGAGACCTGCCATGGCTAGCAGTATGCCTCATCCGGTAGCCTGATTAAAGGCGATTTGTAGAGCAAGCGCCCAACGGTTCTCTACATCGATTCGCAGAATGCCTAAAAAGGAAATACCTATCCCCGAAAACCTGCCCCTTGACCCCTTCGCCCACCTGACCATCATTCTCGCCCCATGTTCGACCTGGGTTCCCTCAATCCTCAGCAACGCGAAGCCGTCGTTACACACGACGGTCCGGTCCTCATCCTCGCCGGCGCTGGGACAGGTAAGACCCGCACCCTCACCTGCCGAATCGCTCACATGATCGAAAACGGGATCGCTCCAGGGCACATCTTATCAGTCACTTTTACTAATAAAGCCGCTCGAGAAATGCTCCAAAGGGTCAATGGCCTGATCCCTCGAACTCCTCGCGCTCGGAAAGATCCCGGAGCACCTGAAGATCCTTTCACCGAACGTCCTACTCTCTGCACTTTTCACTCTCTTTGCGTTCGTATCTTAAGGCAACACATCGAAAAAATCGGCTATAAGAAAAATTTTGTTATCTACGACGAAGCGGATCAATTAGCCGCTATGCGTAAAATTCTGAGTCAAATCTCAGCCAAAGGTGAGAAAACAGACCCGTCCGCGATTTTGACAATGCTCAGTAAGTTTAAGAATGGAGGGGCTGACGGGGCCTTCGGAGATCCTTCGGTTCGCGCTCTGGCCGAACATGTCGCCAAGAAATACGAGAGTGCCCTCCATGCCTGTAATGCAGTCGATTTCGACGACCTCATCCTGCTCACTCTTCGGCTCTTTCGTGATCACCCTGAATCTCTCGATGCCTGCCGCCGTAAGTATCGCTATGTTATGGTCGACGAATATCAAGATACCAACGCCAGCCAGTTCGAATTGGTCAATCATCTGACCGCCAAATCTCGTAACCTCTGCGTCGTAGGTGACGATGATCAATCCATTTACGGTTGGCGGGGCGCACAAATTGCCAACATTCTCGACCTCGAAAAGCACTTCCCCGAGGTCAAGGTTATCAAGCTCGAACAAAACTACCGCTCAACCAATACAATCCTCCGTGCTGCCAATGAAGTCATTCGTCGAAATACACGCCGTCGCGGCAAGACTCTTTGGTCCGCTAAAGGCAATGGCTCTAAAATCTATATATACACGTTCGACACCGACGATGAAGAGGCACGGACGGTCTCCGAAAATATTGAATACGATCGTATTGCTCAAAATATAAGCTGGGGCAAACAAGCCATTCTCTATCGGACAAATCTCCAAGCTCGTCCCATCGAAACCGCCCTTCGCAAGGCGCGTATCCGTTATCACCTGATCGGAGGGCAAAGTTTCTTCGACCGCACCGAAATCAAAGACGTCCTTGCCTACCTCAAAACGTTCGTCAATCCCCATGACGATATCAGCCTTCTGCGCATTGCCAATAAACCGGCTCGGGGTCTGAGTGATATTACTATGGAGCGTCTTTTGGCCTTCAGTAGTGAACGCTCCGCGAGTGTATTCACTATTATGCGACATACCGATGTCCTTGCCTCTTTCCAGCAACGGACTGGCGACGCCATTGCTGCCTTCGTCCGTTGGATCGAAACGACTCGCGCCCCAGTCTTGGTTGCTTCCCCAGTTAACCTAACGACTTGGGCCGAAGCTTGGCTGAATGAAGCAGGCTATTTGCAAGATCTGCGACGAGGTGAAAAGGACGCTGAAGCGGCCGATAATCGAGTGCGCAACGTCATGGAATTGCTCGATGAACTTGATGGCGAAGACTCAGCCAAGGCACGCCGCGCACGTCGCGACGCTACCTCAGGTAAGGCACCCAAACCAACAGGCCGCTCGTTTTATATCAACGAAGATGATCCCAGCGGCTTGCTCGACGAAATGGTTCGACCTGCCCCACCTGTCGCAAGCCAATTACTTCTCCCCACAATCCCTCCTTCCTACAGCGGCAAACCGATGGATAGGCTGGATGAGTTTCTGGCCGACCTAACTCTCGATAGGGAACGCGAAGAGGATCGCGAAGAAAAAGGTGATCAAGTCATTCTCATCACTCTGCACGCTGCCAAAGGATTGGAGTTCCCTCATGTCCATATTGTCGGCGTCGAGGAGGGCCTCCTACCTCATGCTCGGAGCAAGATTGAGGGCACTCTCGACGAGGAGCGTCGCCTGTTTTATGTGGGTATTACTCGGGCTCAAGAAACATTGAGAATAAGTCATTGCCGGGGTCGCCGCCGTTATAATCAGGTGATGCCCTGCCAACCCTCTACCTTCCTCCAAGAGTTGCCGTCCGAGTGCGTGGAGGATATGGAGGTCGCGGCGGCGCGAAAGGTGGAAAAAGAAGCTGGCGGTGATTGGTTTAAAGCGATGCGCGACGCTCTAGAATAGACTGAAAACAGTCTTCGTATTTTCTAGCACTGAGCGGCGCAGTAAGTTGATCCTCGCAAAGTCGGTCAAATCGATTCTTCTATGATCTGGTTCTACGAATTCGAAGGCGAGCCCAAGGGGCCTGTCTCCGAAGATCAACTCCGAAATCTTCTCGAAGCAGAAACTATCACCTCCGAAACGCGGCTTTGGAAAATCGGCATGCCCGCATGGGCTCCACTCTCTGAAGCGGTTCCGTCACTCCTCACCCCCCCGCTCTTCCCCAATCGCGTCTTTCTCAGACCTACCTCCGCTTTCAAACTCTCGCCTCACGACTGATACGACGTCCGGCGGGTGGATTTCCGAAGAACAACTTTTGGCTGCGGTGCCCTCTATCGACATCGGTCAAACACTGAGCCAAGGCTGGATGACCTTTTTTAAAAACCCCGGCACTCTGTTGGCTGGAACTCTGCTGGGCGGTCTTCTGATTTTTGGAATTGCCTCGATTCCTTTTCTTAGATTTTTTGTTCAGTCCGTACTCATAGGTCCTCTTCTTGGTGGCCTTTACCTCCTTTACTTGAGGCAAATTCGCACCGGTTCAACAGAAATTGGCCTCGTTTTCACCGCCTTCAGCCTCCGCTTTTTTCAATGTATGATGGTTAACCTCATTCCATTACTTCTCAATTTAGCTATTAGCCTCCCACTCATTAGCGGCTTGATCATGATCGTCGTTGGTGAAGGTCTAGCACTCGGTTCGCTCATTCAGAGTCCGGGTGAACTGTCGGCCGCCATCGCTGTCCTTAGTGCTGGAGTCCTCTTTTTCTGGATCCTTCTTCTCATCGGGACAGTGCTTCTAACGTGGGTCTTGAGTACCCTCTGGATCTTCGCTCTGCCGCTGGTCGCCGACAAAGGATATGACTTTTGGCCTGCCCTCCAACTCAGTCGCAAAGTCGTCAGCAAACAGTTCTTACTTACTTTTTTCTTCCTCTTGGTCCTCGGTGTTCTCTCTAGCTTGGGGTCTTTTGCTTGTTGCCTCGGAATCCTTATCAGTATTCCCGTCGCTCTCTGCTCCCTGTGCCACGGCTACGAAACACTTTTCGGTCGACTTCGCCCCAAAAAGGCAACCCTCTAATTCTCTTAGCCCTCCGAATTTGACGGATGGCTTCTTCCCTTGAGCCAATCAGCCTCTTTCATCGCCACGCTGATTCCAAGTCCAGTCCACTAAGCATAAAGCCTTGAAGAAGGCGACTTTAAATTGACCAGATATTCCTCAAACCGGGAGCCAACAACCGAGGATTAGCAACGCAATAAGTCTCTCCTTTTTACACTCCTCATAGAAATTCCTTTCTCATCGGGCAACATCCTTTCGTACACTACGCCCATGCTCGATATGAAGTTGCTACGGGACCATCCGGACTTTGTCCGCGAACGTCTCGCCACCCGGCATGGAGATGAGGGTGCCAAACTAACCGAGGTGCTCACTCTGGACGAGCGCCGACGGGCGGTTCTCGCTGAAACAGAGCAACTCAAGGCGCGCCGAAACAGTGCCTCAAAAGAGATAGGAGCGCTTATGGGTCAGAAAAAACTCGAGGAAGCCGAAGCGCGAAAGGCTGAAGTCCGAACCCTCGGCGATCGCATCACTGAGGTGGACCGTCTCGCTGCCGAAGCCGAAGAGGCTCGCGACGCTCTGCTACTCACTCTTCCCAACCTGCCCCATGCTAGCGTCGCTCTCGGCAAAGACGCGGCTGACAACCCGGAGATCCGAGTTCACGGCACCCGCCCCCATTTTACTTTTAATCCACTCAATCACATCGAACTTTGCGAGAAACTAAAGTTGGTTGATTTCGCTCGGGGCACAAAATTAAGTGGTTCTGGTTTTCTTCTCTACACCGGATGGGGGGCGCGTCTCGAACGGGCTCTCATTCAATTCCTTCTCGATCTTCACACTGAAGAACATGGCTACACGGAGGTCGCTCCTCCCTACATTGTCGGCGAACATTGTATGATTGGGGTGGGTCAATTCCCCAAGTTCCGCGACCAAGCTTATGCTGTTCAGGAAGGTCTTGATGGTTCTACACTTGGCAAACTCTACCTGATACCCACCGCCGAAGCGCCGGTCGCTAATATTCATCGCGAAGAAATTCTCGCTGAAAAACAACTGCCGGTTCGTTACGTCGCCTATTCACCTTGCTTTCGCGCTGAAGCCGGTGCCGCTGGTTTGGGGACTCGTGGTATGATCCGTATCCACCAATTTGATAAGGTCGAATTAATTAAAATTGTTCACCCCGATCGCAGCTACGACGAACTGGAATCAATGGTCGTCCATGCCGAAACCGTTCTCCAACGTCTCGGACTCCAATATCGCGTTATTAATCTATGCACCGGCGATATGGGCTTCGCTGCCGCCAAAACTTACGACATTGAAGTCTGGGCCCCCGGCCAAGGGACCTACCTCGAAGTCTCTAGTTGCTCCAACTGCGAAGACTATCAGTCCCGTCGTATGAACATGCGCTACAAACGGGAATCGGATGGCCATAATCTTCTTCCCCACATTTTAAACGGATCAGGAACGGCTCTTGCCCGACTGTTCGTGGCACTGGTGGAAACCCATCAGCAGGAAGATGGATCAATTCGGATACCCGAAGCACTGCAACCTTACCTCCGTACCGACCGAATTTCTGCCTGATTTGATCATTATTGCCCCTTCTAAGAGACAGTCGAATTGATTGAATCCTAAATCGGGTACTTGGCATCGCATCACGAAGGATTAAACTTTCCACGCCAACTGTTGGCATCCCGACCTTGAATACAACCGGTTTCTCTAACGGCACAAATGCCGAATCCCAACTAACACGCTACGCAGAATCCTTCGAAGCTCTGCTCGAATTGGCGCTGACGGGTAGGTCACCCGAGGAAGCCCGTAGCCTTGTGGCGCGCCTCATCCAAGGACTTCGTGATAAAGGACACCAAGTTCCTGATGTCACCACCACGCCGTACCTGAATACCATATCGGTGGCCGACCAACCGGACTATCCTGGCGATTTGGAAATGGAGCGACTCATCCGCGCTCATGTCCGCTGGAACGCAATGGCTATGGTGGCCAAGGCAAATAAAACAACGAATGTGGGCGGTCACATTGCCACCTTCGCGTCCCTAGCAACTCTCTACGAAGTCGGCTTTAATCATTTCTTTCGCGGTGGTGCCGATGGCAAAACCGCAGACATGATCTACTTCCAAGGTCATGCGTCTCCAGGGAATTACTCCAGAGCTTATCTCGAGTATCGACTCAACGAAAAACATCTCAAAAACTTTCGCCAAGAACTCCAAGACCATCCCGGGCTTAGCTCGTATCCGCATCCTTTCTTAATGCCGGATTTTTGGATTTTTCCCACGGTCTCCATGGGCCTCGGCCCCATTCACTCGATCTACCAAGCTCGCTTTAGTCGCTACCTTCAGGCACGCAAGATGGTTCCTCAAGGCCACGACCCCATGGTCTGGGCTTTTATCGGAGATGGCGAATCCGATGAACCGGAAACCCATGGCGCTATCGGTGTCGCCGGTCGCGAACATCTCGATAACCTCGTCTGGGTCATCAATTGCAACCTCCAGCGTCTCGATGGACCTGTCCGTGGAAATGGTAAGGTCATCCAAGATCTCGAAGGCCAATTCCGTGGCGCTGGTTGGAATGTCATCAAGGTCGTTTGGGGTAGCGATTGGGATAAACTCCTCGCCAAAGATGATACCGGCCTCCTCGAACGCCGTATGAATGAGGTCGTCGATGGCGAGTACCAACAATATGTGGTGGAAAGCGGCGCTTATATTCGAAAGAATTTCTTCGGGAAATATCCCCCTCTGCTGGACTTGGTCGCTCATCTCTCTGATGACCAACTCAAGAAACTAACCCGAGGCGGTCATGATCCTCGCAAAGTCTACGCCGCCTATCACAAAGCCACTCAACGCAATGGGCGCCCAACGGTCGTCCTTGCCAAAACTGTCAAGGGCTATGGCACAGGCGAAGCCGGTGAAGGCAAAAACCCAACGCACGGCCTCAAAAAACTCGCCGAACGAGATATTCGCCACTTCCGCGAACGCTTCTCCATTCCTCTAGAAGATGAGGTTATTGCTGATCTTCCTTTCTATCGACCACCCCAGGAAAGTGCCGAAATCCAATACCTAATGGAACGGCGCAAAGCTCTCAATGGATTCAATCCTGTTCGCATCGATCGCGCGCAAAAGCTTGTCACACCCAAGCACACCGACGACGCCTTCCGGAATGTTGTTCTAGGGACCGCTCTCTCCGCCGCCTCCACAACCAAAGCCTACGTGGTGCTCATCGGATCCCTGCTCCGCGACCGTAATATCGGTAAATTTATTGTCCCAATCGTACCCGACGAAGCCCGCACCTTCGGCATGGAAGGCCTATTTAGTCAGGTCGGTATCTATAGTTCGCGCGGTCAACTTTATAATCCAGGCACTAAGACGGAGGACAACGCAACCACTCCGTACATCGAGAAAAAAGACGGCCAACTCCTCGAAGAAGGCATAAATGAAGCGGGTTCTATGGCCGACTTCATCGCCGCTGGCACTTCTAATGTCACCTACGGCGTGCCGATGATCCCCTTCTACATCTACTACTCAATGTTCGGATTTCAACGAGTCGGCGATCAAGTCTGGTTAGCAGGGGATTCTCGCTGCCGCGGTTTCATGATCGGTGCTACCTCTGGCCGCACCACTCTCAACGGGGAAGGCCTCCAACATCAAGATGCTCATAGTCATCTTATCGCTGGTTCTGTGCCCAATCTCATGTCCTACGAGCCTGCCTTCGGTTACGAATTGGCTGTCATCGCTTGCGACGGTCTCAAACGAATGTACGCCGATGGCGAAGATATTTTCTACTATGTCTCGGTCCATAATGAGGACTACGCGCACCCACCCATTCCCGAGAATCCAACGGTTGTCGAAGGTATCCTACGCGGTATGTACAAATTCAAGCCGGGTAAATCAGGCCTGAAACACTCCGTTCAACTGCTCGGTTCGGGGGCCATCCTTCAGCAAGCGCTTAAGGCTCAGGAACTCCTCGAACAGTATGGCGTCAGTGCCGATGTCTGGAGTGTCACCAGCTTCAAACGACTCCGATCCGAAGCTCAGGAAGCTAAACGCTGGAACATGCTCCACCCCACGGAATCTCCTCGGATCAGTTTCCTCGAACAAACAGTAGCTCAAGAGGCCGGACCTTGGATCGCTGTTAGCGATAATCTCAAACTGGTAGCAGACCAAATCGCTCCTTGGATTCCCGGTGGCCTAATGACCTTGGGTTGCGATGGATTCGGTCGTAGCGAGGTTCGATCAGCGCTCCGTCGATTCTTCGAAATCGATGGCGAATGCACCACCATTGCTACCCTCTACAAACTATCTCTCGAGGGTCTCCTCCCAAAATCGGTGGTCGCTCAGGCCATCTGCGATCTTGGTGTCGACCCCGAAAAGCGGTTCGGTGTTTGCGTCTAAAAAAGACTCTTCCCTTCCTAGAAAGTAAGCGTACGCCGAACCCCATGGTTCCCAATTCGCCTTCCTTGGGTTTAGCCTGAGCGGATGAACTCAATTGAACCGTCTCGGAAGCGGCGTGGTCTTGCTGAAATCCAACTACTAATCACTGGATTTAAAAGCTCGGGACTCTC
>SIAZ01000108.1 GCA_009695405.1 Pedosphaera sp. | reverse complement strand
CTCAAACGCTACGAGACCATTCTGCGCCTCAATCTCTATCCCGTTACGACAACCTGAGCGGCTTCAAAAAACCGGATGCGACCGCCAGGACGCCTTCGTCAGACCTCTCGAAACCCTTCCCACTCTTTCTCGGAACCACTCGGTTCATTTCATCGAGCCGCAGACTACCGTCGGTTTTTTTCCAAATTTTAATTTCAAACGTCACGTTTCAAAAAGCTCGGTTTTTGGAAGTTCCCTTAATATTCCATAAAGCCGGTGAGCTGTGGAGGGCTTATGGCCGCGCGTTGTGCGCCGTACGCCGCTAAGGAAATCGTGGGCACGACAGCAAAAGAAGCGTGGGATTGAAGCAGTCAATACACTAGGGTTACACTGAGAGTGATCAGTTCGCCCAATTGAGGAACAAATTAAACCAAAAAGCCCGAAGCGATGAACGCTTCGGGCTTGTTAAAATGGACCAATTAACCGGCTTTGGGAAGACCTTTGGTGTCTGAGGGCAGCGGATCAGGGCGGGTAGGAGTGGGAATTATGGCGTTAACGGTTTCGGTGGGCGTTTTCTTTGTAAAATCAATTGTAGTCCGAACGTTAGCAGGAATCCGTTGGGTATTGGCAACAACAACACCGATACTAGGATCAAATGTTTGACCGGCGGCAACTTCGAAGCTAGCACCAGAAATCAAGGTCATTACAGCTTTGCCCTCCCAGATGGACACTTTGCCGTTCAGATCGATTTCGTAGGTTTGAGAGCCGCGAAACGAAGCAGTTCCCTTTGATGTCTTAACGAGGTACTTCGATTGAGCTGAGGTTTTCTTGACGTAACCAGCGACTTTGCCTGACTTCAATTCAAACTGGGTGCTAATGATCGGTTCAGCCCCAGTCTTGTCGGTATTTAGTTCAGAAAAAGCCAAAGTGGATCGTCCAAACACCACGAGAGTCGGGCCATTGTCCCCGAGGAAAAGGTTTAATTCAGCATCGGGGGAAGTAACTACCACCTGACCTAGAGCAACTGCATCTCCAACGAATGCAGCTTGACCATCAATTGTCACTCCTCCCTTGAGGCTAGTGATTTCCGCTTTGCCCGATTCGGCAGCGAAAGTTGAGGAGTTGGTTAGCAGCGCTAAAACCGAAAAAAGTACGGCGAAACGTGAAATTGAACCATTTTGTTTCATTTAAAAACCTTTTGTGAGTGGAATTGAACCTGTTGGAAAAAGACTAGAAATTGCAGGCGTTAAGTCAATGCGGAAATCTATTTATCCATCTTATAGTCTGATACCTGAAGAGGAGTTTCTATGGCAACCCGATCTATTCGTCGTTTTTGATACCAAGCCATGCCAATAAGATCAAAAAGGCCGCGTCCAAGCCGATTCCAAACTCCGTACTTTGAGACGCCGGAGGTGCGTGGGCGATGCGAAACTGGAATCTCTCGGACTTTGCTTCCATTTCCTGCGACTAAAATGGGCAGGAATCGATGGACTCCATTGAACAAGAATACGCCTGCAAGACTCGTTCTTTTAAAGGCTCTCAAGGCGCATCCGGTGTCGGCAAAATCCCACCCTAAGCTCCAAGTACGGACTTTTCGGGCTATCCAAGAGGAAAGGCGGCGTAATTTGCTGTCTCTTCTCTGGGTGCGGCGTCCGCAAACAAAGTCCACTTCTTCTAATAATTTAAGAAAATGGGGTAGATCTGCTGGGTCATTCTGAAGATCGCCATCCAAGGTGCATATTAAGGGCGCTGCAGTTCGGGAAATTCCTGTCCAGACGGCGGCACTTTGCCCTCGGTTCCGGCTATGCCGGAAGGCCACCAAGTGAAGGTCCAAACCCAGATGCCGACCGATCACATCCCACGTACCATCGGTGGAAGCGTCGTCGACCAGAACCAATTGCCAAGCCCGGCTTTCGCTCGCAAAGGCCTTGTTCACTTCCCTAATTAACGGTTCAATGTTTCCAGCCTCGTTGTAGACTGGAACTACAATAACGATTTGTAACTCCACTGCAAAACACTAGACCGTTACTCCTTTCGGATGCCAGCAACGAATGTTCTGGATACAAAGTCCTTTTGCTTTGTGGATCTCCGTCAAGCTATGCCCGAACTTCCTGAAATCGAAGCTCTGCGTCAACGTCTTGCTCCCAGCGTAGTGGGGCGGGAGTTGTTGAGCATCACCATTTTAAAGTCTCGCCTGATTCGTCCCCGAATCGCTTCAGACTTGAATGCGGCCCTAGAAAAGGCACTGATTGTCGGACTTGATCGACGGGCCAAGTATCTTCTCTTCACACTCGTCGATCGGCAGAGTCGGCCTCAAACTTTGTTACTTCATCTGGGCATGACTGGGCGGCTCTCGTGGATAGCCAATGGCGATTTTATTCCGAAACAGACGGGGGCACTGTTTTTCTTTGAGTCGCAGTCTTTGGTTTTTGAAGATGTTCGGCAATTTGGACGGATAGGGATCTGCGGCGCGGAACTCGATGAGCTCGGCCCTGAGCCGCTCGAAGCTGCATTCACATCCGAGGTTCTCCAGACCCGATTGGCGGGTTCAGGTCAATCGATCAAGACACTCCTGATGGATCAGACTCGAGTGGTTGGAATCGGAAATATTTACGCGTCAGAATCTCTTTTTCTTGCCCGCATTTCACCGTTTCGACCCGCTAAGTTTCTTCAATCGGGTGAAATTAACCGCTTGCATGCCTCTATTCGTGACACCTTGATTTCTGCAATTGATCGAAATCTAAGGGCTACTGAACTGGGGGGATTCCCTTTCTATTATTCTCCCAATGGAAAAGCTAAATCTGTCGAATCGCCCCCAGAATTTAATGTCTACGGTGCCACCGGTCGCCCATGTTTATCGTGCGGTACTTTGATTCAGAAAAGAATTCAATTAGGGCGTTCGACTTTCTTTTGTTCGGCGTGCCAAGTGTGAGTTTAAGACCTCCAGCCTTGCTCAGTTTGAGTCGAGTCTTTGAGCCTTTGCCGTCTACAATAGAAGCTGCATCGCCTCAATTTGACACGATCTTACCGAGGTCTTTCGACACGATCTCAGCCTGGTTGGGGAGGTTTTATCTCAACTAAACGACTTCCTAAGAAACCAGATTTCCATGCGAACTTTACCTCCCGTTCTTCTCGCCTCCGCTTCCCCTCGTCGGGTGGAACTTTTTCGTCAAGTGGTTCCCTTTTTTGAAGTTATTCCGAGCCACGTCCCTGAATCGAATGATGCTTCGCTCGGGATTCAGCACCTCTGCGAAGTGAACGCCGAACGAAAGGCCTATTCTGTTGCGCTTCTGTATCCGGGGTCTCTTGTTGTGGGTGCAGATACACTTGTCTGGCTCGAGGGTGAACCGCTGACAAAACCGGTTGATGATTTGGAGGCGAGATCGCTTCTTTTGCGACTTTCTGGACAGGTTCACCAAGTGGTGACGGGTGTCTGCTTAATTCATCAGGCATCAGGTTGGATCCAACTATTTTCTGAGACGACGCAGGTCCGATTTCGTTCGTACGATCACAGAGTGATTGATGATTATCTATCTAAAGTCTACACCCTTGATAAGGCGGGTGGCTATGCCATTCAAGAGCACGGCGATTTACTTGTCGAATCTGTGGAAGGATCGGTGAGTAATGTTATTGGTCTTCCAGTGGAACGGTTGAAGCGGGTGCTAGAGTTTTGGGATCAATCCTGCCAAGAAGGCTAAAAAAAATCGCTATGGCGAGAAGGATAAAATTGGCTCCACCGAGGATTCGGACCAAGAGGAAAAAGGCAGATTGGGGAGAGCCAGAGAGCAGATGATCTTTGAGAGCAAGCAAAGTGGCGACGTAACCCAGTGCTAGTGCCATGATCCAAGGTAAAAATCGAAAGTCAGCGCGAGCCAGTCGATCACTCAGGAGGACATTAGCGAGAGTATAAAAAAGCATTGACCAAGCAAACCACGGGACGAGTGGCGCGGAGAGTTCGGTTGGGATTTTGCTAAACAGAATTTGCACAGGTAACCAAGGCACCACTGAACAAGCCAGTGCGGCAAGGCACCCTAGCCCGAGGGTGCTGAGCAAGGTCATTTGGAGGGCATCAGTGACTTGATTTTTTGCCACGCCACGAACGACTTTGGGGAACATGACTAATGCTACTGGCACCGTGAATTGGGTCAGGGCAAAGCCGATTTGGGATCCAGTCGAATACCGTGCGCCTGATTCGGCAACCCAGCTAGAGGGTATCACTAATTGAAGAAAAATAGTATCGAATTGTCCTAGTACCTGAAGGGCTATCATTGAAAAAAACAGGGAATAAAAGCCCTTTGGCACAGCACCCAAGACGGGGGAGATGGAGGTTTGGAAGAGCCACTTTCGTAGGGTCCAAAGGCCGATGGAAATGGCGGCTATATTTCCGATGAGAGCGCCGCTGATGGCGCTTGCTGCGCCCCCGCCCAACCAGAGGACGCAGATCATCACGCCTGCTAATCGTCCGAATCCATCAACCATGGATAGCAGACCAAGCCCGGTGAAGTTCTGGCAGCCTTGCTGCAAGCCGCGAAGGAGAGAGAAGAAAAGTGTCGCGAGAGTCAGTCCCCAAGTCGCCCACAACGCCGCAGTGGAGGGTAGCTTCAGTTGATTGGCTAAAGTTGAGCCTACACCGATCAGTCCGAGGCCGGCAAAAAGCATGACGCCACCAATCCACAAAGAGGTGCGCCAAGTTGCTGCGATCACCTGCGCCTGATTTTCCGGTGTCAGAGCGGAAGCTGCTTGGCGAGCAAAAAGAATCAATAACCCCCCTTGAGCCGCCCCAACTATGTAAAAAATACTCAGGAGAGATTTGAATTGGGCGTAAATTTCAGGCTTACGGCCTACCACCACATGGACGAGCATCATCCCGACTCCGCTCGCCAGACTGGCCGCTACCATCCAAGCACTTTGTTTTATAAAGGTGGCCTTGGACTCGCGCATAGACGGTTTTGTTAACTCAATGGGGGAGGGATGTCGATTCAAGCCTGTTTCTAAGAGCGAGTAATCCAAGCTCGAACCTTTAGCGTTAGATTGACGATCAAATTACTCTGTTAGGGTTGTGGGAGAATTAGCCAAGAGCGAGGCGAGATAGGCGATAAGGTCGGAAAACTCGTCGATCGTCAGGGCGGCTTGCAGTCCTTCTGGCATCAATGAAAATTCACTGTTGTGCCGAGATTTGATGGAGGTGCGTAGCAGTTTGTGTTCGCGTCCGGAACTATCGCGTAAGGTAAGTACTTCGGCGGTTTCACCTCGGACGAGGCCGATAAATTGTTCCTCATCCTTCATTTCAACCACGATTTGTTGGTAGCCTTCGCGGACGGCTTTGCTTGGATAAAGAATAGATTCAGCCAAAGTGCGACGGTCGAATTGCGAACCAATACCGGAAAGATTTGGACCGAGATCGCCGCCTTGACCGTCGAGGCGATGGCAGGCAATGCAGTTTAATCCGGCTGTCTCGGCGAAGAGTTCTTTACCCCGAACCCGGTTGCCTGGGAGTTTAACTGCAGCGGCTAAGTACTGATCGAGGGTAGGTTGTTTAAACTCTTTTGCAAAAATGGGTCCACTTTCGGCCAATGTGTTTCCAGCGTAAATGTGGCGGAGTTCGGTCAATGCTTGAGAGGAAAGAGTAAAAACTTTTGCTTCAATAGCTTTTAGGACTTTGCCGCGCATCTCTCCGATGGCGAGGTGGGCAGCATTACGTTCTAGAGGGTTTTTGGAGCCAATTCCATCAAGGAAGACCCCAATAGCCCTTTGGTCGCCGGAGCGGGTGAGTGCTGCGAAAGCCTCAGTACGTAAGACTGGATCCAAATAAGCCTGAAGAAGCAGAGGAACAGTCCGAGAGGATTTGAAATTTCCTAGAGTCGTCACCACAGCCCGGCGGATTTCTGGCGAGGAATCCTTGAGACCAATTTCAAGCGAGGGCAAAGACGCCTCACCTTGCAACTGAGCCAGCGCAGTAAAGGCCTCGACTCGAACCGAAGCAAAGGCGTGGCGGGTGAGTGGTTCGATGGAGCTAATTGAGGAGATAGCCTGAAGCTTTCCTAGTGCGACAATGGCTTGAGCTAGAGGGGGAGCCTGAGCGTTGGGCGATTGGAGAAATCGTGTCAATGGGGGAACCGCTTCTGGGTTGCTCAACTCTCCTGCAGCGGTAATGGCCGCACTCGTTGTTTCAGAATGACTTGGCTGGCCCAGTTCATTGGTGATCAATCCGAGAGTGTCAGGGATTTTCATTTTGCCTAAGGCCCGAAGAAGAGTTGCTCGGTTGGTGGCATCGGTTTCGCGTGGAAAAATTTCCAGAAGCGAAAGTGCTGAGTTTGTATCGCGTGCAGTGGCTAATCCATTAATACAATCGCGGCGGAGCCTGATATCACTTTCGTGTAAGCCAGCACGAAGCGTGGCCAAAATAAGGTCAGTACCTGACCAAACTTCTGTCTTCGCTGGGGGTTGCTGGAGCGCCGGATGATAAGCCCACCATTGGCCTTTCCACGCGGGCTTCTGATGATGTAGGGCAGCAATTAACTCCAGTGCACTTTGGCGGGCGGTTGAAGGCTTATTTGGGTCTAGAAACAAAGCAATCAGTGCTGCGAGCAAGGTTCTATCGTAGGTGTCACGGAGGGCAAAATAGGTGTCTTCACGAACGCGAGAATTCGAACTCTCCAATCCCCGTACGATTTCAGGCCAGGCCTTCGGGGCATTGGTTCCAATACGGTTTAGTGCTGTAAAAAGAGCGTACCGTAGAAATAAGTCGGTCCCACCCAATGCACTGCGCACTGCTGAAACGTTTTTTGGGTCACCTAGACGGCCCAGCGCGGTGGCAGCTTGGAAGCGAACCGAGGTATCGGAATCTCCGAGTCGGTCAATGATAGCGAGTGCCGCATTGGTGACGCGTCGAGTCCCCAGTTGACGGAGACTTTGTCGACGAACGATAGGGCTTTGATCGGCGGCGGCGGCGATAATTTCTGCTGAGCCTGAGCGATCGCCTTCGATAGCGTCGATGGACCAAAGAGCGTGACTGCGGGCGAGAGCGGAGGCTGAGGGGTTCCGAAGGATCTCGGTGACTTCCTTCGTGGCTCGGCGTTCGGTGAGTCGGCGTTGGGCGGTGAGTCTGACCTCGCGTGAGGGATGGGAGAGACCTCGGCCTAATTCACTGTCGGTAGCGTTGAATTTTCTCCCGGTTGCGGCGGGCATGTACCAAGAGGGCTTGGGTGTGCTGGCATCTGGACCGGTCCAAGTTAGTTTAAGTAGGCGCCCCACACTGACGTCGGCCTTTTCATCTCGATGTTGCCAATCGCAGATGTAGAGGCTTTTACCATCAGATCCAGGAGTGATGCCGACCGGTCGGAAGTCGGCGGGTGGATTTGGAAAGATGTCCTCCTTGGAAAGGGTGCGAAAACTGGAACCACTACGTTCAATCCGGACACGCAGAATCTGGCGTTTGCCAAAATCAGATAGAAAAATGTTATCCTGAAATTCGGGCGGAAGGGCATCTTCAGTGTAGGCGGAAATGCCACAAGCTGCGCCTGCACCGTAATCATCCATCATCCAGAGCGTGTAGGGTCGTTGTGGAATAAAGTCGTGCGGATAGCCGTAGAAGCCCGCATCGACCATATGAGTGAAACGTCCCATCCAGTCGTGTTCGTCGGTGTTGTCGTAGGTGAATCGCTCGTCTTCAGCGTTCAGTGCGACGTCCAGAATATTACGCACGCCGTGGGAGACGATTTCTAATTGCGAGCCATCGGGTCGGATACGAAAGATGCCGCCGGAAAACAGATCGGCCCGTGACCCATCGGTGCCTTGCGCGCCGTGTAATCCTTTGTCACCGCTGGCTACATAAAAAAAGCCATCCATAGCGAGGTGGAAATTCGCAGGGACATGATCGTTCCAATTGAGTGCAGAAGGTTCGGGTAATGTTTGTTCGATGAGTTCTCGGCGGTTTGAGGCGATGCCGTTGGTGTCGTCGAAGACGCTTAACTTGGGATTATGGAGGACGTAAACTTTGCCATCGAGGTATTGAAGGCCGAATACCGCATAGAGTTTGTCTGCGAAGACAGTGAAGTGGCCATCAGGATAAAAACAGAGGATACGACCTCCTGCAGCATCCGCTTTTGCTAGCCTAATATCCATGGGATCTTCGGCCACAAAAACTCGACCATCGGGAGCGCAGGCGGCAACGGTCGGATGCTGGATGCGGGGTGCTTCGGCAATGAGTTCAATACGCCAATTGGCGATCGGTTGGGGCAGGGGAGATCCGGCGCGATCGGTTGATCTCCCTAGGAGCGAAAGACAGTTTGCGGCAAGGGCGACTGATAAAATTCGAAGGCACAGATCGCCTATCACAACATTTCCTTTAGGCGCAGGTTTCGATGTCGGACAGTCTTGTTATCGTTGTAATTTTGTAGGCCGACAAAGCCTCTTAAGGTGCGTTGGGTGAGGTCTGTCCAGGCGGCCACCACTTGGTCATTGATTCGGACTGAATAGTCATGGCCACGACAAACAATCTCGTAAGTGTTCCATTGCCCTAGCGGTTTTGTATTAGCAGTAATTGATGCGCAAAAGGGATAAATTGAACCTGTACGCCAAGTTGGGTTCTTCGGATTCGGATCACCAATCTCTATCTCCTGCCCGTTTTTAACCGCATCCCATGGATCATTACCCGGATCTGGGAAGCGCAGGAAAAGTCCGGAATCGGCAGTGGCCTGCTCCTGCAAGAATTCACCACGCAAAACAAAGTTGGTAAATGTTTTGCCTGAATACCACCACAAGCCCATGCCACCTTCGCCGGTGGCAACTCCGTCCGTTACCGTAAACTTGCCGGGACCGCATTGCTTCCAATCCTTCAAAGCAGTGCCGGTTAAGAGCGGAATAAAGCCGGTATCATCGCCGGCGGGTGAGACGATAGAGTCGAAATACTCAGGCGGTAGTTCGGTCAGGCGGCGTGCTTCAACCTGACGATAGAATACTTCTGCCTCCTCCGATTGGAGCTGAATCTTGCCCTGAGTGAATGGGTGCCATTGGTTGCCCTCTTTGTAGCGAGGGTTGAAGGTAACAAGGTTGACGCGGCCATCAAGGATGTGGAGGCAATTACCACCCCAAAAGACAACTTCTACCGTATTCCAATTGCCAAAGACTTGTTCGACATCGAAGGGCGGAGTGATCCCGTTTGCACCGGTGGCTGTGAGGCGTGGACCTCCCTTTCGCCAGACGATATTCTTCTCTCCTTTGCCCTCTCGTTTGTAAGGAACGTAAAGCTCGTTTTCGGAAGTGACCCAGTCTCCCTCGCAGTCAATGATCGAGCCGTTGACGCTCCACCATTGGCCGACGCCTTTTTCCATTATGTTGTTTTCGATTGAGGTGAGCCAGCCCGTGCGTGGATTGGGTTGACCAATACCGCAGTAGAGAATACCTGAGTCGCGCCCAACCGTCGTCCGACCTCCCCAACGGGCTGCTCCCCACTTAAACTGCACGCGGAAATGGAAGTTTGTGAACTGTTCCCGTGTGGTGATAGCTCCGTATCGTTCGCCAGAAACGTGAATCACAGTTTCGCCCATCAGGTTGGTGACGCTAAAGACCCCTAAGGGATTCAAGTTTGCCACGAGTGGAGCGGAACCGCTGGAGGTCGCCAGAAACGTGTCCCAATTCGACAAATCCCGTCCGTTAAATAAGGGCTTCCATTTCGGCTTTGGCGGATTGATTTCTGCGGCGAGAGCGGTTACCAAGAACCCCAAGCAAGCAAACAGGGAAAGTTGGCGGCGAGGTAGTTTTCTCATCGGAAATGCTAGGTACATGATTTGAGACAATGAGCAAAATCTTTTTTGAAAGTAGGTTCAATGGGTTAAAATGCACCCCATTTTTGGCCTGCTAAGGGTTAGGCCTTCGAGTGTGAATTTCGCAAGACCTGCGGCGATTTCGATGAAGTGGGCTCTTCGCAGATTTACCTTTTTGTAACTACTCAGGAAGCTCCCAGCCTGAAATTGACAATGGGTTAAGTGAATTACAGCCTCAGTGTGCGAACGCGCCCTCTAACTGAAGAGTCAATTTACAGGCACGACAAGTTCCGCGCTAAAGGAATGGATATCGGTCACAAGGATTGCTCGACGGTGGAGTCGCTTCAATTCGATCGCGTCGGTAAGAGACTGCACCTGCTCACGCACTAGTTCAGACACCTCTCCAAATCGAGTTTCTAGAACATCTAAGACGTCTTCTTGAGCTTTTTTACGGTTTCCTTTCTCAATGCCTCGTTCAAGGACGGCGAGTTCGAAACTGCTGATGAGAATCATGGCATTTGTTTTTTGTTGGGCTTGGATTCGGTGTTGAGTTGTTTTGTCAGATCTTCAGGTAAGGTCATCAACCAGTCAATTAAGCAGAGGATTTTGCTGTCTTTTCCGACAGGCATTCCGCGTTGAACAAGGAAGCCACAGGGTTCCCTTTGTTGAGTACGATGGTGAGACGGCGGCCTAGTTTGGAAAGTTTTACTGTGTCAAATTCAAAGATACTTTTGTTTTTTTGAGGAGAGATTTTTTGTACTCGGAGGGTTGCCAATCGGGATCGGGGTCGCCGTAGACGACGAGACCGAAGAGGGTTTCCTCGTAGCGCCCATAAATACGGCAGTTGTAAAGGTAGATGCGTTTTTCGAAGTTAACTTCTTTTTGGCACTGAATTTCGATGTGAAGCAAAATGCCGCTCTGACTCTGATCTTTGAGGGATACTTTGACTAATTTATCGACACGATTAAGGCCTTGGTCGGCGTTGTGAGTGATTTTTTGAAATTCTGTATCGAGCCACTCAAATGGCTTTGCCCAATCGATAATGTTGGCGATAGAGGGAAAGCAGAGGTCCATAAAAAGTTCGAAGAATTCTTCCAAAGTGGATTTCCAAGCACCGTCGAATTGAATGGGGGGCCTATCTCAGGATTAGGTTCTCCGGAGAGTGCCAAAATTCGTGATAAATAAACCATGGGCGAGTGGCGCCCATCCCCTCTTTGGCCAAGAAAATGGAATCAGATTTGAGAGAATTTCGCGCCAAAGCTACACTAAATCATGGAACCGAGTGAATGAGAATGGGGATCGATATTCGAGTCTTTGAGTTCTCGCTCTTGTATGATCCTGTTGTTTGTCATGCACCCAACCGATCCGATCCATTGTAAATTAAGTTCAGAAGGACACGTCCGTTCTTTTACAAAAAACTTCGCACTGATTACCTAAGTAATTACATCTTTTCTTAGAAAAATGGGCCCCTGAATGGCTCACTTTTGAGGTGACCTTTCAACGATCTTTCATCAATTTGAAGATCCTACTTTAGAATCCTTAAAAAGGGTGCCGGACATGAATTACTTAAAAACGACTTCAGTGAGCGGTGCCGACTGGGCAAGTATCCCTTGCACCGTTTGCACTCTTTTTTCGGTTAAGCAGCTTTCTGAGGTTGCTTCGATTTCTCGGACGGAGAGTAAGAGGAATCCTGTACCATGGAATCCATCATCAAAGACTCCCCTACAAAAACGCGCCGGAAGTTCGATAAATCGTTCAAATGCGAGGTCGTTCGCAACTGGTTATCGAGCGGTAA
>SIAZ01000107.1 GCA_009695405.1 Pedosphaera sp. | reverse complement strand
CAGCGATCACCGGCCGCGCTTGCAGTGCGCGGATGGCCGACTTGCGATGGCAGTCGAAGAGTTCGACCAGTTCGTTGATGATTTTGGTTTTGTGTTCCTTGCCGGCCCGGGCGTAACGATCACGCCTCTTGGCCAGCACCTCGGTTCGTATTTTTTGACTCATTTTGGTGTCCATAGCTCGGTAACACCCTTTTTGAGTCAACGTATGGTTTCCTCAAACCATTTCACCTCGCCTTCGGTAACATTCTTTTTGAGTCAATTCGGGGGCGACCATTGGCATCGGTGACAGTTGCGGTGTTCACATCGATTCCCAGATTGTGGTAGAGGGTAGCAAAAACCTCAGGGAAAGTGACTGGGCGAGTCTCGACTTCTCCACCGAGGCGGTCTGTAGAACCGATGACTTGACCGCAGGGCATGCCTCCTCCTGCCATCAAGGCCATGGCGACACGCGGCCAATGATCGAGGCCCGCTTGCGAGTTGATTTGAGGTGTACGCCCGAATTCGCCCCAGACCAGCACTGTGACATCTTTGTCGAGGCCCCTTTGGTGAAGGTCTTCGACAAGAGCAGTGATGGCTTGGTCAAAAATAGGGAAATCTTCCCGTTCACGGGAGAAAATGTCGTTACCGGGTCCACCGTGCCAATCCCATTTGCTGTAGTTAACCGTCACCACTCGAGCTCCGGCTTCCACCAAACGACGCGCGGCGAGAAAACTTTGAGGGACTCTCGGAGCTCCATTATCGTCGATGCGCTTCACTGTGTCGCCGGTGCCATAGCGAGCTAGGACACGTGGATCTTCCTTGGAGAGATCGAGAGCGTCAGCAAGCTTAGACGAAGTGAGAACGCCCATGGCCTGCTGGCTAAAAGCGTCCATACCGGCCATCATTCCAGAGGCATCGGTATCACGGCGAAACCCATCGAGGCTAGACAAGAGGCGAGCCCGATCGCTGAGACGATCGTAAGTAATTCCCTGCAAGGTAAGATCTCCACCTTGAGGACCTACTGGACGAAATCCTGAATTGGCCATCCCCAACATTCCTGGACCCGGCTCATTATAGGGACCATGAGTGTATTCGTAACAAAGACTTACAAAAGGCGGTGTGGCTGTATTGACGCCGCCCTTCATTTTATTTACCACGCTACCGAACTGAGGCCAACCGCCGGGTGGCGCGATCTCAGAAAGCGAGCGACCCGTAAAGCATTGGGAGGCGTCATGATCACTTTGCGCTCCAACTAGGGAACGGATGAGCACAAACTTATCCATCATCCGAGCCATACGAGGGAAGAGTTCGCAGATTTCTATGCCGGCTACGTTTGTTCCAATCGGCTTATGTGGTCCCGCTATTTCACTGGGGGCGTTGGGCTTCAGATCAAACATATCTTAATGCGGCGGGCCTCCGACCAAGTAAATAAGGATGACCGACTTATGCGAATTCCGAAGGCCTGCCTGCGCTTCCAGAGCTAAAAGTGTGGGTAAAGAAAGGCCAGCAACTCCGAGCCCGCCGATCTTCAAAAAATTGCGTCTCGAAACTCCATCACAAAACGGGTGACTTCGGTCGGTTGGTGCAAGAATTCGTAACGTAGGCTATGCTTGCTGACTCTAAATTAAAAGTAGTGAGACAGGGAAATTTGTTAAAAAGATGCTGAGGAAAGGTCAAATGTCGACTCCCATTTGGTTTAATTGTCTGTGTCAGTAGTTGGGTCGAAGCTTTAGCTGTTCTATGGACATTCGTAGGCGGGTAATCAGTGTCCAAACCGCCGACTTTTTTTCGGTCAGAATTACAAAATCAAGAAAGCGACTGTCGTGTCTGTGGGTAAATGACTGTCGTGAAAGAGAACCATTCATAGGGTCTAAAGACTGGAAGATTTTAAAACTCCAGAACACTTAACCGCAGCATCGCTGCTGCACTTTTAAATTTCGGTTCAAGCTCAGGGTGATCTTCCCTCCGATGACAAAAGGCGGGGAATCCAAGTTTCCATCCCAGTATAGTCGGACACACTAAACTCGGCACCAGCGGCCATCAGCCGAATTTCTTTGGACGTATCCAGCCGACCTGAATGCCACACTTCTTCATCAGCCGCCACCGCTATCGCCCGACCACCCGCTGCGACCGTTTCCACAATTTCAGTGACCCCATCACCAAAGGCAATTACTTGGGTGGACGGATTGAGTCGGTATTCTTGTATAATCGAACGAATGGCAGAGCGCTTGTGAAAGGAGGTGTCGGTGAGCGAGAGAGGTCCATGAATGCGTTCAGCGAAGAAGTCGCGTAAGCCCAAAATATCGACTTCCTCAGAGACAAACGGACGGGGTGTACCGCTAATAATATGAAGTGCGACACCAGCACTGCGCAGTTGGGTCAAAAATTGGCGTCCACCTAAGACCATAAAGTGATCAGCAGAGTGTAATCCTGAGCGGATAGAATTTGTTCGCTCTTGAATTAGTCGACCGAGTCGAGCCTGAAAATCAGTCTGAAACGCATCGGGAGTCCACGGTGTGCCACCTCGTTCTTGGATCCAATTAGCGAGTCGTTCCATCTGATGAATACTGGGGCGCCCGTTGAGCGCCCAGATTTCATTATGAGCAAGATCGGTTCGAGTTTGTTTTGTTTCACTCGGTAGAGCTGGCAAGAATTCTAGCCACTGATCGAGCATCACTTCACCCCAACCTGCACGAATGAAAGAAAGTGTCCCGTCCCAATCGAAAAGGGCGTGAATTTGATTCATAACTGGATCAAAGGGTGACTGGCAGTCCCGTACGAATGGACTCTTCCTCAGCTTCACAGACAGCCACAGCGGCGAATCCCTCTTCAGCTGTGACCACTGAAGGAGGTCGACCCGCGAGTATCGATTCGATAAAATGACGTAGTTGCCCCACATACCCATCGGTGCCGTTGACTGGGATGACTTGGGCTGGAGCTCCTTCGACGAAGAGTTTTAAAGTGTCAGTTCCACGAGAAACATCGTAGTCCAAAGTGGCTCGTTCGAAGACAACGGTATAAGCCATGTTAAAGCCAAAGCCGGGTGTCATAGCCCAGCTTCCTTCGGCGCTGACAACGGCTCCACCTTCGACATCGAAGAGGGAGACTAAGTGATCAATGCCACCGCTGACCCGAGTGTGGCCACGAGAAACCACCCGAGACGGAGGGCCGAAGCAGTGGCGAATGAAGTCGACATCGTGGATATGAAGATCGAGAAGTGCCCCCCCAGAATCGGCTGCATTTAGGAAGTGGCTGTGGCCCCAACCGGGTGCTTGTGCGACGCGTCGAAAGCGAGCGCTGAGGACGCGACCATAGGTGTTGGCGGTGATGGTCGTTTTTACAAAGGCCCATTCCGGCCAAAAGCGGAGACACATTGCTGGCATAAGAAAAACGCCATTGGCAGCGGCTTGAGCGGCGGCCTCAGCCAATTGGCGACCCTCGATAGCAGTGCGTGTCATTGGCTTTTCGACCAAGACATGTTTACCTGCTTTGAGCGCAGCGAGAGCGAATTGAAGATGAGTTTTAGTAGGAGTAGTGATGTCGACGACTTGGATCGAAGGATCAGCGAGGAGTTCGTCGACAGTGCGATAAGCGCGAATCTGGGACATATCTAGTTTCAGCCCATTAGGATCGCCGACATTGCCTCCGACAGCGGAGAAATCCCCATCGAGGTTGCGTCCGCTGGGATTACAGAGCGCACCGACGGAGGCGTCAGGCACGGAGGCGAGAGCCTTAATATGAGTTGCGGCCATGAAGCCGAGACCGAGAAAACCAAATTGAAGCGGCATGCCCAAGGTTAGGCGGGAAGAGGGAACAGTTGAAAACAAACAATGTATTTTAGGTTAATAAACGTTTTTTTCGAGTTAAGAAACGGATGGATAAAAAATGGTTTTTCAGGCTAGTTTCGACCTTTTTTGTCTATTCTAGGCCCGTTTATCGAGTCAAAATAGGTTTGAGTTGGGTGCCTGAGCGGCAACCCGTTTCCTGAGCGTCTTGTAAAAATAGAAATTCTTGAATCCCCATCCCTTTGATTTTCAGCTATTGTCGTTGGCAACAATGTTGACAGTTTCCAACGTTTCGAAGGGCTACGGGGGCCGAACCCTGTTTGAAGATGCGTCACTCCAATTTAATCGTACCGATCGACTGGGCTTAGTCGGGCCAAATGGCGCCGGCAAGTCTACTCTGTTCAAGTTGATTCTCCGGCAGGAGGAACCCGACCAAGGATTGGTGACTTTCCAGCGAGGAATCACCGTGGGGTTTCTTCCTCAGGAGAGTGCTCCGATTGGAGAGGAGACCGTTCTTGAATTAGCGACGAATTTTCAGGATCCCGGCACCGTTTCTGACGACTATTATTTTTATGCTGACGGACCTGCCATAGCAAAGGCGAAGCGGTTATTGAAAGGGTTGGCCTTTCGGGAGACAGACTATGAGCGACCCGCCCGAGAATTGTCTGGGGGTTGGGTAATGCGAGCTCACTTGGCACGATTGCTTGTGCAAGAGCCAGATATCCTAATGTTAGATGAACCAACGAACCATCTAGATCTGGAGACATTGCTGTGGTTCCAAGGGTATTTGCGCAATTACGCGGGAGCCATCTTGGTTATTTCACATGATCGCGAGTTTTTGAATCAGTTGGTGACTGGGATCGTGGAGATTCGTAATGAGCGATTGTATCGGTATGTAGGGAATTATGATGTCTTTTTAGAACAGCGAGAGGCTCAGCAAGAACAGCAACTAGCCGCCTTCAAGAATCAGCAGCGTGAGATTGGTCGTTTGATGGATTTCGTGAATAAGTTTCGGGCTAAAGCCTCCACGGCGACGCGGGCTCAAGCGAAGCTCAAGCAAATTGATCGAATGGATCGGGTGAACTCACCGGAGCAAGCGTCATCGACGGTCGACTTTGCCTTCCCGCAACCCGAGCAGAGTGGGCAACGAGTTCTCACCTTGAGAAAGGTCGATTTCGCTTATGGCGAGAATGTCATTTACCAGCGGTTAGAATTTGAAGCGCAGCGCGGTGATCGCACGGTCTTGGTGGGGCCGAACGGTTCAGGGAAATCGACCTTACTTAAACTCCTTGCCGGAGTGATCACCCATCAGGCAGGCGAACGGGACTTAGGGTTGCGTGTGAAAGTGGGCTATTTTTCCCAATACCGGACTGAAATGCTCCAAGCCCATAGATCGGTACTTGAAGAGGCATCGGATACTCCGGCGCGCGTGACTGAATTGTATATTCGATCTCTTTTGGGCTGCTTTCTCTTCCGTGACGACGATGTTTTTAAAAAGGTGTCAGTACTGAGCGGAGGAGAAAAGACCCGTCTGGCCTTGGTGAAGCTCTTACTGGATCCTCCAAACATGTTGTTAATGGATGAGCCGACCACCCATTTAGACATCGCAAGTATCGACGCCTTAGTCGCGGCATTGAGCGAGTTTATTGGGACTTTGATTTTTATTAGTCACGATGTGTATTTCATACGCTCCATTGCTACAAAAGTACTGCATATCAATGCCGGTGTCTTGACTCCTTACGCTGGGGACTACGATTATTATTTGGAGAAAACCAAGGCTTTATCGGCTCGGGTGGCATTGACTTCGGCCACACCAGGAAAGGGTTTGAGTAACGGCCGACCAGAGACCAAAGGTGGACGATCTGAGGCGAGACCTAATCCTCAAGTTTCCGGCAAAGACCGACGTCAAGAAGGTTCCGACGCGCGTAAAGCTTTGAGTGTGCAGAAGCAGAAGGTATCTCAATGGGAAACCATGGTGGCTGCTTTGGAAGGGAAGCAGAATGATTTGGCCAATGAATTAGAGAAGCCAACGACTTATACGACCCCTGGACGGGCTTTGACTTTAAATCAAGAGATACGAGCTGTGTCGCATGATTTGGCGCGTACGACCGCTGACTGGGAATTGGCTGCAACCCGACTGGCTCAATTGGAGGCAGAAATCTAGAACTCTCCAGCACCGTAGCGCCCATAATATAAGGTATTTGTAAAGGTTCTGCCTTTTTCGAAGTTAGCTTCCTTTTGCCACCGAATTTCGAGATGAATCAAAATGCCGGTTTGGCTCTGATCTTTGAAGGCTACCTTAACCTATTTATCGACACGCTAAACGCCTTGATCCGCGCTGTGAGTGATTTTTTGGAATCCTGTATTGAACCACTCAATGGGCTGTGACCCATCGATTGTTTTGGCGATCGAGGGAGAGCAGTCGTTTGGCAGATCGTGCGCCCATGAGAATCATCAGTCCCAGTTCTCGGTCGGAGAGTCAGCGATTAGGCCTCGTTTGGGGTTCGCTGATTGGCGATGCCTTAGCTATGCCAGTCCATTGGTATTATGACCGTGTTGCCTTGCGGCGGGATTATGGTTTTGTCCAAAATTATATGCTGCCGCAGAGTCCTCATCCGGACAGTATTCTTTGGCGTTCGACGTACACTCCATTGAATGAACGCGGGTCCATTTTGCATGTGCAGGCAAAATATTGGGGGCAGAAAGGGGTTCATTATCATCAGTTTTTGCACGCGGGCGAAAACACTTTGAATCTGCAATTAGTGAAGGTTTTAGTGGACTCTCTGATTGCGTGCGATGGATATAATTCAGCGGACTATTTGCGGCGGTATATTGATTTTATGCTGACCCCAGGACGCCATAACGACACCTACATTGAGGAGTGTCACCGAAACTTTTTTACTGCCTATGCGCGGGGCGTAAAACCAGAAAAGTGTGGAGGGGTTGACGTCCACATAGGAAGACTTGCCCCTGTGGGTGTGCTTTGCAGTTTTCTGTCGAATCACCCCAAAGCCCTAAGCCCCGCAGTACAAGAGCATCTTCAACTGACCCATCGGAGTCCTGAGGTACTGAAGGCGGCGGGGGCTTTGGTGCAAATTATAAATTCAGTATTGGCCGGAGGCGACCTGCGTGAAGCCATTTTTGAATATGGCAGCGATTGGTTTTCAAAACGGAAAGCGGAGCAATGGTCTCGTGAATCGGATGAAGTTGTCATTGGGCAACGGGTGAGTTCCGCCTGTTATATCGACGATGCTTTTCCTGCCTCGCTCTTTCTAGCCTGGAAGTATGCCACTAACTTTGAAGCTGGCATCGTAGCCAACGCTAATGTGGGTGGGGATAATTGTCATCGGGGTGCAGTTGTGGGTGCCTTACTCGGTGTCTCAATGGGGATTGATGGAGTTCCTGCTCGATTTTCTGAAGGATTGCACGGTGCTAAAATTCTTGAAAACCAACTTCAGCAATGGCCTGCTGGGTTCTAATCTCTGTTTCTCATTTTTTACCCAGTTGCCTTTCACTGTTCGAGTACCACTGTAAGGATCTTGATGAACGAATCGAGTGCGTGCGTCTTTCCAGAGTTCAGTCTGTCACGTTTGCTGAAAACAGTTTTTGAACCGAAGCAGGGTCAGCGAATCGGTATTTTTATCGACCTTGTAGAGCCTCGGGATATTACTAACTTTGCCTTTTTGAAGGATCCTGCCCTGACCATTCAAGGGCACGCTTATCGAGACTTTTATCTGGGATTGAAGCACGGAGTAATGGAGGAGTTGGGTTTAATTGGCGGCAATCTTTTTGCCTATCAGATTACCGGCGGCAGTAATCTGGATCTGCCAGAGACGGCTTGGACGCCAGACGGTCTGAAGGTCAACCTGTTGAGCGATGTTTATCCGCAGTTCGACATTATCCTGTGTATTTCGACCTTTTCAGCCACGGCACCTCTGACCGCTTTTGCCAAGCAGTTTGGATTTCGAGGGGCGACATTGCATGGAGTGAACCCAGTTATTCTCAGCACCGGCTTATCCGTAGACTACAATGAAGTCAGTCGACAGGCGGAGAAGTTGCGACGTTTGATGACCGGAGCCGACTCCTTTGAAATCGATTTTGAAGGTTCAGGGTTTAAAACCACCCTTAAATTGAACTGTAATCGGCAGGAGGCCCAGAAAAGTCATGGACTCTGCCGAGGCGACAAACCCGACGTGGCCAATTTGCCTGCGGGCGAAGTTTATTTTGTTCCAACAGGTGCGGAGGGTCAGTTTCCGCGAGTCTACGAGGATGGGACAGTGGGCCTTCTTAATGTGACAGGCGGGCGGATTTTCCGAGCGACTTTTCTTTCGGGTAATTCGTCTACAATTGACGCGCAGAACCTTTTGTTAAGTACAGATCCGGCGACAGGTGAACTGGGTGAGTTGGGATTTGGTACCCAAGATTTGCCCGCATCAGGTCGAGATATTCAGAATGAAAAAATTCTTGGAACACTGCATGTAGCTACGGGTCGCAGCGATCACTTGGGTGGGCATTTGACTCCGCAAATGTTCAAGGTGGCAAAGAATGCGACTCACAATGACATTTTGTTTTCATCCACAAAAACACCATTCGTGCGTGTTCCCCAAGTGCGGATGTTTCGCGATGGGAAAATGGAGGTGGTAATTGAGAATTATCGACCTGCTGTTTATCTCGAACAGGCCCTCATTTTGTGAGTGCACCCTCCTTTTACGAAACAGAACGGGCTGTTTCCGAGTACCTTCTTTTCCATTATGGGGCGTCGACTGAAACGATGCCTTGGAGTTTTGGACCGATCACGGCGCTGGAGTATCCAGCGCGCTGTGTTTCTGAGTGCTTAGATATTGAGCGACTTCCTTTAAATCCGCGGGCACTGGACTTGGGCTGCGCTGTAGGAAGATCTACTTTCGAGTTGGCGCGGCATTGCCAGGAAGTCGTTGGAATCGACTTTTCGGAGCGGTTCATCGAAGTCGCGGGTCGTTTAAAAGATCAAGGTTCATTGGCTTACGAGTACGCTGAGGAAGGTCTTCTGAGATCGACCGCCCTAGCTACGGTACCGCCCGAGATTGACCGGATGCGGGTACGGTTTGAACACGGTGATGCCCAAGCACTAAGGCCAGATCTAGGGCAGTTCGACGTAGTTTTGTTGGCTAATTTGTTGGATCGACTTCCTGACCCGAGAGCATTCTTGCAAGTGTTACCTTCCCTGATTCGAAGAGGAGGACAGTTAATTTGCGCAACCCCTTGTACTTGGCTCGAAGAATACACCCCGGTATCGAACTGGCTGGGGGGATTTGTTCATCAAGGCCACTCGGTGACAACCCTTGCCACACTTGAATTCACCTTGGGACCCTCGTTTAGTCGAGTCCGGACGCTGGACATCCCGTTTAGCATTCGCGAGCATCGACGAAAGTTTCAGTGGAGCGTCGCCCAATCCACGGTTTGGATTCGGAAGGACAGTGAGACGAGTCCTGTTGGGTGCTGATTTCTTTTAATGAACGAAGCCGAAGGAAGGGGATTATAAATGAATCGAACACGGATTTTAATCAGTCTGATAGGGTTCTTCTCTACTTTTATTTGGCTCTTGCTCCCAGAGACGAAAGGCACAGTTGCGGTGCTTTGGCCGAGTGTGCTCGCAGTGGGATTGGCTTTTGTAACACGCGATATTTACCTGTCACTTTTTCTCGGAGCCTTCAGCGGAACGCTGTTGTTGCAAGGTGGGAATCCGTGGGCTGCCTTTTACGATCTTTTTATTGGACGCGATTCCTTCGCTAATGGATCGATGGAATATCTGTGTTTTGATTTTTACACTAATGATGGGCGGGTTTGTTGAAGTGTTGAGCCGGAATGGAGGGATGACCGCACTGTCACGGAGAGTGATGGGGCAGTCGCGAAGTCCTCGACGTGCGGGAATGGGTGCTTATTTTATGGGTTGGGTGGTATTCTTTGATGGATTAGCCAGTTCCGTTTTAGTGGGTAAGACGATGAAGCCCATTGCTGATCGTGCGGGGCTTTCGCGGGAGAAGTTGGCATTTATTGTTGACTCCACTTCCTCGCCGATTGCTGGCTTGGCTTTGCTTTCGACCTGGGTTGCTTATGAGATGTCAGTTATCCGCCAAGGTTTTACCAATACTGGCGATCCGCTTTTAGTGGACGGAGTCGCCCCATTTTCGTGGCTTGTTTTGAGTCTACCTTTCCGCTTTTACAATTGGTTCATGCTATTGCTTGTTTTCCTGTTGGTCTGGTTTATGCGCGATTGGGGTCCAATGTTAGTCGCCGAAAAAGCCAATCGTTTGAAGCCTCGTTCGGAGGATAATTTAACCGATGAGACGAAAGGATCGACTATTGCATTGGCATTGGTTCCTCTCGGAGTACTGGTGTTGGCTGTTTTTGGTGGTTTATTCATTAGTGGAGGCGGGTGGAAACGTTCCTTCACCTTAGGGAATCTTGTGGAAGCTTTGAGTAAAGCGGATGCAGCGGCAGTGTTTGTTTTGGCCACAGCGCTGGCTTCAGCGGTGGCCTTGGGACTGACCGCGTTACAGCGTCGCGGGAATCAGGGGCCCTTGGTAAGCAGTGAGACAGGCACTCAAGCCTTTCTACAAGGAATGCAACAACTGTTTTTGCCTACCCTCATTTTGGTATTTGCTTGGATGCTCAATAGCGTGATTAAGGAATTAGGCGCGGTCAATTATCTCGTCAGTTTATTAGGTGATCGATTGCCAGCTAGTTGGTTGCCCGCTCTAGTCTTTCTTTTGGCTTCGGTCATTTCCTTTAGTACAGGGACTTCATGGGGCACTATGGCGATTGTCATGCCCTTGGCCATTCCCTTAGCGGTGAAGGTTTCGGGATATCAGAGTGGAATGACCGAAACGCCGATTCTTGTCGGAACGGTTGGGGCGGTGCTTTCGGGTGCCGTTTTTGGCGATCATTGTTCGCCGATCAGCGATACGACCCTTGTTTCCGCCTTTAGCAGTGGATGCGAAGTGATGGCTCATGTACGAACACAATTGCCGTATGCGCTCACCGCAGCCTTTATTGCGATGTTCTTGGGATATTTACCTGCTGGATACGGAATAGGGCCGTGGTGGTTACTGGGAGTTGGGAGTTTGACTTGTTGTCTTTTGGTTGGTTATTTCGGCAAGAAAGTGACGTAATTTTAATGTTGAAATTTCGTCGACCTCCTCCAAGAAAAGAGCGCCCGATAAGTGCGCCTCATTTAGGCATTAGCGGGTCGAAGTAGGGGGCGGTTTTAGCCTATTTAGAACAAATGAAGTTCTGAGAAAGCCAAAATTTCGAAAAGGGAGATTTCTAAGAATCTTGAGGCAGGACATCAACAGCGACTTTCAAGGTGTGATTTCCAGAACCAAGAATGCCCACTCTGACAGGGCTGCCATCTCTCAAATTCCATTTCTAACTGATAGTAATATGTCGAATTTTTTGGAGCAGATTGTTGGTGGGATCGACATCGATTCACCCCAATCCATGGGCATAAAAAGAGGCCCAAGCGTGTGACGTATTGGCCCCTAACATGCGAGGAGTGCCCATAGGCGGTTGTGTTTTCAAATAACCACTGACATAGCGATCTGGCAGACCCATTGGACGAAGGCTAGCCATTTGTAAGGGGACAAAATCTTCACAAACACCGCGTCGTTTTTGGCCGCGCAACTTTTTTTCTGTAAAAGAGTCAAAGGCTGAATTTGGAGGTGGGGGTTGGTTGGTTGTTTAGGATTGGGATGGGTCGGAGAAGTAGGCGCGTCCGGTTTCCCACTCATCGGAGGTTTCCATGAGGATGGCGGTGAGG
>SIAZ01000106.1 GCA_009695405.1 Pedosphaera sp. | reverse complement strand
TCTTGGCCCTGATCCCCTTCGAGCAAGGCCAACCCTTGGCGCACTTCTTTGAACTCTACCATCGCCAACCAAGCCTCGCCCTCCGACTGATCATAGACTCCCGCCCTGTCCTATGAGCCGCCAGCCAAACGCCCTGGGAGGAAGGGGTTGATCTCAATCGTAAGCATTCGTTACAGCTGAACCCTGCGCCGCCTTCCGGCTAGCCTTGGGCATGCCACATTCCTATTTACCCTCCGAGCGTCAACGACTCTCCCGCGTCACCGTCCTACTTCTAGAAGTTTCCGCGAAGTTTACCACGCGGCGAGAGTGGGCACTGTGATGTCTCATCATCACCGCCCCCTTGCGGTCTGTCAGCGCACCTCAGTGACAGTTGCTCTAGCTTCACTGTTCTCAATCGTATGATCCCCTTCGTCCTCGTGGCTTTCACCCGCTTCAGAGCTACCACGGAACCAGACGCTTCTCTCTCGATTTCGCCCAAGGTCGTTGCCTTCACTCTGAGCTACCTTATCACCAAGGATCGAAAGAGAGCTCTTGGAATAAGACGGCGCACTTTGCCGTCTTCCTGTCCTCACTACACAATTAAGCCCTCGAAAGTTTGGCGCCGCGTTTCGCTGCAATTCCCTCTCCCGACACCTTGCAGCTACTGTTTCCATCCATTGCGGTCACGAACTCAAAAACGGCCGACTGAGCCCAGTTAGCGAAGGCTAAGCTCTATTAGCTCACACCTACACGGATCAACCGCATCAGCAGATAAGCGAGGGTTCCAGTCACCGGCAATGTTAAAACCCAAGCCCAAATAATACGCTCAACTACACTGAAATTCAGTGCATTAAACCGCTTGGCGCAGCCAACTCCCATGATGCTAGTGGTGATAGCATGGGTGGTTGAGACTGGCATTCCGAAGTAAGCGGCGACACTCAGCACCGTGGCAGCGGTTGTTTCAGCGGCAAAACCATGGACCGGTTGCAGTTTGACCATTTTGTGACCCATCGTTTTGATGATCTTCCATCCGCCGGCTGCCGTCCCAGCTGCCATAGTAAGAGCACAAGTCACCTTGATCCAAACGACTATGCCTTCTTTGCCATCCACACCAATTTCCATCGGTTGCCTTAAAAAGGTGAGCCACTCCGGTAGATCAGCCAAGGTCCCCGCTTTGCCCGCTCCTAACAAGGCCAAGGCGATAATTCCCATGGTTTTCTGAGCATCATTACTGCCATGACTAAAACCCATATAAGCTGCGCTCAGGAGTTGCGCTTTTCCAAAAATCCGAGTCACCCACTTTGGGGTCCAATTGCGGAGAGAAAAATAAAGAAAAGTCATCAGGAACAGTCCCACCAACAACCCCATTATGGGCGAGAGGAACATCGGAATGATCACCTTGTAAAGGAGGCCCTCATATTTGTACCAAGGCACACCTTCTTTAACTTTACTGAAGACAACCACGGACAAATTATTTCCAGCGGCAGCAATACCTGCCCCAAAAAGACCACCAATCAAGGCGTGACTCGAACTTGAGGGAAGCCCAAACCACCAAGTCACAAGGTTCCACACTATGGCCCCGCTCAGAGCGCAAATAAGCATCTGAGTTGAAAGCGCCGACGGAATCAGCTTCGGATCGAGTAAGCCAGAGCTAATAGTCTTAGCGACAGCTGTCCCATACAAAGCACCGATTAAGTTTGTGACCGCGGCCAAGAGAATCGCTAATCGCGGGGTTAATACCTTGGTCGAAACCACGGTCGCAATCGAGTTGGCTGTATCATGGAATCCATTGATGTATTCAAACACCAATGCCACCAAAATGACCGTAAACAAAAGGGTCATGGCTCTGTAAAATTAGGAATTCTTAAGGACGATCTGAACAATCACGTTGCCGGCGTCGCGGCAGCGGTCGATGACTTTCTCTAAAAGGTCATAGAGATCCTTGAGTGCAACCACTGTTACAGCGTCGTGTTTTTCATTGTAAAGTTCACCTAACAATTGGGTCATACGCTTGTCTGCTTGGCCTTCAAAATATTGAAGCTTGTCGTTCTTCTCCTTCATCTTCGGCAAGTCAGGCGAGTGCCGCAATTCTTGAACCATGGACAGCAGGGTTTCCATCGACTGCTGCAGGAGTTCTGCCTGACGTTTAAAATCGGATGACTGCACTCTCTCGGGAGAAATCAGAAAGCGCTCAGTAAACTTCTCCAAGGTCTTGGGAATTTTATAAAGTGCCTTCGCCAAGCTATCAATATCTTCGCGCTCCAGAGGCGTGACGAAGGTGGTGATCAGGCGTTCCTGCAATTCTTCGGTGATGCGCTTATCTTTGCGTCGAACGGTAGCGAATTGGTCTAAAGCCGATACGCCGGGACTCGAGAGTGTCTTAACAAAAATCTGTACACTTTCATTACCTTCTTTGGCGCTCTGTTCTAGGAGGTCGAAGAAAATATCGCCACCCCCTACCAGTTTTTGAAATGAGAACATAAGATTATAAAAATGCAGTTTAGTGTCGAAACAAAGTCTTTAAAGTTATGGAATGGAAACAATTTGAGTGGTTCAATAATTGATCTGAGCCTGCACACTGATTCGATCTGCACCCTCAGAGTCTAAATAAGGGGCGACTTTGGTATTGGTCCGCTCAAAAGTCCGGGTGTATTGGACGGTAAACTCGACCGCCGGCCATGGGGCCCATTCGATACCAAAATCTAATTCATTCACGCGCTCGTAAGGCGCATTAACCGCGAACTTGCGGCCACCTTGGTACGACTGCCAGCGAAGAAATGGAAACCAAGCACCTAAACGGTTATCGTCCTTGTAGGAAAGTTGAACATACCCACCGTTAAGACTTCCTGCGGAAATCGTCCGCCGATCACTCGAAAGTTCAGGGCCTATTCCAAAGTTCCATTCAGCCTCGACCCCAAAAGGTTGAGGATACCATACCGCACTAACTCCAACTCGTTGGTCTGCGGTTCCATCGGGCCGAGCAAAAGGGGTTACCGCGGAAACCCCAGAGCCTAAGGTTTGACTTGATGTGACAAATCGACCTGAATACGCTTGGATACCAGTCTCGAAAAATTGCCCGTTCGGCAATTGAAAAGGGTAGTTAGCGCGGGCCACAAAATGAGGGTCGCCGTTGAAATCAAGGCGATTGAGACCTTGCCCAGAATAAGCTCCCACGCCTAACACTCCATAGTCACCTGAACCCTTGAGCCCCAGCTTTACGAGGTCTGAATACCGCTTACGGATAGCATCCGGGGACCAATAGAAAAAAGCACCAATGTCTCGTTCCCCTTCCGCCGCACTATTGATGGCGTCCGATCGCTCTAGGGCAGCTCGATTGGCTGAAGATTGCATATTAGACCAGCCGAATGGTACCTTGGATTGACCGAGCCGAATCCGGTATTCTTTATCAGTATCAAAGAATATATCGCCGTACAGATCGCGTAATTGCACTGAAAAATCCCCAGAAGTTGGCGATCCATTTAAATCCGGTTGGACATAAAGAAATAAATGTTCCGAAACATCGCCGCTCAAGACCACTCGGGCCCGTCGAATGTAAAAAGAGGAATTCTCGGCAACAGAACGATCATTTGGAACCAACAAATCGGCGCCGTCCTGACTCAGAATTGAGGTGTAACGAAGCTGGGTATAACCGCGAATGGCCAAGCGTTCATACCATTTAGATTTTAGAATCTTGCTGAAGGAATCAGTCGTCAGGGGCGCCGCCGATTTAACTGAGCCTTGAGCCGATTCTACTGCCTTCGGTGAGACCGTTACTGATCCATTCGGCTTGGATTCAACCACCGGCAAGGTCACTCCCGTTTTCGGGAAACTAGCGGCAGACTCTTCTGCAACTGCAGCAACCATTTCATCATATTCTTGCTGCGAAATAGACCCCCGATCTTTCAATACTCTTAATAACTTAAGCATCACCGGCCCTGCGGCTTCGACCGAATTAAAGGGCGCAGCGCCGCCCACTCCCAAAAGAAAACACAGTCCGAACGTCCAATAACCTCGCATAAAAAAGTAGCCTCCAAGCAGGTTTTTTGCACCTGATTTTCTATTTTTTAGACTTTGTGTGACGATAAAAAGTCCACTGTGTTACAATAATGTTACATTGAAATCGAAATAAGACTTTTCGTCGCTTTTAAGATTAGAAAATTCAGCGAAAAGCTTCAGGGATACTCTCAGGAACTCCCACGGTTCGACGATAATCAAGAATAATCCGGACAGATTCCTCGGGTGTCTCCACGACCTTCATTAGATCCATGTCCCCAGCAGAAATCATCCCAGAAGATCCCAAGGTATCTCGGGACCAGTCTAACAATCCCTGCCAATAAGAGCGTCCAAATAAAATCAAGGGGAACGCAGGAATTCGCCTCGTTTGAATGAGAGTTACGACTTCAAAAAGCTCATCCAAAGTACCGAAGCCGCCTGGCATATACACGAAGCCCATGCTGTATTTTACCAAGCATACCTTCCGACTGAAAAAGTAATGAAAGTTAACCGACAAGTTTGAGTAGGGATTGCCCGCTTGCTCAAAGGGCAACTCAATGTTTAATCCGACACTGGCTCCTTTTCCTTGCGAGGCTCCTTTGTTGGCGGCTTCCATAATCCCCGGCCCCCCACCGGTCAAAACCGTAAACTTTTCTTTGGCAAGGCTTTTGGCGATCTCCACAGCCGCTTTGTAATTTGGGTCCGATGGTTTGGTCCGCGCCGATCCAAAAATGGTGACTGCAGCTTCAATTCGAGACAATTTGTCAAAGGAATCAACAAATTCAGCCATGATTCTTAGGACGCGCCAAGGGTCTTCCACAGCGCGTTGCTCGGGTGTGCTTTTCATAGGATTAAAATTAGCCTACGGGAATCTCACATTGAATCCAGTTTTTGCTTTTCTACTGAGGCGAGATAACTGCGAACAACGTCACGTGCCTGAACCAGTAAGTCTCCATCCTCAATCAAATCACCGAATCGTAATCCAGATACACCGCTCTGGGCTTGCCCTACTAATTCCCCTGGACCACGTAATTTTAAATCCGCTTCTGCCAATGCAAATCCATCCTCTGTTCCTGCCAAAATTTCCAATCGCTTTTGACCTATCTCGGTTGCCTCGCCCGATACAAGAATACAATGCGACTCGGCAGTGCCACGTCCGATGCGGCCTCTTAGTTGGTGCAACTGTGCTAATCCAAACTGCCCCGCATTTTCGATGAGCATCACTGTTGCCTCAGGAACATCTACCCCAACCTCAATCAAAGAAGTGGCAACCAAAACTTGGACAACACCCGACCTAAAGTCATCCATTGTCGATTGCTTTTCCTCTCCAGTCATTCGACCGTGAAGGCTCGCGACTCGAAACGGTTGCAGGGCTTGAGCTATCCGTGGATGAGCCGTTTCTACGGATTTAATATCCTCTTCGCCCGAATCTGAAACCCTCGGATAAACCACATAAACACGGTGACCTAGCGCAATCTCGCGTCGGACAAATTCCCAAATTTTCGGCAGAGCCTCTGGTGTTCGCAGATGGGTTCTAATTCGGCTTCGGCCGGGTGGTTTTCCATCTAAAATACTCACGTCTAAATCGCCGTAAAGGGTGAGTCCTAGTGTCCGCGGAATGGGGGTGGCGGTCATCACTAAGAGATGAGGGTAATGTCCCTTTTTTAGTAATTTTTCCCGTTGCGAAACCCCAAAACGATGCTGTTCATCAATCACCACCAAGCCGAGCCGTTCGGGGGCAAAACTATCTTCAATAAGGGCATGGGTTCCCACAGTTACTTGAGGGCCGTTAGAAAATAAAGGCACCAACCCTGAAGATCTTATCGATCCGGTGCGAATCGCCACTTCGATTCCCAACGGCCCAAACCAACGCTCAAACACCCGATGCAACTGCCCTGCCAAAATCTCTGTGGGCGCCATTACCGCTACGTGGTAACCACTTTCTAAAGCCATTAAGGCGGCACTAGCAGCGACGAAAGTCTTGCCCGCCCCAACATCACCCTGTAGCAATCGTCGCATGGGCACCTCCCCGCCCATATCCCTCCTGATTTCTCGCAAAACACGCTGCTGGGCTGCAGTGGGTTGAAATCCAAGTGAAGCCAGAAATGGCCGCATGAGTCGATTGTCACCACCACAGGGCAAGGCCTTGGTATTACGCTCTAAATTTTGTCGGCGCCGCTGGAGCACCCGTTGTAACTCAATGAATTCATCTAAGGCAAAGCGTTGACGTGCCAACTCGACGTCACCCATCTGGTTAGGGAAGTGCAAATCGACTAATGCCTTGGCACGACTCGGCCACGGGGGAGCCAATCCCTCTGGGAGTGTGGCCACTAAATCAGGTGAAGGAACGGGCAATAAATCACCCCACTGCCGTAGCACAGACCAAGCAATCCAACGTCGTGTGCGCTGCCCTAGTCCTTCAGTTAGTGAATAGACCGGCACGATCCGACCTACATGGATCGACTGTTCCTCAGCTTCAATGCCGCCTCCTGACTCCACCTCGCTTAAGCTGGAAAGACGCTCTGTCTCTGGGTGATCCATCGTTGCCGGTTGCAACGACTTGATCTTGCCGTAAACCACCATTTCATCACCCACACTGAAAAGGCGCTCCAGATGCGGCATATTCCACCAACGGCAATGGAGCCGAGCGGTGCCATCTTCTAAGATAAACTCATAAACTGATTTTCCACTTTGTCGGAATTTTTTGACTCCAGCCGCCACTATCCTGCCAAGCACAGCCACGCGGACGCCTTCCTCTAATTCCCTGACTTTACAAAACGATCGGCGATCTTCGTGACGCCTCGGAGCATCTAACAACAAATCACCCAGCGTCCTCAGGCCCAACCGTTCCAACAAGCGTTCACGAGCCGGTCCGACACCGCTCACCCTCGAGACAGGCGAGTCTAGGGTCGGAAGGGATAAGGTCTTCGGCGCCTCTGACATAGTCCTGAATTACGAATGTTTTTGAGTTCCGCAAGGAGTGCACTCAGCAGATCAATCCTAGGACGAAAGGATCTTTTCAGTTATCTGAAATGCCTCAACTGGCAAATCTTCCTCGTCACCTATTTCTCCATCAAGGGCATCACGAGCCAGATCAGTCGCCGAAGAAGAGCGAGATTCTTGAGTCGCCTCAAGCGGCGGGTCAATCAACGCTGCAGTGACCTCTTCTAGCGGTGCTGCCCCAATTAAAATTTCACCAAAATCATCTCCTTGGGTAAGGATCAGGTGGTGGAGTCGGGTCAGTTCTAAGACGGCCAGAAAAGTGACCACCACTTCGGTGCGCGTTCTTGCCGTGGCAAACAATTCACTAAAATGGAAAGTACCCCTTTGCAGAATCAGGTCGCGCAAGAAGGCCATCTTTTCGGACACCGTGTAAGGATCCTCCTGAATCTCTTGCGAATAGCCTTGGGCAGCGACCCGTTTTAAAATGGAATTAACCGCTTCGATGAGATCAAAGACAGAAGCCGTAGCCCGCCGAATTGGGGTCGGTTCGTCGAAGTCCAAACGCTCTGGGCGACGCTCATAAATCAATTCCATCTCCCCTTCCCTCACCTGCAAAAGCGCCGCTGCATCCTTAAATCTCTTGTATTCAACTAAGCGTCGGATCAGCTCAAAGCGGGGGTCCTCGTCGTCCTCATCCGCTGATTCAAATTCCGGCTTCTTATCGGCCGGCAATAACTCTCTGCTTTTAATATAAATTAAAGTAGCCGCCATCACCAAAAATTCTCCCGCCACCTCAAGATCGAGCTCCCTAATCTGATCAATGTAGGCAACAAATTCAGAGGCAATCCGTGTCAGATTAACCTGATAAATATCAATCTCTTGCTTCTTTACTAAGTGAAGAAGGAGATCCAATGGACCTTCAAAAACATCAAATTGAACACGATATTCGTTCACAAAACCTAAAGGGATTTGACACCATCGCTCTCGAGCTTTTGGGTTCGAATGCGCATCTGGAATTTCAAGCAGTTTGGTTGGAATCGGATCCGGTAAGCTCATCGTCAAAACTAAAAATAATACTAGCGAACTAAAAGCGCGCAGCGTCTAGCACCGATCTCTTGACTAAATCGAGAGGTCATTACCTCCAAAATCCAAGTCTCCAACCGCCGGCATTCCTCGCACCAGTGCTTGCGCTCGGTCAATTGCTTGACGCACTCCCTTAATCCGGAGAATTCAACCGCTTCAGGACAGGCTGCAATCGCTTCATCCAGTCTCGCGCGAAGCCGACGCTGAAAATCTAATTCCCCTAGCGACTTAGACTCAGCAGCTATCGCCTGCAGATCCGCCTTCCATACCTTGGTTATCGGCTTGGCTTGTGTGTGGGGGGCAGTGGGAGAAGGCAAATTGGATTCCGCCTTGGGTTGATCCTTTTGCAGAACATTTCCCCCCTCATTCGTCAAGGTGTCAAAGCTGGAAATCACCGCAGTCAGACCCAAACCGGCTAGAACACGAGCCAAAGCATCGGAAAATTCAGCGATAGTGACCTGATTTTGTCCTAGCTCATCCTTAAAATAGTGTAGAATTCCCGCCGCCGCCTGTTTTAACCAATCTGGATCTAACTCAGTGGCTGCTGCGCCTGCCAACTCGACGGTCAATTGATCGACGGAACAAGGAATAAAGCCGCCGTCTAGCTTGGCCACCAATAGAAATTCGTTCACTAAGGCGATCATTTCTTCCGAGTTCCTTTCTCAGAGGAGTCAACGTCCCCCTCGTCCAACAATTCCATTTGACGCCTATCGTCGGGCGGCAACGCTTCCAAACGGACAACCTCGGCTACAAAGTCGTTCGCTTCCTCAAAACTTCGATAAATACTCGCAAACCGTACGTAGGCTACTTGGTCCATCGAACGTAGTTCTCGCATCACTCGCTCTCCAATGACTGTGCTAGCCGCCTCTCTCTCACAACTGGCCGCGAGATATTCCTCAACTCGATCCACCGCCGAGGTAATCGAGTCTTCGGAAACAGGTCGCTTTTGACACGCCCGCTTGAGGCTCGCTATTAATTTATCCTTGGAAAAATCCTCCCGTCTACCATCCCTCTTTATCACCATCATCGGCTCGTACTCAATTTGCTCATAGGTGGTAAACCGATGAGTGCACTGAGTACACTCGCGGCGGCGGCGAATCGTTGCCCCTTCCTTGGAAGAACGAGAATCGATGACCTTGTCATCTTGGCATGAGCATTTTGGGCACCGCATAATCGAGTCAACCAACAGCCGGCTGTGTTACTGGGTCAATTAGACCACTACAGGTTGTGTCGTCAAACGGATTGCCTCTAAACTTGCTCACAATTTGAATTTTGGACTGAGAGCGGACGCGGAGCAGGCTAGCTCTGTCTTTCAGCCAAAAGAGAAAAATTTACGTCCGAAGACGGAAGCCAAAGCGGAAGGGGGCCCGAACTGGAAGCGATGATTTGAAAAGAGAGCGCCAAGAACCGCAACTTCTTGAACCTAAGAATGGATGGGATGAATTGAATGATTGCGTTTTGACTCCCCTCGACGTCCAACAACTGGCATATATCGGGGGTGGAAAATTCTCATGATGAACATTGGTCGGTCTTTGTGCTCCGGAACCCTGCGGGTCGCTGCTTTATCGGGCACACCGGTGACCTTGCAAAACTGATGACCACAGCTGACGTGGAGGTCGCTCGATGGACAGGTCAACCTGGGCCTTGGCTTTTAGTTTGGCAGCACGATGGACTTGCCGAGGCAGCCGCTCGAAAATACGAGACCAGCCTTAAAAAAGATAAAGAAACACATCGTTTCTATACGCGAACAGGACTTACCCCGCTTGAAGTTGTCTGAGTTGTATCTGGATCAAGCCGCAGCCTGCCTCAGTCGAGCCAAGCTAACCGTGTTCTGGCTGTCCCCTGAACCGGTTGATAATTTCAGGGCAGTTCAATGAAATCCGAGCTCACCCTAATACCTCGTTCATCAACTACAGCAATATAAGCGGTCAACGGTCGTGACTGAGGAAGTTGTGCGGTTATCGACCGTTCTTTCAACTGAGCCGGTTCGCTAGACCATCGACGTTGGTTCCAAGGCCCTGTGTCAGCTGTGTAGCAGAGGGAAGCTTGTTTTAGTGATTTTTCTGAGACGATCTGAACCCGAACAGTGGAGCCCTCTAACACCAATGCAGAGGGAGTAGGTAAGGGCGGGGACTGCTGCAAGACCTGATCGACGAAAGCGTCGACTTCATTAAACGTCCAAATATGGCCGTGGGGCAGATTAGTCACGATCGACAAATGGCGCAGACTTTTAGGAACTAAACGGTAAGACTTTTGGCAACTATCCAGTGGGTAAGCGAAGTCGGAGGTGCCATTGAGAAAAAGAATCGGGCAACGCACCTCAGCGAGATAGTGACTAGGATCAAATAAGCGCAACCAACGCTCTCGCGATTCATGAGTCATTGCAGCAAGAGAACTGTTTTTCCAAACACTGTTATCGCCTAAATAGCCACAGCCGTAAACAGGTACAGCGACCTTAAAACGAGAGTCGAGAGCTGCCACGAGACACGTCAGATACCCGCCCCAACTAATGCCGGTTAGGCCGATGCGATCTGGGTCAACTTCGGGGAAAGAACGAAGCAAAGAATGCCCCAAGATGACATTGGCAACGGCGTGATAGCTCCACATTTCTTGCGCTTCCGTCTCAATAAAATTGCGAAACTTGGTTGGGTCCGTTTGGTCTGGGCCTCCTTCTGGAAGGCGGCCGTTAGGACCATTGCCAGCTAAATCCATGGCGAGAGCGACATAGCCACGTTGAGCCCAGTGTTCGGCCCAATTCTGGAAGGCTTTGCCTCCACCCCCATGAACAAGCACCATTCTTGATAACTTTTTGTTCTCAGAGTGAGCTGGTCGACCAATATAAGCGAAGACCCGCGTTGGATTCCCTTGAAAGGCGGGGCCTTCGTAGTAAATCTCTTGCACTAATCCAGTGCGCTTGCCTTGTTGAAAAGAAGGAACTTTCTACAAAGAAGCGTTACTCCAAGGCCCCGTTGGGTGGAAGGTTCTGGTGATCGATGTACAAGCGACCCAGAGAAAAGGAAGACACACCCAGATGACGACGCGTTTAAACATAAAAAGGCAGTGAAGTGACCTACAATGAACGCAGTCCGTGGCCTCGGCGACTTAAAAAACGGGAGGCAGATCAGCAGATGTCCCTCTTTCCAACTAGGGATATCCGTTTGGGTCATCCACTGCACTTCGGTAAGCGCTAGAGCAGGAACATTGAAACTTCGTATTTGGTTACATCTTTACCCGCTATGCCCACCGTTGTTTTCGATTTTGAATTAACTTTTCAGGACAGTACGCTTCAACGATTGGTAGTTGAAGTCGATAAGACTACCTTTTTGCAAGCATCTAGGGCCTCTGAAGCTACCGCGCCGGCTTGGACTCGATTGGAGTTTCATCAATGCGCTCATTGTCCCTTTACCCCGAAAGACAAGCCTCATTGCCCCGTGGCATTAAATCTGGTTCCTCGCTATTTCCAGTGAAACCGGGGGGGGCTTGACAGCTAGAGGATGATGCCGAGCGATGACACCGGAACAGACCTTTGGACAGTTGCTCGGGCTTGGCAAGGCATGGCGAGTGGTGGAGGCGCGGTTTGAGCCGGAGTCCTC
>SIAZ01000105.1 GCA_009695405.1 Pedosphaera sp. | reverse complement strand
AACGAACCATACCGTTGCCGAACTCCTGCCTTGGAACTGGAAACCGGCAAAAGCCTAATCCGGTCGGTCGACCTTTCTTCCCCGCCTTCGATCGCGGAATATCCTACTTTCGGCAACTAGGGAACCATGAGGTTGGGCGTACGCTTACGCTCCGTTGGTACCGACATCAACCCGCAGAAGATGTCCGCTACGCCAAACTCCGAGCCGATTGGGGGCGAGAGACCCATCGCCGAATGTTCTGGTTCTACCAACTTCAAGGCGCTCTCCAAGTTTTCCTTTCGATTCCCTTTCTTATTACTTCGCTTAATACGAACCGAAGCAATGGGCCGTTGGGATTAGGGTTGTTTGAATGGGCAGGAGTTCTGCTCTGGTTTATTGGTATCGCAGGAGAGACCTTAGCAGATCGTCAACTTGCTACCTTTCGCGCCGATGCCACCCACCGAGGTCAAGTTTGCCAATCGGGACTCTGGAAGTACTCACGTCATCCGAACTACTTTTTCGAAACAGTTATTTGGCTGAGCTTCGCTGTCGTTGCCTTGGGGTCTCCACTTGGTTTTTTTGGGTTACTCGCACCAATCGCCATAGGCCATTTCCTCATCAACGTGACCGGTATTCCTATGACCGAAGAACTCTCGCTAAAATCCAAGGGGGAGGCCTATCGCGCCTACCAAAGGACGACGAGCGCGTTTTTTCCTTGGTTCAAGTACCGTTGATTCGTCACCGATCAAATCAGCTGACAAAAGACTTTGGAGATCCCTTTTCGGCTTTACTCAGGCCGCTCTTTGAATCAGTTGAGATCTAGGCCGCATCGTCAGATTCGATAGGCTACTTTGGGACTCTGATTTCTTCAGATACGACTTATTTTTGAGCTTTTCTCGATAACGCAGACAGCCTACTTTAAGTTATGTCCCTGTCCCATTTGTTACGGTTCATTGTTGGGTTAATCAGTGTCGTGACCTGCCTCCATGCCGCGACCGTTCCAAAACCTAATATTGTACTTATTCTTGCCGATGATTTAGGTGCCCATGATCTCAGTGTGACCGGAAGTTCCTTTCACAAAACTCCGCATCTCGATCGCCTTGCTCGCACTGGGATTCGGTTTACTCAGGCTTATTCGGCGTGCACAGTCTGTTCCCCAACCCGAGCGGCGCTACTTACTGGGAAATATCCCGCACGTTTAAAGATTACCGATTGGATCGCCGGTCACGATGCTCCTAATGCTAAACTGCGTCCGCCCGTTGATTGGGTGAAGCAACTACCCCTCACCGAAACAACCCTTGCAGAACGAGCGCGCGCCGCAGGTTACTCGACTCTTCATATTGGTAAATGGCATTTAGGGGGCGAGGGCTTTGGGCCTTTAGAACAGGGCTTCGATGTTAATCTAGGAGGCGATCATCGAGGGCAACCACCCTCCTACTTCGCACCGTACGGACTTCCAACACTGAAGGACGGGGCCAAGGGGGAATATCTCACCGATCGTCAAGGTTCCGATGCGGTCGCTTATATCACTTCCCATCGATCTACACCTTTCTTCATCAGTCTGGCGCTCTACGGGGTTCATACACCACTTCAAGCTAAACCGGAGTTAGAACGGAAATACCGATCCAAAATAGCCCAAGCAACAAACACTCAAGCTAATGCCACTTATGCGGCGATGCTAGAAAGCGTTGATGCGGCGGTTGGTCGCATTCTTAAGGCTATCGATGAGTCGGGACTTACTGAGAAGACGCTGATCATTTTCACCTCGGATAACGGTGGGTTAGTGCTAGGTGCAAATCCTCCCACCTCCAACTCCCCTCTCCGATCTGGAAAAGGATCTCCCTATGAGGGCGGTGTTCGTATCCCTCTAATTGTCCGTTGGCCAGGAATCACTCAAGCGGGATCCACCTCGAGTCAATCGGTCATTTCGATGGATATTGCGGCGACTGTTGCCAATGCTCTGGGTGAAAAAGCTGCGTCCGTTGCTCCCGACGGACTCGACCTCACTCCCCTATTTAAAGATCCCTCGGCCGCCCTTGGACGAGAGTCGCTCTTCTGGCATTATCCCCATTATCATCCGGGCGGAGCAACCCCGTATTCTGCTATCCGCTCGGACAACTGGAAATTGATCCAATACTTTGAAGACGGACGAAACGAGCTTTTTAACCTAAGCGCGGATCCAGGGGAAACAACCGACCTCATCGTTTCTCAACCCGACAAAGTGTTCCAATTAGCCCGTCGCCTTGCGGACTGGCAGGGGCGAATGGGTAGCCAGTGGCCTATGGGCAATTCGAACTATATCGCAACCCCGCAAACAGCTACAACTGACGGCTCAATTCTTCTTCACTCCCGTTCAGCTGTCGTCCACGGCACCACACTCTGCTACGAGCCTATGCCCTTTAAAAACACGCTCGGATATTGGGGTCGAGTTGAAGACTGGGCTTCTTGGACCTTCACTCTTAAAGCAGCGGGTTCTTTTGAGATTGAACTAACTCAAGGCTGCGGACGTGGCAGCGGTGGTAGCGAGGTAGACCTGATCATTGATGGGCAAACGGTGCCATTTAAGGTTGAAGAAACCGGTCATTTCCAAAACTTTATCGTGCGTCATCTGGGCCGAATAACACTTGCAAATGGAGCACACACATTTGCCGTAAAACCTCGCCGTAAACCGGGCGGCGCGGTGATGGATCTTCGTCAAATTCGGCTTGTGCCCGCAAGCCCTTGGGTTGCCTCGACGGAAAGTGCCCGTGCCGTCTTGGCCGCTCATCGGATTGCTGTGGTGGGCGATAGTATTACCTACGGGGGGAATTGGGTGGAGTTCGTAGAAACTTGGGTCCGGCTTCACTTCTCTGGGGCCAATCCAGAATTCATTAACTTAGGCCTCCCTAGCGAAACGGCGTCTGGATTATCTGAGGAAGGGCACGCGGGCGGCACCTTTCCGCGACCGGATATTAACGAACGATTAGGCCGTATTCTTGCCAAAGTTAAACCGGATTTAATTTTGGCCTGCTACGGCATGAACGACGGAATTTATTTTCCACTCAACGAAGAACGTTTCAATAAATTCAAAGATGGGTTGCGCCGCCTTCACGAAACTGCCGCACACGGAGGCGTTCGGGTTCTGCATTTAACCCCTCCGACTTTTGATCCGGTCCCCCTAGCGGGCCGCACTTTACCGGCAGGTCTTGCTGCGTATCCTCAACCCTTTGAAGGTTATGACGGCGTTCTTGGTGCTTACTCAGACTGGTTAATCGCACAACAAACTCAGGGATGGGCAGTGAGTGACGTCCATGGACCGATGCGGCAACTCCTCGATGTGACACGTCAAAGGGATTCAAACTTTCGTTTAGCCGGCGATGGTGTTCATGCAAATATGCAAGGCCATTGGCTTATCGCGCGCGCCTTTCTTTCTGAATTAGGCGCACCAACAGAGGTCGTCGCCGCACCTCTACCAGAACCGGTGTTCGCTGGTGAACGTGCGACTAAAATCTTGTCGCTTGTCCGTCAACGTCAGCAGATTCAAAAGGATGCTTGGTTGACCTACTCAGGTCACAAGCGACCCGGAATGGCAGCGGGTAAACCTCTCGCCGATGCTGAAGCGCAAGCCAAGGCGATTCAGGCACTCTTGTTACCCTAGGAACCGGCCCGAGAGATCGAGTCCATTTAAGGCGATTGACTCAACACGCAACAGGTCCACACCGCTATGGGGCTTCATCGTTAAAAGAGGACTTAGGTTGCTCTCAAATTCGCTCTAATTTGATCGGGTAAGTTCGACCCGATGAGAACTGGGCGACATAGAGACTCTCTTCACTATCCACCGCTAAATCGTGCGGATGCAGAAAGGTATCTCCGAGGTACGCCATTGGCTTCAAGACACCCTTGGAATCATATTCCGGCGCCGTACCGCCGACATTCGAGACCACCCGCAAAGATCGATCAAGCACCGAGATATAGCCACGACTAGCCCGATCCTTCGGCCAATTATCTGCTAAATGCGCAACAAAATAATTCCGTTCAACTCGCCGAATTTGGCGTGGATTGCTTCCGGGCATCGGGATCATCCCTAAGCGACGTCCTTCGGTAGTGAGCCGCAATAGAGATTGTTGATCACTCATGGCGATAAGCAATGTCGGTGCCCCAGTCGCGTCGATATCGTTCATCCCTCCGTGGGGTCCCCAATGGACAATTCCACCTTCCGCTCCACCGAAGGTTTTTAACCAACTTCCATCGGGGCTGTAGTGATGGATGTAATCTCGTCCATACCCGTCCAAGACGAAAAAACCCAAGCTGTCTTCGTGCAAGGTCCAAGAGGGACAGTAGTCCTCTTGACGCGGGTACTTTCCTGATGCTTCGGGGTACTTCCACTCCTTAAGAATCGCCCCGTCTAACGAGGTTTTCACCACGCAATGCCGAGCAAGATCGGTAAGATATAAAACATCGCGGCCCCCTTCGGTTACTAAGGATAAACCGTGCGTTCCAGGGTACTCAGTTCCCCATTTGTGGACCAATCGACCTTTGCGATCGTAGACGATAATATTATTCTTTGTCTCGTTGGTAAGAAGCAGAATGTGACCTTCGCGATCCACAACGAGGCCGTGGCAATCATTGACCGGTGTTGATGGCCCCAGATTTCCCCAACCTGGCACCACTCGATAGCGGAAATCACCCTGTCCGAGTACAACTTGATCCGCAGCCTGAAGATGGGGAAATCCAAGGGCACTACCTGCGGTCACTGAGCCGTATTCGAGAAAAGAGCGGCGTGATAATAAAGCTCTCGAGAAGTTCATATCGACGAAACTACTTACGCAAGAAACCGATCACCAGCCTCGATCTGCTGAGACCCCACAGAAAAGTCCAAGCGCAAAATAAGAAGGCAAGATCGATGTTGGTTGCTGTGTTGCGAGCCTAGGGACTGCTACGGAAACATTATTTTGTCTATAGATCGGCCCTCATTTACTGCAAGCTTCGCACGGCATTTGTGGACCGCCCAGACAGCCTGACAAGACACTGACCCTCCACGTCGTCGACATGCAATTTATTGATCTTAAATCCCAGCAGAAACGCATCCGCGAAAAAATTGATCACCGCATCGCCACGGTGCTCGAGCATGGCAATTACATTATGGGACCAGAAATCGCCGAGCTTGAAGCGAAGCTTGCGGAATATGTAGGCGTGAAACATTGCATCGGCGCGGCCAGTGGAACGGATACGCTGCTTATCGCCATGATGGCCTTGGGAATCAGCATGGACGACGAGGTAATCACAGTGCCCTATACTTGGATCTCAACCGCAGAAATGATTACGTTGCTGAGAGCCAAACCTATCTTCGTAGACATTGATCCCAACAGTTGGAACCTCGATCCCGCTAAGCTTGAAGCGGCCATCACCTCCAGAACCAAGGCCATTATGCCCGTCGGAATTTTCGGTCAAGTGGCCGATATGGAATCCATCAACGCCATCGCTGCACGCCACAATCTGCCTGTCATAGAAGATGCGGCGCAATCCTTTGGAGCCCTGCATCACGGTCGGCGATCCTGTGCGCTTTCTACGATTGGCAGCACTTCGTTCTTCCCTACCAAGCCCCTAGGTTGTTACGGCGATGGAGGCGCGCTTTTTACCAATGATGATCAACTCGCCGAAACTATGCGCCAGATTCGCGTCCACGGCCAAGCCAGAAAACATTACCATCCAATCCTAGGCATCAACGGTCGTCTCGACACTCTTCAAGCTGCTATTTTGTTGGAAAAATTGGAAATCTTTGACGATGAAATCGCCAAGCGTCAGCGAGTAGCCGCCACCTATAACGAAAAGCTTGGGAACCTCGGCGTAACTCTTCCTCGCGTGGCCTATGGCAACACTTCCGTTTATGCTCAATACACAGTGCTCTCGCCGAGACGTGACGAGATTAGCGCCGCGCTCACTAAGTTGGGTGTCCCATCGGTAAGTTACTACGCTGTGCCCCTGCATCGACAGCCGGTCTTCGCTTATCTTGGCCGTCAAGCAGGCGAGTTCCCGTGTGCTGAAAAGGTTTCAAATGAAGGCCTGAGTCTGCCTATGAACCCTTATCTTACCGATCAAGAAGTGGACTTGGTCTGCTCCGCATTTGCCACGGTTTTGAAACAGTATTAAACCTTTAATCGATCACGGTTGAGGCACTATTGGAGGGTTACCACGCCAGTCCTAACCTGATCACTCTTTTAGGGAAACCGATCGTAACGGGCTTTAATCCACACTCCACGTGACTATTCATCGAGGTAACCAAGGCGCCCCAAGACCGAGAACAATCCCGCCGGCTTACTTGGCAAAGGCTGCTTTCACAATCTCCTTCAATTGAGCTTTGGTCGCTAGAGTAGCGGCTTCGGGACCGGTGACTTTGAGAAAGACGTCGCCTTCGGAACTTGAGAGAATTGCTCCGAGCATCACGTAGTTGGGCATGGGCACTTTGTTGGGAGACATGGCGGGGCCACTCAAGAAAGTGCCCTTGATCGTAACTAGGAGCGCCTTCTGACTGCCGGCCCCGATTTCCTCGCGTTCCATGACAACCGGTTTGCCATCGACTCCCAGAGTAAATTGGGACTGCCATCGTTTCAGATTCGGCTCAATGCCACCGCCACCCCCTGACCCGAAGTGATAAAAATCTGCCTCGATAGGGGCAACCCCACCCTTGCCGGCTAGGGCGAATCCGCCGGCACTCATCATTCGAGGTTCGACTTTCGGGATCCAAGGAGCACCAACTTTGAAGGTAAAAGATTCAACCTTAAGTTCGGCGGCTTTCCCTTCCTGCCCTTGGTTGGCGGCTAGGAAGAGTGCGAGCACGAAAGCAGTGAAGAGAGAACGGACCATATGGCTTAAAAAATAGGGATTTACCTTTTTCCTCGGGTCTAAAGCCAAGTTTTGGCCGATGAATTATGTTCTCTTTTTACGCAGTGATTCGAAATCCATTTAGATGCCGTTTTCTTTACCTTGGATCAGACGAAGTTGGATCATCCTGATCTAAAACGAGCTGATTCGTGTACTGTGTGTCACGCTACCGCCCAAACTTTAGGTTTTCCCAGTCATCTCATTTGTTCATTTGAAACAGATACCCAAGGGTTGGTAACTCTTACGACAGGAATTAACCCCATTTGCCGAGAGATGAGAGGCCCTCGATACAGCGGACGGTGTTCGATGTACTTTGCGAGAACAACGTGAGCCAAAAGGCCGGGCCGCAGAGTCCTTTTTCAATCACCTGCGACGCACCGGCTTCTTGCGGTCGACTTTTTCAATATCAGGCGGCACAACCACGTCTTCAGTCACCAATGATTCGGTTTGAACAAAGACGATGGACGAAAGTTCGAGCTGATTTTCATCCACAGAAATCTTCTCTGAACGAGATCCATAGAGTTGTTTTTCTAGGGCCTAAATCCGGAATTCTAAGAGCCGTTTTTCAGAGCGCAGTTGATCGGTAAGAAGAGTCCAAAAAGCTACGGCATCCTCGAGGGTCGCAGGGCTTTTTTGAAGGTCTTTTTCCACACTGTTTACTAAGCAATAACAATGCCATAATCTCCCATAATAATGGGAGAATTTCGCCTCTTTTTAACCTAAGTTAAGCCTCTAAATTTTTCCTTAAAAAGAGAACAATCCGACTTATCCCAGAAAAGAATTTTGACACGATTACGACGCTGATTGCTGAAGACAAAAAGGTGACCCGAAAGAGGATCCAATTGAAGCGAACTGCGAACAACCCCGGCCAGTGTATCGAAGGACTTGCGAAGATCGGTCTGACCGACCGCAAGATAGACCCGAGTGTTGGAGAGAAAGCTCAGCATCTGGGAAGAATATCAAGAATGGACGGCAAGACGCTGCGCGGCAGCGGGCGGCGCGATGGCAAGCCGTTGCAACTCTTCTCCGCTGTGACGCACCACCTGCGGATGACGCTCCAGCAGGTGCCGATCGAGAAGAAGACTAACGAGATTCCCAACTTCAAACCGTTGCTGCGGGCGGTGAAGCCGCCGCCGGGGACGTTGGTGACGGCCGACGCCATGCACCGCCAGCAGGAGTCGGCTTGGTGGTTGGATGAGGAATTCGGTGGGGACTATCTCTTCGGACTCAAAGGGAATCAAGATGGGATTCTGAGCCGCACCGAACGCCTGCTGGCCCAGCAGGCGTTTTCCCCCTGAGGAGGAATGTTCGTGGGACAAAAAACCTGATCGGCTCGAGCGTCGTCGCATCGCACGGGTGGAGGTGAACCCGGAGAATGCAGGGCTGGTCGGATGCTGGCAGTTCTTGGCGGTGAAGCGGGAGCGGATCCCTCGGAACCCAACCAAGAAACCCAGCACCGAGGTTGGGTATTACGCGACGAGCCTGACTCAGAATCAGATGAGCTTGAAGGAGTTGTTAAAGTTGATCCAAGGGCACTGGTCAGCCATTGAGAACGGGGTGCACTATCGGCGAGATGTGAGTTTCGAGGAGGACTGGTGCCGGGTGAAGAACCGCTAGGCAGCCGAGATGTTGGCGGTCTTGAGAAACCTGACAATTGGAGTCTACGAACCGGAGCGGGAGCGCGGCAAAACCCAGGCGGCATCGCTGAAGACTTGGATGAAACAACAAACCTTCAGGACGGCCCATGCGCTGCTGAAGGGCTGAGGAGGAAGGAAACGCAAGGGAAGGCAAGACCACAGGAAATCCACGCCCGGACGAGCGGGCCAGACGCCGAGATCAGCTCTGCCAGGGGTCCTCCGGCACGCCGTCGCTCATCCATGGTATCCAAACCCGGCAACGCCACAGGGTCTTTACCCTATCCCTAAATCCAGATGAATTCGCCCTGTTGCTTCCCCACCCCGGCCCAATTTGGCGGTTGTGCCCGCCCGCCCGTTTCGTTACTTTTGAGTGTGATCCCTACCCCCGCCGCAACTTCCTTCAACTTGGAGCCTCCGGCCTCGTTGCAACTGCAGTCAGCATCCCAAAACCCGCTCGGCCAGTGCCGGCACCCGACGGCTTGCGCCGCTATCCCTATGTCCAGCTCGACGCGTTCACCACGCAACGCCTGAAGGGCAACCAGCTTGTGGTTTTTACGGATGCCCGCGAACTCTCCGACACCGAAATGCAGGAGATCGCACGAGAAACCCAAATGAGCGAAACGACTTTCGTCTTTCCGCGGGATGCAGCTACCGAGCGCGACCACGGCATCAAGGTCCGCATTTTCACGGAAGACCAGGAGCTTCCCTTTGCGGGCCACCCAACCCTGGGTACGGCGTTCGCCCTCCGCAACCGTATGAAGAGCAGCGAGGTCGGCCAGATCTTTCTCGATCTGAAAGTTGGCAAGGTTCCCGTCAATTTCAGCATGCGCGATGGCGGCGTTTTTGGCGAGATGACGCAAGTCGATCCGCAAGTCGATCCGCAATTCGGCTCCACCCACGACCGCGCTACGGTCGCGGAAGTGATCGGGGTACCACCCTCGGAAATCAGCGACGAATGGCCGATTCAAACCGTTTCGACCGGCATTCCATTCGCCATTGTTCCGTTGAAGCGTCTCAGCACGCTGCAATCGCTGCATCCAAATGCGGAAAAGGTTCGTGCTTATTTTGCGAACTGGAAAGGCCCTATCGACTTCTACTACATCACCCGCGACACGGGAGATCCGAAGGTGACCATACGAGCGCGGGGTCTGTTCTCGGAAGGCGAGGATGCCGCTACCGGTTCTGCCTCGGGTTGCGCCATCGCTTGGATGATGCGTTACGCCGTCGTGCCTCCAGATCAGTTGGTCCACAACCTGCAAGGCGTCGAGATGAAGCGCCCTAGCCACATCTATATGCGCGCCTCCAAGGAAGGCGACAAGGTCACCAAGGTTCGCGTCGGCGGGCACGCTGTCGAAATCATGGAAGGCACATTGTCCTTATAGTTCGATTCGCTGCGTGCCGCTCCAACTTCAGTTTTACTCAGCGTTTATTCGTTTTTAGTCTCCCGGAAGATCTTCCTAGAGTCGTTGTTACTATGTTTTGTTACCACAATTTCAAGGTGGTATGCCTCAGTTCAAGATCGTCAGGATCGGCTGCACCCTGTGGACCCATCCGCAAGGATCAGCCGCAGCTGACCTAACCTCGCCAAACTGAGCCAGTGGGAGTGAGAGTCTGGGCAACGAAGAATGAACCAGACCATGAAGGGAAAGCGACACACGACTGAGGAGAAGATCCGGATGCTGCGTGAAGTGGACAGTGGGAAGCCGATCCGGGAACTCTGCCAAGAGAAGAACATCTCTGAGGCGACGTACCATCGGTGGCAGAAGCAGTTTGGACTGATGGAGGTGAACGAAGCCAAGCGGATTAAGGAACTGGAACGTGAGAACAGCGAGCTGAAGAAGATGCTGGCGGAGTCGCTGTTGAAGAACCGGGTACTGGAGGCCGTATGCAAAAAATAGCTGTGAGCCCGGCCACACGCCGGGAAGCGGCCCTCAAACTGGCTGAGAGTGGAGTTTGCTCGATCCGATCGGCGTGCCGAATCCTACGACTGGCCCGTTCGACCTATCGGTACCGGGGAAAGCCGCCGTCGGAGCGACAAAAGGCGATGCACCGCCGAATGGCGGATTTATCCGAGCGACATCCTCGATACGGCTACCGAAGGATTGCGGCATTGTTCCGCCAAGAAGGCTGGGTAGTGGGTAAGCGCCAAGTACAACGGTGGCGAAAGAATGCAGGGCTGCGGGTGCCTCCAACGCGTAAAAAGCGCGTACGACAGGGCGTTTCAACGGGATTGCCGACGCAGGCTCTTTACCGCGGGCACGTGTGGAACTGGGACTTCATCGCGGACTCAACCGTGCGCGAAGGGTCCGTGAGGATCCTGACGATCTTGGACGAGTACACCCGGGAATGCCACGCCCTGAGGGCGGATCGGGCACTGAAATCCAAAGACGTCTTGGAATGGCTCCAGAAGGTCATCCAGGAGCACGGAGCGCCGGCGTATCTTCGGAGCGACAACGGCCCGGAGTTCATTGCCACCATCGTGCAACGATGGCTCAAGGAGAATGGGGTGCGAACTCTGTACATCGAACCGGGCAACCCGTGGCAGAATGGCTTTGTGGAGAGCTTCCATGGCCGCTCCCGGGATGAATGCCTGAATCGGGAACAACTGCATACGCTCACCGAGGCCCGTTTGGTCATTGAAGACTATCGCCAAGAATACAATGACTACCGGCCACACAGCTGGCTAGGATATCTGAGTCCGACGGCCTAGGCAAAGACCCTTTGTCCATCACCGACTGCGGTCAGGCTACGCCCTCCCTGCGCCGGGGATGGACATTTCGCAGAAAATCAACACACCCCAACCAACGCCTAGGACTCCCACATCCCGTGGAGCAGTTTCTGAGGTCCAGTCAAAGTAGCATAGACGCCACTGCAAAAAATGCGATGACAAGAAAAGCGATCTCCGGCCAGCGAATTGACTCAAAAAGAATGTTACCGAAGGCGAGGTGAAATGGTTTGAGGAAACCATACGTTGACTCAAAAAGGATGTTACCGAGCTATGGACACCAAAATGAGTCAAAAAACACGAACCGAGGTGCTGGCCAAGAGGCGTGATCGTTACGCCCGGGCCGGCAAGGAACACAAAACCAAAATCATCAACGAACTGGTCGAACTCTTCGACTGCCATCGCAAGTC
>SIAZ01000104.1 GCA_009695405.1 Pedosphaera sp. | reverse complement strand
AACGGGAACGAGGGAGGCCGGACTGCCACCGGGCCCCGGCTTCCTTCGCTTCCAAATTTCAGGGGACTTTGGGTAACACCACTTTTGAGTCAACCGGAGCATTTTCCGGCCTCGTCTTGGGTAACACCCCCTTTTGAGTTACGGCGTGGGAAGAGAGATTTGAGTGAAGGAGATTGGAAGGCCAGTTGCTCCGCAGGGGTAGGTTCCATTAGACTAGGTGGACGCACATGAGCGAGATATCCAAGGCCTATGAACCGCAGTCCGTTGAGTCGAAGTGGTATAACTTTTGGGAAGAGCACGGATGCTTTGCTGCCGACCCTGCGAGGGTATCGGCGAAGCGGCCTGCCTATTCCATTGTCATCCCGCCCCCGAACGTCACTGGTGTGCTAACATTGGGGCATGTTTTGAACAACACCATTCAAGACATTTTGGCCCGAAAAGCCCGAATGGACGGCAAGGAAGTCCTTTGGTTGCCCGGCACCGATCATGCGGGAATTGCGACCCAGAATGTGGTAGAAAAATCCCTAAAGAAAGCCGGAGAAATCAAGCATCGAGATGATCTCGGGCGAGAAGCATTAGTGGCCAAGATTTGGGAGTGGAAGGAGATGTATGGGGGAATCATCCTGAAACAGCTTCGAGCTTTGGGAGCCTCTTGCGATTGGAGCCGTACGCGATTCACGATGGATCCTGAGTATTCTCAGTGCGTCCAAAAGGTTTTCGTCGATCTATATAAGAAAGGATTTATTTATCGTGGGAAGCGGATGGTGAACTGGTGTCCGGGTTCCCTGACCGCATTGTCTGATGAAGAAGTGACCATGAAAGAGCAGCGGGGATTTATGTATCATTTCCGGGCAGAAGTGGTGGAAGAACCCGGCACTTTTTTGACCATAGCTACGACGCGACCGGAGACCATACCGGCAGACACAGCCGTTGCTGTGAATCCGAAAGATGCAAGGTACACGCATTTGGTTGGTAAGCACGTTTACCGAGCTCTGCCTTTGGATATTGCGAAGGAAGAGCGGATCATACCCATCATTGCTGACGACCAAGTGGCCTTTGATTTTGGCACTGGTGTTTTGAAAGTGACTCCGGCCCACGACAAAGTGGACTTCGAGATTGGACTAAGACACAAGCTACCGGTGATCGATGTGTTAACTGCGGACGGAAAGTTGACAGCAGTGGCCGGTGTGGATTTGGCTGGGATGGATCGATTTGCGGGTCGCAAGAGATCGGTTGAATTACTTGAATCCGCTGGGGCCTTGGACAAGGTGGAGCCTTACACCAACAATGTGGGCTTTAGCGAGCGAGCGGACGTTCCGATTGAACCGCGATTGAGTGAGCAATGGTTTTTACGCTATCCAAGTGTGGAAGCATCGAGAGCCTGTGTGGGACAACCGGGCGCGGTTGGTGTCCATCCGGAAGACGGAGTTGGGTTGGATCCGGTGGCGATAAATTCTCGCCTAGGAGAAGGATCGATGCGGTTTTTCCCGGAGCGTTGGGCGAAAGTATACGACCATTGGATGGGTGGTATCCAAGATTGGTGTATTAGCCGTCAGCTTTGGTGGGGACACCGGATACCGGTATGGTATCGCGACACAGAGGTTTTTTGTGGATTGGAAGCTCCCGTGGGAGAGGGGTGGGTACAGGACATGGACGTCTTGGACACTTGGTTTAGTTCGTGGCTTTGGCCCTTTGCCACCATGGGTTGGACAGGCGACAAGGAGGTTGACGATCAGAACCCGACCTTGAAGGCATTTTATCCGACCACAGACCTAGTGACAGGACCGGATATTATTTTTTTCTGGGTAGCCCGCATGATCATGGGCGGCTATGAATGGATGGGAGAAATGCCCTTTCAAAATGTTTATTTCACCGGAATTATTCGCGATAAACAGGGTCGAAAGATGTCAAAATCGTTGGGTAATTCGCCCAATCCGTTGGATTTGATTGCCAAGTATGGAGCGGACGCTCTTCGATTTGGGGTAATGCGTGCGGCGCCCTTGGGGCAGGATGTTTTGTTTGACGAGCAGTCTGTCGAATTGGGCCGCAACTTTTGTAATAAGCTTTGGAATGCGTGCCGATTCCGACAGATGCAGGGTGGTTCGAGCGAAGGGGAGATTCGACCGGATCTATTAACCGGCGACGACCGTTGGATTTTGTTACGCTTGGATCAGGCAATCCGGGAAGTAACCCAAGCCTTTAGCGAGTATAAATTTAGTGATGCGACCACCAGTCTTTATCGGTTTTTTTGGAGTGAATACTGCGATTGGTACACTGAGGCGAGTAAAGCCGCCTTCTATGGTACGGACGAAGCATTGAAGACGAATAAGTTGGCGGTGATGGATTTTGTTTTGGGCCATTTATTGAGACTATTCCATCCGTTTTTACCCTTTATAACCGAAGAACTTTGGCATGGAATGTCATTCAATGTGGAACTGCCGGAAGATCAAGGAGGACGAACCTTGATGTTTGCCCACTGGCCCAAGCCATTGACAGAAGACGAAAAAGCATACTTTGGCGTTGATGAAACATCTGAGGCAGCAGCGCAAGCCAAGTATGATTTGGTGGTCCTTGGGCGAGGTTTGCGGCGGGACTGCAAGATTGATCCGGCCAAGAGAGTGCGGTTTGTGGTGCGCCCCGTGGGCACCCTTGCCACGGCCGACGTGGAAGTATTAAAGCTTTTGTTGAACGCTGAAGTTTTAGAAGTGGTGCCAATCGGATGGAGTTCGGATCGAGGCACGCCGATGGCCAGTAACGCATTAGGAGAACTCTTTTTGCCTTTGGCGGGTCTGATTGATTTTGGGGCGGAACGAACCCGATTGGAAAAGGAGCTTGAAAGAGTGCGAATTGAAGTTGGAAAGGTACAAGACAAGTTGGCGAATCCGGCGTTTGCTTCCATGGTTCCAGTGAAGGTACTCGAAGAGCACCAAGCCCGATTAAAGGAATGGTTGGGCAAGGAAGCGCAGTTAGTAGTGTCACTGACTGAGTTACCTGAGTAGTCAATAAACAAACTTTTAAGACAACTTTTCAAATAATTATGATTCAGAACTACGAGAATTTTATTGCTGGCCAGTGGGTGAGTGCGGTGTCTGGCAAGACATTCAGCACGGTGAATCCGGCGGATATCCGAGAGATCGTTGCGCATTATTCACAAGGAGGATCTGCGGACTTTGCGGCAGCCACCGCTGCGGCCAGTAATGCATTTCCAAAGTGGGCTGCACTAACGCCGGTGGCACGAGGGCGCGTCTTGAGTAAAGCCGCGCAGATCTTGGAATCGCGTAAAGCTGAGTTGGCGATTTTATTGACTCGAGAAGAAGGCAAGACACTCGCTGAAGCCACCGGCGAAGTTGGGCGGGCTGTTGATATTTTTCGATTTTATGGGGGTCTAAGCTATGTGGTTGGAGGCCAGACTTTGCCTCATGATTTGCCGGGTAATCTCTTAATGACCCGTCGTGAGCCCTTGGGTGTGGTCGCATTGATTACGCCGTGGAACTTCCCCATTGCCATCCCAGCTTGGAAGTTAGTTCCGGCCTTGCTCTGTGGAAATACTCTTGTGCTCAAACCAGCGTCTCAAGCACCCGCGATGGCATTAGAACTGGCTCGCGTTTTGGCTGAGGCAGGTCTGCCGGCTGGGGTACTGAATGTTGTTGCGGGCGAGGGGAGAGCCTTTGGTGCCGAGATCGCTTCAAACCCAGCGATTCAGGCACTGAGTTTTACTGGATCTCATACAGTTGGGAGCGGTCTTTATCAATCCTTGGCGCCACGAATGATTCGTGTCCAATTGGAGATGGGCTCGAAGAATCCCACCTTGGTTTTGGCCGATGCCGATTTGGACCTGGCGGCAAGATTGGTGGCAACCGCTGGATTTGGGTTGACTGGGCAAGCGTGTACGGCGACCAGTCGAGTGATCGTGGAACGGGCAGTTCTAGAAAATTTTACCGAAAAATTGGTGGGATTGGCCAAGAATTGGAAAGTGGGATCGGGGCTTTCGGCGGGAGTTCAGATGGGCCCAGCGGTAAACGCAGATGAATTTGAAGGTAATTTTCAAGCGATTCGACAGGCTCAATTGGAAGGGGCTCGGCTGATTTGGGGCGGTGAACGACTTTCAGAAGGTGAGATGGCTCATGGCTATTTCATGCAACCCACCGTCCTAGGGGAGGTGACGCCCTTCATGACCATTGCCCAAGAGGAAGTTTTTGGCCCCGTTGTGGCCGTGCTGGGAGTTGATTCCTTTGACGAAGCCATCTCTGTTGCCAATGGAGTGCCCTATGGACTGAGTGCGAGCCTTGTTACCCGTGATTTCAAGAAGGCACTGCAGTATGCCGAGCGTATTGAGTGTGGAGTCGTAAAGGTAAATCAAATAAGTACAGGACTCGCCTTGCAGGCACCCTTTGGGGGCGTCAAGAACAGTTCTACTGACACTTTTCGAGAACAGGGAACAGCCGCACTTGATTTCTATAGTCGATCCAAGACCGTGTACTTGGATTACTCAGCCTAAGCCGCTTTTAAAGCGTCAGACTGTATAGCCCAACTGGGTGAGCCAAACTTCTAATTCGTCGGCACCGAAGTCAGCAAGGACATGGCCGTCGAGTTCGATAGATGGTGCCTTGGATTGGCCTGTCAGTTCTCGCATTTCGGCCCGAGCTGAGGCGCAACCGATGACATTAAGTCTCTCGTAGTTGTACTTGCGAGAGTCGAGCCATTCGATGACTTCATCGCACCAAGGGCAACCGGGTTTGATGAAAAGTCGGGTATGTTTAGGGAGCATCGCGAAAAGAATTGGAGTGGTTTGGGACGTTGGGTTTTGAGATGGGCCTAGTTTATAAAACCCAGCCCCGCCGGTTATGTGCCGAGCGGGGCGGATTCGGATTCCTTTAGAAGGAAGACGATGGCCTATTGTTGACCTTTACCAGGTAAGCCTTGGAGGCCTTGGAGGCCCTGAAGATCAATAGGCGAAGCATCTTGTCCTTCACCGGGAGGAGTGGCAGCAGCTTTGGGATCTACGAAGAGGTCGCTCCGTTTTTTAAAGAGTGGATCGATGGACCATTTGCTAACCAAATAGGTCCACTTAGAACGGGCCTGTTCGGTGGCTAGCTTGTCTTTTTGCAGCTTCAATTTCTCATTGAATGTTTTATCCAGTTTTTCAGCATCCTCTTTCTTTTCATCCTTACTGGGTTGCCTTTGAGAGGGGATTTCAGCGGAGACAGTGTATTGGATTGGGTATTTTTCGCCGTCCTGAACTTTACCAACGCGAACTTCATAAGACCAACCTGAAGCGGTCCGTATGGAGGCCTTGAGCGGGGTATCGAGTCCGAGGCTTGTCGGTTGAGGATTGACGAGGACATCGTCGAAACTAGCCGCACTGAGGAGAGTGCTGAAGGCCCCCGCCTTGGATGTATCCAATTTTTCGCCTGTTTGGATCCCAGTAAGGGACCATTCGGAAAACTCATTGGTACGGCTGAGCGCGAAGCTATTGGTTATCTCGGCGTGGGAAAGAGAGAGCGCGATAGGTTGTTCGACCTTGAACCACTCCTTTTCTAACCAATCCTCTGCTTTGGGTTCGGCATTAGCCAATGGTTCATTGACGAGGGCAATGGAGTCGGTTTTGCCGTCCAGCATAATATACCGTCCGATAGGCCAACCTCCTCCGCCCATACCGGAGTCGTCCTTACCTTCTTTGCTCACTTTTTTGCCCAAGAGGAGCGAGTGAACAGATTTGCCACCTGAGCCGATCAGTTCGACAAGGACACTGGCGCATTTATCAGGAGGAAGTAATTCAAGTGCTGCCAAGCGAGACGGGCCCACTTGAACAGGTTGAGTCACTTTAAGATCGATGAGTTTGCGTACAAACTCGCCGATAGAAGTGAAGTTAGCTGGGAAATTACCCCGTTCAGCGACCACCCATTCTTCGCCCAACTTAAGGAGATTGAGGTGATTGGTGCCTGAAGTGATGCGCAGACCACTGAGGGTTGAGGCGTCGAGCTTGGCAAGGACCGCTCCGCCCAATTGGGAACTGGATTCTTTGAAGCTGGAAGAGTGACGACTGCGGACATAGATGCCGCCGCCGCCGAGTGCGACGCCGACGGCGACGAGGAGAGCCAGTTGCTTCGTGTTCATTTAGCGTTGGTGCGGTTTTTGCGAGCTATAGCGAGAGCGATTCCGGTAGCGGAAACAAAGAATGGCATCAGAGCGATGTTCATCCATTTGATTCGGTTTTCCAAAGTTTTGACTTCGACATCTAAATTGCGCCGTTCACGACGTAGTTCCTTACGAGCGGCAATTTGGTCTTCTTTAAATCGAGAGATTGCATCCTGTTGATCCTTGGTGAGGATAATTTTGGAGGTATTGCCCTCTTTCTTAATCTGAACCTGATTCAGTTGGTTTTGCAGGCTCTCTACTTTTTTATTAAGGATCTCAATCTTACCTTGGTAACGCGCTCTTGCCTCAGACTCCATTTTTTGAACGACAGTAAAAGGACGACTTACCGAGGCACGTCCGCGTGCTCCGACGAGATTAACATCGCCGGAGGCTTGTTCGACGAGATTTTGCACCAAGGCCAGATTTCCATTTCGGGGTACAGCGACTCCGAACATGGGGTTCACCTCGACGGAATAAGTATCGTAAAGGAAGTCAGCGTCACCGAAGAGATAGACTGCCGTTTCAGTTTTGGATTCCTTTAAGCTCGGAGGCGCATTTGTGTCGCCAGATTTGCCGTCGGGAAAGGCCGATTTGAATTTGCCGGTTAGGCGGATCGCGAGGGGATAATTGGTCCGTGACGGCGCAAAGTCATCGAGGATTTTGGCACCGTTAAATTGCGAGGTCATACCGTCGACGAGTTGGGAATCTTCCGATGATTTCAGGAGGATATCGGCACGGAGCCCTTCAGCGGCTTTTCCGGTGAATGCTCCAGCAAATGGGAGCCAAAGATTGTCACTTTGGCTAGTAACAGCGTCCTCTTTATTGACACTATCCGCATTAAGAAAGAGGAAGGCTGGAACGGGTTGAGGGCGGCCATCACGTCCCGATAATTCCCGACTGAATGTACGATCAGCGACCACCTTAGCGGCATCGAACTGAAGTCCCCATTTCTCCAAGAGCTTTGGCAAACTAGAACCTCCACCCATGTTCATCCCCATGGGATTAGGATTGCGATTATCGGCGAGGCAGAGGGCATCCAGAAAGGCGATGACTTTGCCCCCGCGCAGAATGAACTGGTCGATCGCAAATTGGGCCTTTTCGGTTATATCCTTGGGATGAACGAGAATCAGAACCTGAACCGAGGGCGGGATAGAATCGGAGTCCATGGGCACCTGTTCCACGGTGAAGTCTTGCTTTAGTTGATTAAAGGTAACCCAAGCAGGTTGGCTCTGCCGTTGCTGTTGCATCATCATCATCGGATTGCCAGCGGCGGGCCCTCCCAAAACAGGTAGAGGAGACATAACCCCAAGGACGGGTTTATTGGTAGCGATGACCTGTGAGACCACCCGAGCCAGATCGTACTCAAGAAGTTTCTCGCGTTGCGGTGAGAGGAAGGGGATGGCTTTAGTTTCGGGAGCTAGGCTAACAGCGAGACCAAAGTAAAAAGGATCTGCGCCCATTTGACCGAGGGAGACAGGCTCCACGCCATCCAGTTTTGCGGCGTCTTCGGCTTCAGAATCGGGTTCTGGATCTAACTTCTTAATAGTAATTTTGTTGCCAGAAGCGGTGCGGAATTCTTGAAGAAGGTCTTCGATGCCTTGAGCGTAATTTTTAAGGGCGCTCGGCATCCGGTTTTCCGAGCGAGAGACATAAAGTCGGATTTCAACATTCGAATCGATCTTGGCGAGAATCTTGCGAGTTCCATCGGAGAGGGTGTGAAGATTATTCGAGGTTAGATCGAGACGCGCTCGGACGAGGCTGAAGATCAGATTTAAGCCGGTGAGGGCAATAAAGGCGAGAGCCACGCCCGCCGTGGAAAAGAGAATCGTCTGGAATTTGGACTGTTTCATTTCGGGTTTTGTGAAGAAGGGTTCAGGCGCCACGGAGATTGCGGAGAATGACGCTCGTACTAAAAAGGCTAAAGACGATAACTGAGGCAAAGAAAAGAAGGTCTCGGAAATCGACCACCCCGCGCTGGAAGTTAGCAAAATGAGGCATCACTGAGAAGCCGGCGACGAGTTCAACAATATCAGGATGAGCCCAGCGAACGAGAAGGTTTGTAACCGGTTCCCATCCGGCGAGGATGAGAAAGAAGCAGATGACCACCGAGAGAATGAAGCTAATGACTTGGTTACGGGTAATAGCTGAGGTGGCGAGGGTTACCGAGAGGTAAGCACCGGCGAGAAGAAAACTGCCAATGTAACCGGAAATAATAGCTAATCCGTCAGGATGACCGAGGTAGAAAACAGAGATTACCACTGGAAAGGTGAGAGCCAAAGCGAGGGCGAGAAAGGTCCAGCAGGCGAGGAATTTGCCAACGATTGCCTGCCAAGCGGTAATAGGCATGGTCAGGAGAAGTTCCAATGTCCCAACTCGGCGTTCCTCAGCCCAGAGACGCATACCTGCGGCGGGTACGAGAAAGAGATAGAGCCAAGGGTGCCAGTTAAAGAAAGGGCGGGAGAGAGAGGCTTCACCCTGCTCAAAGAAGCCCCCTAGCATAAAGGTGAAGAAGCCGTTTAGGAGAAGAAAAATGACGATAAATACATAAGCGACCGGTGAAGCAAAGTAACCGGTCAATTCGCGTTTTAGTATCGTCCAGATGTTTCGAAGCGATTCGTTCATGAGGTTCGAGCAAAGAGGAACAAAAGTGGGTGTGGTCGAGGTTGGGACGGTGGCGACAGTAGTGGGAGAGGGACCGAGGAAGGATCAGTCTTTCGAGGTAGATTTGACTGAGTTAGGGAGGGTTATAGTGCGGAAGACGTCGTCGAGGCGCCCTTCTTCAGTATAGAGTTCGTCGAAACGCCAACCTTCTTTGATGGCGAGATCAGCGACTGCTCGAGCGAGTTCACCGGACAGAGTGCGGTCTCTCGGGAAGATGCGGGCCGTGACAGTCACGTCAGAGCCTTGAAGAGTCACCTTACCCGACAAGGAGAGGCTATTAAGGCGAGTGCGGACGGTTTCAGCAGCGATGGAGTGAACTCTGAGTGAAACAGAACCCGCATTATCTGCCCGTGATTTGAGTTCCGAGGGAGTTCCATTGGCAACGACGGTACCGTGATCAATAATGATAGCGTGAGTGCAGCAGGCTTCGACTTCTTCGAGAATGTGTGTGGAAAAGATAATTGCTTTGGTTTGGCCCATTCGCTTGATGATTTGGCGAACCTCGTGTTTTTGATTGGGATCTAGGCCATCGGTCGGTTCATCAAGCACCAGTACTTGAGGATCGTGAAGGATCGATTGAGCAAAACAGGTGCGGTGGCGGTACCCTTTGGAAAGCGTATCGACACTTTGATGGAGGACGCCTTCAAGAAAGCAAAGGCCAGCCACATTGGCCACAGCGGAATCAATTGCGGCACCGCGCAAACCGCGGAGTTCGGCGGTAAACCTCAGGAAACCATTGACCGTCATGTCCGAATAGCAGGGAGCACTTTCCGGCAGGTACCCAATCAGTTTTTTCGCTTCGATCGGTTTCTCAGAGATATCGAATCCAGCGATGCGGACGGCTCCAGAAGTCGGAGGGATGAATCCAGTAATCATCCGCATTGTTGTCGACTTTCCGGCACCGTTTGGGCCTAAGAAACCCAAGATCTCCCCGCGTTTAACGGTGAACGAAACACCGTTCACTGCGCGTTTAGGGCCAAATTCTTTTATGAGATTTTCGACGTGGATCATTGACTCAATGGTAGGTGCAATTCTGACCGACTTGGCAGACCCCAAACGCTTGAAGCACCGCTTTAGGTTCAGGAAAATCCCAAGACATCAGACGTAATTCCCAACAGTAGACAAAAAGTCGCTTAGATGTTCAAAAAAAAATTTAAAATCTCAATTTTAACTTACTTGGATCGAATTAAGACCTCGCTAGGCCGCTTAACCACGACTGAATTGTCGCCGCATTTTTCGGTGAAACGGCCAGAAAAATTCTCAGTTTACCTGCGGGTGAAGTGGGCTTGCTTCCGTGCTGACACCTGATGACGGATTTCCCGCATTTGCTGCGAGATTGTAGACTTTTGCACTCCAAACAGTCGGAGCCCAAAGGCGCATTTAAAACTTCAAAGCCGCATTTTTGCAAATCCGTGCTGAGTCACAAAATCTAAATAAGAGGGAGATTTATGTTTCCAACTAGAAGTGACGACGACACAGGTTCACTTGCCTTACTCGGGGTGCATTCGTTCACCGACACGCAGGATTGGGTGTAATTCCTTGCGACCGTAGGCGAACACAGCTGTCCACTCTGCTAAACGACGCCCGAGCAGTCGACAAACAGCTTGATCAACCACGTTGCGCGGGGCTTTGGCCACCACTGCACCGTAATGAGGTGTGCTCATTTTTGCAGCGTAGTCGGTAACGCCAAAGGTGAGAAAACCGAAATTCATAAGGACGGTGAGAAGGGATTGGCAGGCCAGTTCCATGCCACCGCCCCAACCGCCGGCACTACTAAAAGCGCAGGCTATTTTACCGTCCACTTGCATCCAGTGAGGGCCCATGGCTTCATCCCAGAATCGTTTCATCTTCCATGAGAGAAGGCCCATATGGGTGGGGCTACCCACTGCGAGTCCATCGCACCATACCACATCGGCTGCGGTTGCGTCGGTCACTGTCAGGATGCGGATCTCAGTGCCGGAGACACTAGCAGCACCCTCAGCGATCAACTGCGCCATCTGAGCGACATTACCGGTCTGGGAATCGTAGAGAACAAGGATGCGGCTCATGCTGACAACCAGGTGATGTAGGCGAGAGAGATCAATGGGTAGACAGGGTCTGACAGAGACGATCGGGCTCAGTGGAAAGTTGATCGTACTAAATTAGAGGGGTTTCCAATTGCGATGGCGGTAATTTTCCCAAACCCAACGAAAGTCAGGATTTGTGGCACCGCCACCCGCCCAGTTAAAACTTGAAATACCCACCGCGGAGTCTTTGGCGGCTTTGATGGTTCGAGCGTCGGTCCAGCGATGGCCTTCATAATGACCGTCTTGAAAGGAGAAGGTACTAAAGTTGCCGTGGAAAATGGCAAAGGGATCAATCCACCCTTTGGCATCCGTGCTGATTACCCAAGTACCTAAGTTCGAATTCCGAGGGTCCGATTCTTCGATGAAGACAAAAGATTGAGACGGGGATGCCACCTCGGCGGCCTTAATGTAAGGCGGTTGAGAAGATTCTCAGCCGAGGAGCCCATTCATTCCGTTGGCCTTGGAGTAGCTGTCATAAGCCCAACCCGTTCCTGGGCGGCGTCGGGCTCGCAGATCTCCGGGGCAATGGAAGGCCCCAAATGCGGAACAATAGTCCCAAATGGGAGAGTTAGTGAGGCCCCGTTGCACCCGTTTTAGAGCTTCTTCGAGGCTAATACCATTGGCGATGTCGGGAGTGGGACCCGCCCAGTAACCTCCACCGGTGAGAGGGATACTCATTCCCGCCTTGTTTTTCCATCCCTCGGTGGGAGCGAGAATCTCGGTGAAATCCAAAGAATAGAGGGTTGTCG
>SIAZ01000103.1 GCA_009695405.1 Pedosphaera sp. | reverse complement strand
AACAGTTTCAGCGCCGTCTCCGGGGCTGTGGTCAGTTCTGGAGCCGCCCCGGCCTTACCCATCTCCTTCAACTCTGCGTCTTGGTCAAAAACAAGGACGATCACCTCCTCTGGAACTGATTCTTACCGTCAACTCGTGAATGCACGGCGACTCGATCTGTGCGATTCTTTAGACTTTGGGATGAGTAATTCTTTTTTAAGGGAAGGGTGCCGATGGGGGGGCTTTTCCTCAGCCTTAGCTGCGCAGGTTCGTTAAAAAAACTCGACGGGTGTGGCTGTCGCTTATTTTAAATCTCTAAACTTGGGGAAGAGTTAGAGCGGTAAAGCACGATTTCCTCAGGAATTCTTAGAATATGAGAAGTTAAAACAGAAATATGGGAGAAGAGAAAAGCGAGAGGACTGACCGGTTCCTTGAATCGATTTGGAACGGAGGTAGACTATCATCATGGTTGCTGACCGGACATTAGAGAGTCTCCTTCAACGAGTTTGGGATGGTGGGCGGATTTTCGCTGCGGACGCAGAGCGTCTTTATCAGTTACCCTTGGAAGAATTGGGCGCACTAGCGGACCGGCGTCGGCAGTTGGCTAAAGCGGATGCTTTAGATGGGACTGGTAACCAGTCGGTGACTTTTATCGTCGATCGCAATGTTAACTACACTAATGTGTGCAACGTTTACTGTAAGTTTTGTGCTTTCTGGCGATCGGAGAAAGATACGGATTCTTACGTCCTGACCTTGGATGAATTAGATCAGAAGATTGAAGAGACACTAGCCTTGGGCGGCACCCAGATGCTGATGCAAGGAGGCCATCATCCGAAGTTGAGCAAGGAGTGGTACCTTAAGCTTCTGGCGCATGTTCGTTTAAAGTATCCGGGGTTTAATATCCACGGATTTAGCCCCAGCGAGTTTGTGGCGTTTTCTGAGTTTTTCCAAGAGCCGGTTGAGACACTTTTGCGAGAGTTTATGGCCGCTGGATTGGGTAGTTTACCTGGGGGCGGCGGTGAGATTTTAGTAGATCGGGTTCGGGCACGGATTGCGCCTTTGAAAGCGAATACTGCGCAGTGGATGGGAGTGATGGAAGTGGCCCATGAGCTTGGTTTGGCCAGCACGGCGACGATGATGTTTGGGCATGTGGAGACATTAGCGGACCGGATTGAGCATTTGGAAGTAGTGCGTTCGCAACAGGACCGATCCTTGCAGCGTTTAGCCGCCAAAGGTTTGATTCAGGGAGGGAGCGACTCAGGCGAACAAGCGAGAGAGTATTCGGCAGCGTTAGAAGCGGATCGATTGAACGGCGGGGCATTTACGGCGTTCATTTGTTGGACATTTCAATCGGAAAACACCGTATTGAAAGCAGAGACAGTCGGCGGGCACGCGTATTTGAGGACCCAAGCATTAGCTCGGATTTATTTAGACAATGTGACTAATGTACAAAGTTCGTGGGTGACCCAAGGGCCAGAGATTGGACAGGTGGCATTGAAGTATGGGGCGAATGATTTTGGATCAATTATGATTGAGGAGAACGTGGTGAGTTCGGCTGGAGCGACCTTTCGATTAGGGGTAACGGACATGGAGCGATTGATTGAGGAGTTGGGATACCGCGCGGTCCAACGTGACAATTGGTATCGACGGGTTGAGAAGCCGATAGGTGCTCGACAACCCTCTAAATTCCATCTTCCTACTTAAGCTCTGTTGCACTAGTCTCGGCTATGCGTTTTTCCGAACTGGGCCTGAGACCATCCATTCTGGATGCCGTTGAGGAACTCGGTTACCAAGAGCCGACACCCATTCAATCTGAGGCTATTCCCAAAATTTTGGAGGGTAGAGATGTGATTGGGTCTGCCCAAACCGGTACGGGTAAAACGGCAGCCTTTGCGCTCCCAATTCTGAGTGAACTCGACCAGCACGGCCCTGGGCCTAGGTGCCTCGTGCTAGAGCCAACCCGAGAATTAGCAGTTCAGACCCATGAGAATTTTGTGAAGTACGCTAAATACACTCCACTGCGGGTGGGTTTAATTTACGGTGGAGTGGGTTACGGCAAGCAACGTGATGATCTGAAGGCGGGGATGGATGTAATTGTCGCGACCCCGGGTCGACTTCTGGACCATATGGGCGAGGGTGCAATTGATCTTGGGCGCGTGAGATTTTTGGTGCTCGACGAGGCCGATCGGATGTTGGACATGGGCTTTCTGCCAGACGTTCGCCGGATTTTATTAAAGTGTGCCAAGGAACGGCAGACCTCTTTGTTTTCGGCGACGATCCCGCCCGCTATTGAGACCCTGATTACTTGGGCGATGAAGGATCCGGTGACCATTGAGATTGGAGCACGGCGCTCGGTTGCTGAAACCGTAAAGCATGTTTTATATCCGGTCGCTGAATTGCAAAAACAGCCACTTTTGCTTGCCCTTTTGACTGATATTCACTGGGAGAGCGCCATCGTTTTTTGCCGAACGCGCCGAGATGCGGATTCGGTGGAATCTTTGTTGAGACGGCACAATCATAAAGCAGCGGTCATCCATTCGGATCGTTCGCAGAAGGAACGAGAGCAGGCGTTAAATGGTTTTAAATCTGGGGAATACGAGGTGTTAGTGGCTACCGATATTGCCGCGCGCGGTCTGGACATCGCCGATGTCTCGCACGTCATTAACTACAATGTACCGGAGCATCCTGAAGATTATGTGCATCGTATTGGTCGGACCGGGCGAGCCCAAGCTTTAGGAGATGCTCTCACTTTGTTCTGTGCGGGTGAGGCTCCTCAGGTTGCGGCCATTGAGCGGTTTATTTCGAGGAAAGTGGAACGGGTTAAATTAACCGGCTTTAATTACACGTACACTGCCTTATTTGACGAAGCGAAACTGGGACCGTTGTCTAAGCGTAAGACCAAGGGAATGAGGATCGGAAAAGGCTACTTCTGCGGATCAACACGGCGCCGTTGAGTCGAGGTAATCCTTAGCCACTCACCTAAGACTTTCCACTTATACCCCAATTTCTCTGGGTAGAAACCGCTCCTCGTAAGGGCAAAGTGAATCTGGGTTAATTCTCAGATCAGGGATCGATGACGCGTAACACACCGTCTGAATCGAGCCGTGCAACGAGGTTGAGTCGGTCTAAATCCATGCAGAGGGGAATATCCGGAGCTAGTTGAGGGAGAGCCAATAATCGTCGGCCATTACGAGCAAGCCCCGCTGAATCCAGAAGGCTCGATTGGTGATTCTGGAAGAGGCTTCGGGCGATAGCTGCGGAGTCATCTGTGCGCGCTTTGACTGGATTTCCATACAAGGGCCAAAGCCGATCGACTAATGCTCCGGCTCCGAGAGCGTCTTCGAAGGATGCATTTTCTAACGTCCCACTACAAATTAAGAGAAGTTTAGAGGGTAAATTGAGAGTTAGGTAACCCGCAAGAGCGCCTATATTACTGAAAGAAGCAGCGAGAATCTCCGCAGCACCACGACAGGCAGAGAGCGCTCGGGTTCCGTTCGTCGTGGTCATAATAATCTCCCGATCAGCGACGACTGAGGCGGTGAATTCCAGAGGAGAATTTCCGAGGTCAAAGTCAATGCCACCGGTCTGGGCAGCGGTGATTCGCAACCCTTCCCGTTCACCGGCGAGCAGGCAATGAGGGTTGGATTGTTTCAAGGCGAGCGCCTCTTCGATCGTCCCGGCGGGCCGGATTCCTTTGGCTCCTTGATAAAGAGCCTCGAGCAAAGTGGAGGTGGCTCTCAGGACATCGAAGACCACACAGGTCGTGCAGGAGAGATCTTGACCGTGGAGTTGGAGAAACTCGGCAGGGGTAAAGAGAACTCGAATTTGAGGGAGGGAGAGAGGGGTCACTTTGCGACGGGTTTGACCTGCCCAAAGGCATGAAGGGCTTTGGCTGTCCGCACAAGGATCTGGCCATTCGCGAGCGCGATACTGCCCTTGCAAGGGGCTTCCCCGACGAAGAAGTGACTGGAAAGGACTTCAAATTTATCCCCTGCGGAGAGGGCGTTGACAGTCCCGTTTTCATCATGGCAATAGAGTTTACCCTCGCCACCGGAGAGGGAGCCCCAAATAGGGCCGGCACCGGGAATCTTTCCTGACCAGACTGGGTCGCCTGTTTCTGGATTAACCCGTGTGATCCGCCGTTTCTGGCCGTCGAGCACAAAGAGGGCTCCGTCAAGAACGCAAGGAGTGCTCCAATCAGTCGGCGCGGCGCGGAATTCCCAGTCACGGTGTGAGGTGGTCACGTCGCCCTTTCCGCCACCTCGGAAAGCGACCACAGGTTGGCCTTTGGGACCTGAGGCAAGAATACGACCAGCGGCGATAAGTGGGGAGGTCACGATACGGTACCAATCGTCCCGCTTCTCGTAGAGATGCGCGCGCCACAGTTCTGAGCCATCGCTAAATTTATGGCCCGAAAGATAATCACCACCGACGACCACTAATTCCCAACCGTTAGGCCCCTGAAATGAAATTGGTGTGGCGTAAGATTCGCTACTTTCTTTAGTGGAATCGGTCTTTCGAATATGACGCCACAGATCTTTCCCTGACTTTGCATCGAGGCAAAGGAGAAAGGAGTCGCGTTTTGATTTGCCATCGAACCGAGGGTAATCGGGGGGGCATTTCATCGCGTTGCAAGACCTGTAAGTAAAGGCGGTCTTCGTGGAGAAGAGGGCGGGAACCGAAAATCCACATAACGGCGAAGGAGCCAAAGTCTTTGCATCGAGGCAAAGGAGAAAGGAGTCGCGTTTTGATTTGCCATCGAACCGAGGGTAATCGGGGGGCATTTCATCGCGTTGCAAGACCTGTAAGTAAAGGCGGTCTTCGTGGAGAAGAGGGCTGGAACCGAAAATCCACATAACGGCGAAGGAGCCAAAGTCTTTGCCGATGTTGCGATTCCAGAGAGGTTTTCCGTCGAGATCGAATGCGGCAAAATCTCCAGTGCCAAAAAGTGTATAGACACGCTGCCCATCGGTAATAGGAGAAGGGGCGCACATGTTATTACGACCCACTTCTTTGTCTCCGACGCCCACAGTCTGCCTCCATAATTCGCGGCCAGACTTTCGATCTAGGCAGAGCAGTAGTAAATTCTTCTGATCATCTGGCGAAGTGCCAAAGACTCGGTCACCGGAAACGATCGGAGTGGATCCGGCTTTTCCGGGGAGGGGTGCGGTCCAACTTAAAGAGGAAGGGTCAAGGAGGGCGGGTAGATTTCGGGCTCGACTGGATCCGTTGAGACTTGGCCCACGCCACTGGGACCAATCTTCCTTAGAGACCTCGGCGAACATTGAGGAGGTTGCTAAGGCGACGAGTAGCGTGAAAAAAGCCAGATTCATAAGGGTAAAATAGGATCAATGAGGTGGGGACCGTTACAAGTGCCGAATCTGTGACTTGTATTTTTCTAAAAGACGATCGTTGTGATTATCTCCGTTGGTATTGCTACTAATATACACTTCGGGATCCACGCCCCTTTGAACGAGGAGATCGATGGCATGAATGACGATGAGATTTATAATTAGGATACCGGTGATTGTCGAAGGTGGGCCTACACGATGAGGGAAGCCGTTCAGGGAAACTGCGGCATCACCGTCGACGCCACAATTGTCGATGGTGATATCAGCGACTTCTGCGAGCCGTTTACCGGAGGCATGACGTGATGGCCAACGGAAACTTTGATCGACGTTGGTAATAGCAACGGTGCGGATTCCTCGCGCTTTGGCTTCGAGAACCATTTCGATCGGAACAGCATTGCGCCCGCCATTGGAAGCAACCACCAGAACATCCCCAGATTTGGCGGGATAAACGTCTAAGATCTGCTTTGCGAGGCCAGTTTTTCGTTCGAGATGAGTCGCCTCGACGGCATGGAGATGCATCATCAGGGTTTCCTCGAGAATTGGGATAGCGCGTGCTAAATGGCCTGCTCTGTAGAAGATTTCTTCGGCAACCATGTGGGAATGGCCCGTGCCGAAGGCATACAAAAAGCCATCCGCGGCAAGAGCCTCGGCGACCCATTCTCCGGCTGTGATGATAACAGCACGTTGACTTTCGGCGACGCGATCGAATTGGTTTCTTGCTGAGGAAACAAAAGTGTCGTAGGCGGACATTGGGTGCTAGTCTTCCCATATTTTTTGGGAAGGGTCTACCCTCTCGATAAGTGATTTATTCAATAAGGGGTATGAGCGCCCAAAGAACCCCAGATTAACTCCGAGTGAAAAGGCGGTTTTTGTAAATTTTAAACCAATTAACACCTGATGCCGTCGGTGAATTCCGGTCGAGAAGATGAGGAGTAGTTTGACCCTTTACGGAGTGCCCCCATAGTCTTAGCGAAATTGATGCCGGTTTTGCCCACCATTCCTTCTTGTGCACCGCTTGAACTGATCTCTAGCGATTGGGGTCCTGTTGTTGCCCCGGTTCGCGACTTTCTCGAACGCGTTTCTCTCCGTCTCGAGGATCAGGTCATCGAGTTTGAATCAGAAATTCAAGAGTATGCTCGGTACGCGTTGGAGAACCAAGGGAAGCAATTGCGTCCGACCTTGCTCGCCTTGTGTGGAGGTTCGGTGGGTAAAGTCACCGAAGACTCAGTCACCATCGCTGCGATCATCGAGATGATCCATTTAGCGACCCTGGTTCATGATGATATTATGGACGAAGCCTTGGTGCGCCGCCGCCGTCCCACACTCGCGAATCGCTGGGGCAATGGTGTGGCTGTTTTATTAGGTGACTGCCTTTTTGCTCATGCACTGAAATTGGCGTCAGGCCTTTCCTCTACTGAGATCTGTAAACTTGTGGCATCGAGTAGTGAACGGGTTTGTGCTGGAGAAATCCTTCAGAGCCATCGGCGACGGCGTTGGAGTCTAGATCGACCTGACTATTTTAAGGTCATTGAGATGAAGACTGCCGAATTATTTGCTTTAGCCTGTGATTTAGGGTCGCGTCTTTCGGGAGGGACATCGGCGGAGAGCGGGGCACTTCGGCGCTACGGATTAGCCTTAGGAACGGCCTACCAGATCTACGATGATTGCTTGGACCTTTTCGGGGCAGAATCCGTCGTTGGCAAATCTTTGGGAACTGATCTGTCGAGCGGTAAGGTGACCCTTCCCTTGATTGTTTGCCTTGAGCAATGCCAAAGCGGAGAGCGAGAAGAATTGATCGCCTCGCTGAACTCTTGGGAGCCCGCGAAATTTCAAGAAATTCGTTTAAAACTAGACCAGTGTGGGGCGCTTAACGAGTCGCGTCGGGTGATTGCAGAATTTTTGAACGCCGCTGAATCGGCGTTGTCCAACATCAAGCCCGGACCTGAGATAGATGCATTGTTGGCCTTGAATGGTTTTCTTGCCCGACAAACCGCACTACTCGCCGGTTAGACCGTTGTGAGTTTAGCGTTACTAATGGAAGCACCCGTTGACTCGGTGGCATTGGTCCACTCCTTGTCCAAGACAGAGGAGGCAGAAGAGTTGCGGCGTTTAGTGAGGCAAGCTCAGGCGGGTAATTTGAAGGCTTATGACGCATTAGTTTGCAAGCATCAGGAGCAGATTTACGGACTCTGCTATCACATGAGCTCCAATCATGACGACGCCAATGATCTTGCTCAGGATTCCTTTGTCAAAGCATGGCAGGCACTTCGTGGATTTAAGGCCGACTCGAGTTTTTACACTTGGATTTACCGAATTGCAGTCAATACGTGTCTGAATCATCTCAAGAGTCGACGGAATCGGAGTGTCCATATCAGTCTCAATGATTTAGAAATTCAGGCGGAAAATGACCCAGCTTTAGTCGAGTTAGTTTCCTACAGGACACCACGTCGAGACGCTGGATTGGGCGAACTTCAACAACGACTCAACGAAGCATTTTTAAAATTATCAGAGGAACATCGCTTGGTGGTGACCCTTCACGATATTCAGGGAATACCACATGACCAGATTGCCTCGCTGCTGAAGATAAATGTGGGAACGGTTCGGTCTCGATTATTTTATGCTCGCCAGCAACTCCAAGTTTTTCTGGGCGATTTTGTGGACTAATTATTTTAGTTTGAAGAGTTAAAATATGAGTGAAAACGACTTCAAGGCTCTGCGGTCATTGCTTCGAATGAAGCGGAATGAGAAACCTCCACCGGGATATTTTCAATCCTTCACTAGTGAAGTAATGACCCGAGTAAAATTCCTTGAGCAAGACAAAGCCCAGGTCGGTTGGTTTTTCCGGGTTTCACGGTGGTTATGGGCGTCTTGGTTGAAGAGCGAGTCAGAGATTAAGTCGGGTTGGAATGGACTTGTGCGGACGTCTGCCCTAACGGTGGTAGGGGTCTCTGTTGCAACACTTTGCTTCTCTTTTTTTTTGGCACCAGAAGTAGATAGTCCTGTGGGAACCTCAGTTGAGGTGGGAAGTTCTGATGCCTCTGCTGCTGCGACGGCCCAACCCTCCTTACCTCGTCGCCAAAGTTCCCTGCTCTCAGTTGTCGAGCCAGCAAACTTAACTTCTGATCTCCGCATTCGAACGTTGGATTTAGCGTCAACCAATCTATTTCCTGATGGGCTTTTTCGAATTCCAGATCAGCGTTCGGTTCGAGTCGGCTTTGGGAGCAACGGCGACCGCTGAATCTGATCGGCCTGCTCATTGGGTTGCCCCTTTGATTGGAGATTTCTATGTTTGCTCCTTGGAATCCCGTTGTGTCAGGGCGTTTAGCTGGAGGGCTTATAAAACGGGCCGGGCTTTGAGAATGAGGCAGAGAACGTGGCGCGGGTGGCGATGGTAATTCTCGAAAAATTAGGCCAAAGGCTAACCTGAATCAAAGGGGATGTGGGCTAGGACGATGCATCGAGTAAGCGGCAAATTGAGCGCAGCGTTGGGCTTGCGGTGGCGTCCTTTCTGCCCAGCGATGGCGTCGCGTTTGTACTGGGCTTTTTCTTTAGCCGGAAGACTGGAGAGAAAGTAGCCATTGTGTCGATTCTGCGTCTGAAGAGGGTCTTGCTTCTCCAACCAATCACCCTGGATCGTGATAGCCGAGCGGGCATCGGCAACCTAGCGGTGACTGGGAGATGACGGCGACGGCAACGCGGCGCGCGTCCGCTCGTCGATCCTCACCCTCGTGATTTAGTTCAAAAAGGGCTTCCCTTGACCGCCTGTGCCGACCCAACCAGACGTTTGGAAGTGTTTTCTTTGTTACTGATGAGGTAATCCGCCTTTGTCGAGAATAATTCAAACAGTGGCTTCCTTGATGAAAAGCGGATCGGCCAGCAGGGCGAGCTTACGAGATAGTTGTCCGGCGTGGGCTTGCAAGAAGGCGGTTATCGAACGAGCATCGGCCTCGAAACTGCCGACGATTTCGATTGAGCCCACGGCTTCGGATCCCAGATTAGGGTCGCGCTGCCGCCCGCAAATGCACCCCAGAGGAGTCCACCTTTGCCCGGATTGACTTGGCCTCCTAGCCGATCGGAGATACGGAGCGATCGGTCGATTGCTCTGTGAAGTCAAGACTGTCTTGGGCGTCACCAGCGATGAGTTTGTGTTGGAAGCGACTCTCCGTAGATTGGGAAAAGCAGTACGGGCATCCCATTGTGAGGGTGTAAACTTTTGTAGATCCCCAACGCGTCCAATCCGCCGCTTATAAAACCGGCAATGCGCAGCCTCCTGAGACGATTTGAGTTGTTGAAAGATTAGCGTCAACTGATCGGCAAACGACATAACTTAACGATGATGACATTTGAACCGAACGAACTAAGGCTGGCCGGTGCCCTGCAACCGGATCGGGCGGATCGTCAAATCGAAGATCAAGAGCAACTGAGCGAGTCGCAAGAGTTGAAGCTTAAGCAACAGGGTCGGGTCATTGAAAACCGCGCGCATCACCCTTGGGACGTGCCGCATCGGTAGGACGAGAGCCGAGTTCCCCAACTCGACACGGCAGCAGGTCTGGATACTTTTCGACGTCTTTCTAACGCGCTCAAACAGGTCTGAGGCAAGGAACCCACGCGCGAAGCGACATCGGGAGATTGGGTTGAAGAAAACCACTTCAATCATCGGACCACCCTAAATCTCATCACTCGCCCCAATGTTCGGTGACTAATTTCAATGGAAGATTTCGTTCCAATCCCACTAACCTTGATCAAACTGCTCCTGATGCAGCCCAAGGAACTGGGGAAGGACTAGAATCTCAGTTTGACACGGCGCTCTTATTTCGACTCTATTAGTCACTTCGCTGGCGTGCTCGTCTATCGGCAGGACACGGCCCTCTCAAGGCTGAAAGACGGGTTCAATTCCCGTGCGCGCTACCATTCTTCAAAAGTCCCCATTTTCTGTGCTTTGAACCCGAGAGGAGTTTTCGGCGTCAATGTTACTACATTTTATTACCACAATTTCAAGGTGTTACGCCACAGTTCAAGATCGTCAAGACCGCTGCACCCTGTGGCCCCATCCGCAAGGATCAGCCGCAGCAGGGATTCAAAATTCATCAAATCTAAGATTCACAGGAATTAGTTTTCCTAATTTCGAATCCATCCCAACTCGGCCTTGATACCATTAGGAGATCGGCGATGTGGCGTCTCGAAAAGGGGCAATGCAATTCTTGGAGGGGAGGGTGAGGATTCGGCGGGTGCACCTAAATTTTAATTCCCAAAAAGAAAGAAAGCACTTTTTAAAGGACAGTTTTTCTCTCCTTCTGTCAGAGGGGCTGCTTCGGATCGCTTTCAGCGTTTTTGGACTGTTGTCGCTTGGGCACGCTTGGACTCGGGGTGCCCCGATATTCGGCGAGAAGCTTACAAGGGGCGCTGCGCAATCGTTCAAAGGTCGGTCCAAGTTCGCCGACGAGAATCCAACTTCTAACAACCCGAATGGGGGCGCTGGCGTCACCTCGGACACCGCCTCGCTTCCTCCCATCCGGCCTTTGATACGGGGGACCGCGGCTCAGCCCTACTCATTGTGGCCGTTACAAACCTTTTCTCTTTTTTCCTGAAAACCCCCTTCCTAGATAATTGGGCTGCGGGCATATTTTCGGCGCTACCAAAGGAAATTGTCCGAATTCTAGCCTGTGCCCCCGTCATGACCGAATTTCAGCTTCCCGACGCCATTCCCTTCTTCAAATCTGGAAAACTGAAAATCCTCAAAAACAACTCGATAAACTTAGGTTCCTCTCTATTTCCAGTGAAACTGGGGGGGGGCTTGAGGGCTGGAGGATGGTGCCGAGCGATGACACCGGAACAGACCTTTGGACAGTTGCTCGGGCTTGGCAAGGCATGGCGGCTGGTGGAGGCGCGGTTTGAGCCGGAGTGCTCGACCTTCTTCCTGTTGAAGGTGGAGGAGACGCTGGAGTTGTGGCCGGAGGAAAGTGTACGGGCCGGCACGCCGGTGGTCTGCCACGATCATGTCGAGCCGATGCAGTGGAGGCATCTGAACGTTTTCAACAAGGAGTGTGTGATCGTGTGCGCGCTACCCCGAGGCCGGCGTGGCGATGACAGCAAGGTGTACCGAGTGACCCCGCCGTGGGAGGGACGCAGCAAGCATTTCACCTAGGAGTTCGAGGCCTTCGCTCTGACCCTCATGCGCGAGCTAGTGCAACTTCTTGTCTGTAAAAGTTTAGGACACCAACGATCCCGGCCATAGGGCCGATGGAGCGGAGCGGAATCGGCCCTATGGCCGAGACTCGCCCGTCTTCTGGGGTTGCCGGTGTCCGGCCAAAGCTGAAATCTGGAAG
>SIAZ01000102.1 GCA_009695405.1 Pedosphaera sp. | reverse complement strand
TGCTCCTCAATCCATCTCCGTAACCACTCCACTTCCTCAGATCCCATCCGTCGCCCTTGCAATACTAGTTCTTTAAGCACGCCCTGCTTTATGAGCTCTTTGCCACCGGTAGTCCAGCTCATTCACCGACAACTTGTGAATGCACCGATATCCACCGAAACGGGAATGAAGGCCTACACGGTGCCAGAGTTTGAGCGATCGACCATTGATTGGGTGTGGCGCAATACCGGGATTCCCTCTTCGTTTATGACCACAATTATCCTTGGATTTTTGGTGGGTGTGGCCGTCTGTGGGCAGACTTTCTATTCCTTTGTGCTCGAGAATCTTAAGAATCTCGGTGCGTTGAAAGCAATGGGAGCGAGCAATGGGTTGTTAGCGGGAATGTTGCTGCTTCAGGCGATGACCGTGGGAGTGATCGGGTTTGGTATAGGGTTAGGATTGACCGCTATCTTTGGGATCATTGGAGCTCAAAAGGGAAGTCTGCCGTTTAAGATGGTGCCGTTGCATCTTTTGCAATCCTTTGGTGCTGTTCTGGTTATTTGTGTTTTAGCGGCACTCTTCGGGATTCGCAAAGTAGCCCGACTCGAACCCGCAGTCGTTTTTCGCGGATGATATCGCCTTCCTCTCCGACTAGTTCTGCTGCTGTGATGCCTCAAGATGTGAGTGATGTTCTTGGAGCGATCATGGTGCGGGGTGTGGTCAAGGCTTTTGGCTCGGGGGATGTTTGGACACCCGCGCTGAAGGGGATCGATTTCTCGGCGGCCGAAGGTGAACTTCACTTGGTGGTAGATCCATCGGGTTGCGGTAAGACGACACTTTTGAGCGTGGTCGCGGGGACACTCGACTGGGATCAGGGAGAAGTGTCTGTGTTTGGTTCGTCTTTCAATGGGATGCCTCGAGGAAAAGTCACTGAGTTTCGCCGTCGAAATATCGGTTTCATTTTCCAACAATTCAATTTGATCCCTACCTTGACCTTGGTAGAGAACGTTTGTGTGCCATTGCTCTTAAATGGATTTGGGCGTCAAGCCGCGGAATCTAAAGCCTTGGAGTGGCTTGCTAAGGTGGGATTGGAAGGATCATGTCTTAAACGTCCATCACAACTTTCGGGCGGACAGCAGCAACGTGTGGCCATCGCTCGGGCTTTGGTTCATGAGCCGCGTCTTTTGATTTGTGACGAACCGACCAGTGCCCTTGATTCGACGACGGGCCACCAAATTATGGAGTTGATTGCTGCTGTAGCACGCGCCCCCGGGCGGTGTGTGATCATTGTCACCCATGATCCTCGTACTTACAGATATGCTGACCGAATGACCTTGATGGAAGATGGGCGGGTGATCGAAGTGAAGTCTGGGGAAGTACTCCGGACCTTTGTTGCGGCCGCACACTGATCTCGTTTTCACGAACAACATGATTCTATTCAAAAAAGTTTCTTTCTGGTTTGCCCTTCTTGGGGTCGGTGCGGCGGCCTATTTGGTTTGGTTACAGTCGAAACGTCCGCCAAATCCAGGGCCTGTTTCAGCACCGGCACGCTCCCCGTTTTCCTCGACTGTGGCTGCGACGGGTTTGGTGGAATCTTCCCGAGAGAATGTCCGAATTGCCTCGCCAAAATCTGGAGTGGTCGCACGAGTGTTTGTGAAGGTGGGGGATCGTGTGCGAAAGGGTGATCCGCTTTTTCAGTTGGATGCTCGCGAAGTGAGTGCGCGGTTTGCGGCGCAGGAGGCGCAGGAGGTATCCATTCGAGCTCAATCAGCGGTGGACGAAACATTGGTCGCCGATTGGTCGGATCAGTTAGATCGGTTCACTCGACTTGAGCGGGATCGGGTGGTGACCGACGAGGAGGTGAAACGGCGTCGTTTCCAACTGACCGGAGCTCAAGCCCGCGTAGCGGCCAACAAGGCTGCAGCTGCAGCTGCAGGCGCGCTGGTAGCTCAAGTCAAGATGGAGTGGGAAGTCTTAACCGTGCGGGCACCTAGGGACGGTGTCCTTTTGCAAATTAACGCCCGCGAAGGCGAGTTTGCGGCGGCTGCGGTGATGAGCGAGACACTGATGCTCTTGGGCGACACCGAGACATTTCAGGTCCGAGCAGAGGTGGATGAGCAAAATGCCGTTTTAGTGGCTAAAGATCGACCCGCAATCGCTTCGCTGAAAGGGCATTCTGAGTTTCAATTAAAATTGGTCTTCGTGCGATTCGAACCGTATGTGGTTCCCAAACGGAGTTTGACGGGAGACAGCCTTGAGCGAGTGGACACTCGAGTTTTGCAAATTATTTATGGGTTTCAGCCGCCAGAATTTCCCCTGTACGTGGGGCAGCAGGTGGATGTTTTTATCGAGCGATCCGCTGGAAGTTTGCTAGGCCAAAAACCGGAGTCTCGTTGATTGTGCGTTTATGAAATTTATCCAGATTCTTTTAGCCGCACTTTTAATTTCAAACCGAGTTGCGGGAGGTGAGCCCCTTTGGCCCACCCAAGCGCTGTCGCTGGGGGAGGTGTTGTCCTTGGCACTTCAGTTCAACGCCTCCATAAAAAAGGGGCGTCAGGACAGTGAGGAAGCCTTGGGTATTTCCATTCAGCAGAAGGCTGTTTCTCTTCCCAAAGTGAGTGTCGGTGGAGCCTATCAGCAGATTGACGAAGGTAAGATTGAGAAAGTGGCCTTTGCACCTAGAGCACCGACGGTCTCTTTTCAGAATAATCAAAGCTGGAATGCAAATCTCACCGTTTCACAGCCCCTGCTTGCTGGAGGGCGAATCGCTTCTTTGCGTCGATCCTCGTCGATGACGCGTGAAGCTGTATTGGCTCATTTTCAAGCTCTGGTGGCCAACACCCTCTTGGAGGTACGCATTGCTTTTTTTGATATCTTGTTGGCCGCCGAACAGATCGGAGTGCAGGAAGCTTCCATGCAACTTCTGGAGAGGGAACTCGCCGATACTCAGCGGCGGTTTGATGCAGGAACAGTGCCCAAGTTTAATGTCTTGAGGGCTGAGGTGGAATTAGCGAATGCGCGCCCTCTTTTAATACGGGCTCGGAACCGATTACGTATCGGGCGAAGTTCTTTGGCGTTGTTACTCGGGTTTGAGGTTCCAGCAAACACTGACGGGTCCATCCCTTTAAAAATAACAGGTCGGTTGGAGGCGGAAGCCCTGGAGGTGACTTTGTCCGGGGCTCTGGCGAAGGCCCTTCAACGGCGTCCTGAATTGGAAGCCTTGAGGGTGGCCACGCGGTTGCGCCAAGAGGAGGTCATTCAAGCTCGCTCTGATTACTATCCGATGCTTTCTGGGGTCGCGGGTTATGGATGGCAGAGTCGTAATTTTGTGCGGGATCTCACTCAAGATCTGAATGGTTGGACAGTTGGGGCTCAGTTGAATTGGAACTTTTTGGATTTTGGTGCAACTCGGGGAAAGGTGATCGTAGCACGCAGTCGCGAGGAGAAAGCGCGGATCGAGAGTGAGGATACTCGGCGGCGTATTGAGCATGAGGTGCGTTCGGCGCATTCGGGATTTCTCGAAGCGCGCGACGTGCTGGGTTCCCAGACACGGGTGATCGGACAAGCTGAAGAAGCACTGCGCTTGGTGGGAGCGCGCGCTGAGGCAGGAAGTGGAACTCAGTTGGACGTTTTGTCGGCTCAGACGGCGTTAACTCAGACTCGGACGGTTTACAGCCAAGCTTTGCATGATTGGTCGGTGGCCAGAGCTCGGTTGGAGCGGGCTATGGGCGAGGGTGTTTCTTTGGTTGGGGCGGCTACGGTCCGGTGAGGCTGATGACTAAGCTAAGTTCGATGCCAATAAGCCCTCCAAGCGAATGCTGGACTTTCGAGGAGAAATCAAGGCAAGTGAAACATGATCGGGTCGAAGAAAATCAATGGCAGCATCCCGAATTTCTCTTGGGGTCACTGTGGCGATGCGGTCACGAATCTTGCCCGGTTCGGTAACTTTATTGGTGGCCAGAATTTGTTCCCCTAACCACATCATCATTTGTTCAGAACCTTCCAAGGCTAAATCGGCTTGGCCAATCGTGTAATCACGTGCCCGCTCAAATTCAGCCTTCCCGATGGTGCGAGAACACAGTTTTTTAACTTCGCCGAGGATGAGTTTCAGGGCCTTTTCAACCTGATGATCGTCTAATCCCGCTGAGATCACCAAGTCGCCACAATCGCTCCAAGCACTGACTGAACTTTGGACATTGTAAGCAAGGCCGTGGTCTTCTCGTAACACTTGAAAAAGGCGGGAGCTCATATTTTCGCCGAGCACAACATTGAGAAGGCGCAGAGCGTGACGCCGAGAATCAAGACGGGGAGCTGTACGAAAACCGATCGCTAGATGGGACTGTTCCGTGTCCTTGGTTCTGAGGCGAACCGCTGGTTTCCCCCTTATTTTTGGGGCGGGAATCGGAGCGGGACGAGAACTTCTTCGAAAGCCTGATTCTCGGTCTCGGATTTCTTTGACAAGAGCTTCATGATCGACATCGCCCGCTGCTGAGATGACCGTAGTTCCGGCGACATAGTGAAGGGCAAAAAACTCGAGAAGTTCGCTGCGACCGATGGCTTTCAGGGATTTTGGTGTCCCAATGACTGGGCGTCCAAGCGGATGCCCTATGAACTGAACGGCATTCAGTAGATCATGAACAGACTCGGAAGGTTGATCGAGATACATCGATTGTTCTTCCCGAATGACCTCGCGTTCCTTGGTGATTTCGGCGGTTGTAAATCGAGAGCCTTGAAACATATCAAGGAGAACATCGGCGAGTTCTGGTAGCTTGGAAGCGACTGCGCGACTGTAAAAGCAGGTTTGTTCTTCGTCAGTGAAGGCATTGAGATAACCGCCTATTCCCTCGATATCTTGAGAAATACGGGCTGCAGATCGGCGTCGGGTGCCTTTAAAAAGCATGTGCTCAATGAAGTGAGCAACGCCATTTTGCTGTGCGGATTCATGACGACCACCCGTGCCAACCCAGATGCCAAGGGCGATGCTCGCCAGATGAGGCATCCGCGCTGTGACAATTCTTAAACCAGAGGGGAGTTCAGTAAATCCATACATCGCAGGTGCCGACCCTGATGGATCTTGCGATGGCTCGCAAACTGGATCGGGTAAAAATCAGGGGGAAAGATCCAGCCAACGCATACCAAATTGAATCCAAAAAGGAATAGTGAAGATCGCAACCACGGACGTGCCGATGACGATACGCACAGCGGTTGCTGGATCTCCGCCATACAACCGAGCAAGTATGATAGGGAAAATGCCGGCCGGCATTGCGGCTTGTACGACAAGAACGCGTTTGAGTTCCACGGAAGTGGGTAACCAGCGGGCCAAGGCGAGAAGGGTTACTGGGATGAGGCCTAAGCGGAGGAAGCAGGACCAAAAGAGGGGGCGGATCGAGTCTCTTGAATAAATTTGACGGCTCTGGTCAGCAACGGTGGCTCCGGTGAGGACAATACCTAGCGGAAAAGCGCAGGCTCCGAGCATGGCTGCGGTTGTGGTGAGGGCACGGGGAATAAAGGAGTGGAAATTGCCGACATTAAGCAAGGCAGAAACACGATGGAGACAAGAGAGGGGTTGATCAACTTTCTCCATTCGCGCCAACCGGAGGCATGTCCCAAAGTGACTAATCCGAGAGTCCACATGGCGGCATCGACACCTAGATTATGTACAAACAGAACACCGGGCGTGTCTTTTTGAGCAGCAAAAAGTGTAATGATGAGTGGAAATGGAACGTAACTGAAGTTTTGGAGTCCGGTGACTAAGGGAAAAGTCCGTTGCTCTGGTTCGGATTTGAGACCTACGTATTTGCGGAAAATCCAGCAAAGTCCTATACCAACAAGAATCCCGCAGAATTCAAACAGGGGAGGAACGAGGAGATTTGAGGGTTGGCGGAGAGCTTGATTCCCGAGGATTTTGTCAAAAATTAGGCAAGGAGTCAGGCCATTCACCACGATCAGCAGCAGGCTTCTATCGGCTTCTTGGTTCAACCACCGTACCTTGCGAAGCGCAACGCCCACGCCAGCAAGGCAGAAGACCGGAATTACAGCAGGAAGAACATCACTTAGGCTCATCATCATCGGCAGGCCGCGAGCCTAATTTTTAAAGAGGCTCGGGGTCACGCTATCAGATGTTCAGCCAATGCGTGAAATTCCGCATGTTGTACCCTTTTTAGAAAGAGAGATTCGAGTTGGTCAGGTTTCCCAGCGTAGTTTACACATTCATCTACCAAGGCAATGGGATCGACAACTCCGGAGAGGGTTAATCTCTGAAAAACAATCATTTCTGCTGCGCCCATGGACTGGGCCTTGAGGTAAGAGGTCAGGCGTCGATAAATGGGATGGTTTGGGTTGCGACGCAACCAATAGCGAGCGTTCCAATAGTCGGGCTCTCGGCGATGCAAAAGAGAGTGAATCAGACAACCCTCTGGGCACTTAAGATCTTCAATAAGATCATGTGCGTCGTCGTGATGATCGTTAAAGAGGAAAGCGGTCGCGAGAATCAGCACGGACTGGCGCGGAGCGGTGGCAAGATCGGAGAGGAGGAGGTCGATCGAGTCTTGGAGAGAGACCTTTGGTCGGATACCGAGTCTCGGGCCCCCGTCTAAATCTGGCAGCGTCGGAGTCAGGGTTAGATCCCAGAAGCGCTGGATAGAAGAAGTAGGTAAGGAGTCGGTCATTTGGGACGGGCGAGCTTCATCTATGTTCGGTGGCCCGTCAAATGAGGAAGTACCGTCTTGATCGTATTGACACTCCCAGCCTACAAAAGGTTCTTCAATGCGTGATTTCGACCTTTCCAAATGGCTAAAAGCTCAATCAACCGAGGTAGACGCGGCTCTCAATCGCTTTCTTCCAAGGGCAACGGCTAAGCCTTCGACGATTCATAAGGCGATGCGGTATTCGATTTTTGCAGGTGGCAAACGAATGCGGCCCGCGTTGGTATTGGCTGCAGCGGAAGCCTGTGGAGGTAACCAGGACGCGGCGATGCCCTTAGCCTGTGCAGTGGAGTGTATCCACACCTACTCGTTGATCCATGATGATTTACCGGGAATGGACAACGACGATATGCGGAGAGGAAAACCGACGAACCATAAGGTCTTTGGCGAGGGAATGGCGATTCTGGCGGGTGACGCCCTCTTGACCCAAGCGTTTGAAATTGCGGCGCAGTGTGAGACATCCCCTCGGTATCCGCTCAAAGAAGTAATTTTGGAAATCGCTCGAGCGTCGGGATCCCTACAGTTGATTGCGGGGCAGGTGGCAGATCTGGAAGGGGAAGGACAAGTTATTTCTCGAAGTCAACTCCGTTATATTCACGAACGAAAAACAAGTGCTTTACTGGCTTGTTCGGTGCGATTGGGCGGGATGAGTGCGCGATGCAGTCCAATGCAACTGCAGGCATTGACAGAGTTTGGATACAATGTCGGCCTCGTCTTTCAGGTGATCGACGATATTTTAGATGTGACCCAATCATCTGAAACGCTAGGAAAAACAGCTGGTAAAGATGTGAAGTCGGGAAAGGCTACCTATCCGTCTCTCATTGGGCTTGAAGCATCGCGCAAGGTTGCGACGGTTTTCACTCGGAAGGCCTTTGAGGCTCTTCATCCGTTCCGAGGGCGGGCAATTGCTCTAGAATCGATCGCTCGTTATCTCCTAGAACGAGATCGTTGAGCGGGCGGGCTAGTCGAGGTTTATAAAATAGATTTGATTCGCGCTGAGAAACGTTTTGGAAACGTCTTGAACCTTATCGGCAGAAGGATCAATGTTTCGAAAGTCAAATCCGCCGGCGCCGGCGGTTTTTTGTTTTTCTAAGATGCCACCCGTGAAAGTCTTTGCTGGAAATTCAAATCCGAAACTGGCCGCTGCGATCTGTGAGTCTATTGGCGTTGAGCTTGGGCGTTCTACGGTGAAGCCGTTTCCGAATGGTGAGACCTTTGTCAAAATCGAAGAGAACGTACGAGGAACAGATGTCTTCGTCATTCAGTCGACGAGCGCACCAGCAAACCAGCATTTGATGGAGATGTTCATCATGATCGATGCGCTTCGCCGTGCGAGTGCTTCGAGAATTACGGCTGTTCTTCCTTTCTACGGGTATGCACGTCAGGATCGTAAAGATCAACCACGCGTACCGATCACCGCAAAATTGGTGGCGAATCTGATTGTTGCTGCAGGTGCAACACGCGTTTTGACCATGGATTTGCATGCGCAGCAGATTCAAGGATTCTTTGATATTCCGGTGGATCACCTGTATGCGGCACCGGTTTTGTTCGATTATATCAAGCGGCAAAATACCGAGAACCTCGTGGTGGTAAGCCCCGATCTTGGGGGGTTAAAGATGGCGGCAGCTTACTCCCAAATCCTTGGGGCAGAATTGGCCATTGTGGCTAAACGACGGAAAAGTCCGACGGAGACCGAGGCGATTTCTCTGATTGGAGATATCGAAGGTAAAAATGTTCTCTTGGTCGATGATCTGACTGAGACCGCTGGGACCTTGGTGAGTGCAGCGACTTTATTGAAAAGTCGAGGTGCACGTCGAATTCAAGCCTGTGTTTCTCATACTTTGCTCAATGAACTGGGTATCGAACGTCTTCGGAATTCAGTGATTGACGAATTGATCACTACCGATAGTGTTTCCCGCTCTGCGATCGAAGGTGTTCGGATAACGACATTATCGGTTGCGGGCTTGCTTGGTGAGGCGATCAAGAGGATTTACAGTAATTCCTCGGTCACTTCTCTGTTCGAGTTCAAGGGTTAGGCTTCGCTTAAGATGCGGGTTTAGCAGATACGACTTTCGAAATGAAATCACTGAAATTGAATGCGTTCCCCCGCACGTCACTGCGCCGTAAGGGGTCTAAATTGGTCCGGTCAACAGGCCGAATTCCTTCCAATATTTACGGCAAGACATCTGCTGCTCAAAACCTAGAGTTTGATCTAGAAGAGTTTGATGATTTGATTCACGCAGCTCATTCGGAGGTGATCCTAGTGGATCTCTGCGTGGCGGGAGATCCTCGTCCGCAACGATTGGCTCTAGTTCAGGACGTTCAACATCATCCGCTTTCGGGCGAAGTGCTCCATGTTGATTTCCATGAAGTCCAACCGGACGAGAAAATCACCATTCGTATTCCGGTGGAATCGGTCGGAGAAGCTCCGGGCGTAAAAAACAGCGGTGGCAATTTGCAGCATGTTTTGCTCAAGATAAAGGTTCGTGCTGTTTCTAAAGATCTTCCTGATCAAATCACCGTGGACGTGAGTGCTTTGGAGGTTGGAAATTCAATCCATATTGGCGATCTTATTGTGCCAGCAGGTGTTGAAATTTTGGGCGACAAGCACATTACCGTTTTTGCGGTGTCTGCTTCGCTCACTGAAGTGGCCACGACGGAGGTAGCGGCACCCGCAGCGGGCGATTCCAAACAACCGGAGATGATCAAGGAGAAGAAGGAAGATGCCGGTGCGGCGAAGGCTCCCGCAAAGAAGAAGTAGGAGCCGAAGTTTGAATTGCGAACGTGAAGTGACGTAATCTTTCCGACAAATGGATGGGACGGCACTACTCGTTGGGTTAGGAAACCCTGGGATCAAGTACGCATTGACTCGGCATAACGCTGGGGCTCTTTTGGCCGAAAGGTTGTCTGAAAAGGCAATTGGGACACCGAGGAGCGTATGGAGTCAGGAAAGAAAGTTCTTTTCAGAGATGGCTGAGGTTCGGGTGGGTGAAGGTCGTTTGCTTCTATGCAAACCTCAAACATTCATGAATCTTAGCGGCCAAGCAGTCGCTGCCGTTTGTCGGTTTCATCGGATTAGTCCGGAGAAGGTACTGGTCGTTTATGACGATGCAGATCTTCCCTTGGGAACACTCCGATTAAAGCCGCATGGAAGTTCAGGCGGGCATCATGGAGTGGTGTCGGTTGAGGAGCATCTTGGTACCAAGCTGTTTCCGAGGCTCCGCTTAGGAATTGCTAGGCCCGACCAATCGGTTCGCGACATAGCGGATCACGTTTTGGGTAATTTTTCTGATGAAGAATTGCCGAGGTTCAACCGAGTGTTGGATCGAGCGGAACGGCAGGTAAAATCGTGGATTTTTGACGGTTTGCAGAAAGCAATGAATTTGTATAACGGACTTGCCGAATAGGCAGTCCAAGAAAGGAATTAAGTGAAGCGCTACGAAGGTTTATTTATTTTGGATCTGGCAGGTAAGGAAGATGGTATTAAAGAAGTTGTCGACAGAGTTTCTGCTGACATTGTGTCCGTAGGTGGAGCTGTGGAAGAGGTTCAGAAATTGGAGCGTAAGACATTTGCTCGAGAGTCTGCTTCTGGTCATGACGCCGGCCATTATGTGAATATTATTTTCACCGCTAAAGGTGAGGCTTTGAACAGTCTTCTTGGACGCTTTAAGTTAGTTGGAGATATTATTCGTGTCCTCTTTACGGAGGCTCCAAAGGTTGTTGTTAAACCCTAAATACCTTGATTTATGGCCAGTTTTAACAAGGTCATCTTAGCCGGAAATCTTACCCGAGATCCGGAACTTCGTTACACGCCGAAGGGAACTGCCATTGCCAAATTGGCTCTTGCAATGAATCGGCGCTGGACCGGTGAGGATGGTCAAACCAAGGAAGAGGTCACTTATGTCGACATCGATGCCTTTGGTAAACAGGCCGAAACAATTTCCCAGTATTTGCGGAAGGGTGGCGGATTGTTATTGGAGGGTCGTTTAAAGTTGGATCAATGGGACGATAAACAGACAGGGCAGAAACGCTCACGTCTCGGAGTTGTCTTGGAGCAATTCACCTTTTTGGGTACCGGCAAGCCTGAAGGAGCGGCCCTCACCGGCGTGCCCGGTGCCCCAGTTCCTAGGCCGTCCACGAACCGGCCAACTTCTGCGACCCGTCAAGAATCTTCTACCGGCGAGTCCGATGGACCACCGACCGAAGACGACGACGTTCCATTCTGAAATTTTACAGTTAGCTAATTATCTCAATTTCCTATGCCAAAGACTGATGTCATATTGATCCAAAACGTGGTGGGCCTTGGTGGTGAATCCGACCAAATCAAGGTATCCACTGGTTATGCGCGGAACTATCTGGTTCCCCATGGCCTCGCTATCCCCCTTTCCCAAGGTAACAAGCGTCGCCTAGAAGCACTTCGCCAAAGGCGCAGTGATCGTGAAAACAAGGACTTGAGTGCTATGTCCGAATTGGGCAAGAGCTTGAGCCAAGTTACCCTGACTCTCCTAATGAAGACTGGGGACGACGGAAAAATGTTTGGGAGCGTTACCACTGGGACGATTGCGGATGTGATCAAGACCCAACTGGACGTTGCCATCGAAAAGAAAAAGATTGTTCTGGATGAGCCGATTCGCGCTCTTGGCGAATACGAGATTGCTGTGAATCTGCATCAGGAGATTAAGAGCTCCTTTAAGATTATCGTCAAGAGTTCCAATCCTCTGCCTGAGGTGCCAGCGGCACCGGTAGTGGAGGTTAAAAAGTCAGAGAAACGGTCCAGATTTGGACGCAGATCCGATGAGGCGCAGCCTTCGAGAAAGGCATAATCGCTTAAGGGGACTTCCAAAAACCGAGCTTTTTGAAACGTGACGTTTGAAATTAAAATTTGGAAAAAACCGACGGCAGTCTGCGGCTCGATGGAATGAACCGAGTGGTTCCGAGAAAGAGTGGGAAGGGTTTCGAGAGGTCTGACGAAGGC
>SIAZ01000101.1 GCA_009695405.1 Pedosphaera sp. | reverse complement strand
TGTGTTGGCTGTGTTTGCTGAGTGATCCGTAGCCAGCGATCAATCGAAAGAGGATGAACACCCAGACTCGCAGCAAACTCAGTCTTCGAGAGTCCCGAGCTTTTAAATCCAGTGATTAGTAGTTGGATTTCAGCAAGACCACGCCGCTTCCGAGACGGTCCAATTGAGTTCATCCGCTCAGGCTAAACCCAAGGAAGGCGAATTGGGAACCATGGGGTTCGGCGTACGCTTACGCCGATGGAATCCACCGCCTTTTTAAAAAATCTTTCGCCGTGACCCGACACTGTCATAAATGCGGATGGATCTGGACTCTCCGGGATCAACATGGACGCAGTGAATCGTGCCCCGAATGCCGAAGTGACCTTCGAGCCTGCCTAAACTGCCGTTTCTACAACCGCTCGGCGGCTTATCAATGTCGAGAACGCCGTGCCGAACCAGTCACAGAAAAGGACGCCGCAAATTTTTGCGAATACTTCGATTTTCAAAAACGAATTTGGTCCACAACCCCCAGTCAAGACAGCCGCGAACAAAAGGCGCGTGCAGCTTTAAAAAATCTCCTCGGAGACTGATTCCTTGGCCCGAGTGAATCGCCACCGGCAGAGTCACTCTCCGCGCAAAGATGCTAAAAGGTTCCCCCGGCAAGCACCTCGGGTCGCCAGCCATGTCCAAAAAAGGCCATTGCAAATAACCCCTCCAAGAATCCACCCAATAGATTTCCACGGCAAACCTGCACCAAGCAGATTCAAAGAAGGTAAAATTGCCAGCAGCGCACTGCCCCCTCCGACAATCAATCCGGCCCATAACAGACGCAGATGTTCCCTGAGCACCATTGATTGAAGGCGTCCTGCAGAAAACCCGACAGCCATCAAAAGCCCGAGTTCTCCTCGGCGCTCTTGCACATTTCTTAAGACCACCAAACCTAACCCAATGATGCCTAAAATCAGTCCAAGTCCTCCCAGCATTTGAAAAGTGTTTAGATAAGTGTTCTGTACAGCATTAAAGCGGTTCAAACGCACTACTGTTGCTTCAGTTTCAAACCCGAAATCCGCTAATCCTCGGGTTAATTCTTCGGCTGCTTGCCTCGTATCGTGGGTCGCATCCACAAGGAATGTGCGATAACCTGTTTCCCTAGGAAAACGTCGAACGAACTCACTTTCAGCAATTAAAAGTTGCCCTTGAAGAATCGAGTTGGCCACCGCCCCAACCAATCGTAACCGAAACGGGCGTCCTTGCTCATCAACCGAGTCGATCGTATCCCCAACCTTCTTACCGAGGGCCCACTGAATTGAATTCGCATCCCCAATCGCCGCAACTTCGTCCGCCGCCAGTTGGGGGCCTTGGAGCAAATAAAGCTCTCCGCGCGTCAAAGATTTCCACGGCAGGAGTGGATTGGCTCCAGCAATTAATTCCTTAAAGGTAAAGGCTCCTCGCTCATCCAACAAAGCCGGATCTACACCCAATAAACGAGGACGCTGTGCCCGATTCAAATTCAAACAACTCGCTTCATCGCCATCTCTCACTCGAAAAGGAATAACAGCTACTCCCTGCAGTTTCTTTGGATTCAAGCCCAACTTCTCTAAACCCCGATCAGTATTGAGGTTTTCAACTAGCGGCAAAGAACTCGAGGCCCAGAGGGCAAAGCCACCCGTGCCTGATCCCCGCTGTGCGGCGTCGCGGGATGCATCCAAACGGTTAGCAGCAACGACGACGATCAGAAAAACAGCAATGGCTAATAACGCGACCACCGCTGTCGAACGTCCTGGCTGACTTGCTGCAGCGCGGGCAATGACATTGGCCAAAGTGGATGCCTGGGGCTGATTTACGGTGGATTGAACCCGATGACGAAACCCCACAAGAACTCCGGTCAGTACTAGGAATCCAGCACCAAAAAAAACACCCGGCTGGCTCGATGCCTCCGCTGTTCTACCGGCCAGTGCGGCTAGCCCCCCCCCTCCGATGAACACGATCGACGTCCAAGACCTCGGTGACCGCTTGGCGACTGAAGGAATTTCCGAAGCGCCTTCATTCAATAAAGCCAAGGTCGGCCGACGCATCACTGTCCTCAAAGTCCAAGCCTGCGCTGCGATAGCCACACCCACCGCCCCAAGGGCGCCACCCAAAGTCGATGGCAAGGTCGGTAGAAAGTTCAGATGCGCCCCAGCCACGGCATCGGACCAAAGAGTGTTCAATCCATAAATCACCGCCCACCCATAGGCCCATCCGCCAAGTCCCCCCAATAGAGCACCCGCTATCGCTACCAGTGATCCCTCACGAAGGTACAACATACCCACCCGAACTGGAGGCCAACCTAGGGCAAGATAAGTTCCAATTTCAGTAGTCCGACGTTCCAGTCCGAATCGAAAAAGCAAAGAAGTGAGAAGCACAGCGGAGACAATCAAAAAGAGACTGAATCCAATAAACAACCCACCAAAATCCTGGCCTCCCTCCGCAGCGGCCTTCGCCGATTCCCGCACCGATTCAAAGCGAAGCCCGATTTTAACAGGATCGACTCCCGTCCGAAGCCCCAACCCGACCGAACCCATTACCGCCCTACCCTTTTCCAAATCCGGAGTAAACCAACGAATTGCGGTAGCATCACCAAATCGATTTCCCCACATTGCTCGACCCGCTGCCAATGTCACAAACGCTTTTGGAGTCCCTCTCCATGCTTTCCAATAGGCCTCGTCTTCCTCATCGATGGGACGACTTAATTCGAAGCCTGCATCCCAATCCCGTGTGCTTTCGGCCTTTGTCAATCCAGGGAATTCGGGCATCAAGGTTCGATCCGCATACAGCCCTCTCAAGGGAACCACGCCACGCACTCGAAATAAATTCGTCTGTTCCACCAGTCTCACGCCTCCGTCGACTCGGTAGTAAATGACCCGAACTGAATCCCCAACTTTCACTCTAAGCCGTCCCGCCAACCATTCGTTCACCATAATTTCATCGTCCCCAAGGTCCTTCGGCGTGTAAGGGGCACCGACCGCCGTCACCATCGAATAAGGAACAGACTTCTCCCCAGCCTCAATGGAATTCGCTAGATAGGTTAAAAGAGGCACCGCTGAGGACAAACTCGGAAGTTGGCTGGCAACTGCGGAGACAGTTGGATCAATAAAAATACGGCGAGTCACTAACTCAACGACGTTGGACTCTTCCTCCTGTCTCCCTATCAGTTGCCCAACTTTAGGAACTAAACGGACGTCTAACTCTGCGTCGGCTAAGGTAAATCCGGATCGGACCCTTTGAGCCAATTCGACCGTACCCCCGCCATTAACATCCAACCCCACCAATGCAAGATTGGCACGACCAGTCACCCCAGCGGCTAGAGCGAGGCGTTCGTGGGGGACAAAAGCATTGAAGGGGATGCTTTGGCTTGCCTGAAAACCGACGTCACCCAACTCCGCGGCACTGAGAATTCGTTCAACAGTCACCCGAATTGCCACAGTAGCTCGGTCTCTAGGAGAAATCACCGCATCTTGCGATAACGCCGTTGGCTTATGGATTCGCAAAAGTAATTGATCGCCGACCCGAGCTGAAAGATGACCCGCAAGTGCCTCGTTTAAAAACACATTTTCCCCACTAGGCCCGACCCTTCCGGATCGAGGTGCCAATCCCCAGAAAGAATCGGGGACACCATAAAGAACAACCTGATTCGCCCGTGCCGCCCCTTCCTGCCGAACCGCCACGGCGGGGAGTCTCAAAGCATAGGACGACAGATGGCTCTGATTGGTTCCGGCAGGGCCACCGGGACGGGCCTCAAAAAAACGATCTCGAGAATCCAAAAGAGCGGCTATATGCCCGGTGCGATTCAGAGAGCGCTGCCGGAGGGTGCCCCGGACGGAATCCCCCACCACCAAGGCCCCCACTAGAATGATCGACGCCACAGCGGCACCCAACCCGACGCCCAAATGGCTTCGGAAATGGAAAGAAAGACTGCGTCGGACCAACAATCGTCGATTCATGTAAACGTTTTGAATCATGGGGTTAATTGCTTCGCTAGAGAAGCTATCATCTCATTCCGCTAGGTTTTTCACAAAAAACTATCTCAAAAAGACTCTATCGAATAAAATTAAACAATGGCTTTGTTTTACGGGCAGTTTCCAGTCGAATCGGCTCCGCCCCTTCGACCTCCGCACTCTCGAACGGTTTAGCATGACAACGTTTTTCAAAAACTTCTCTAATGATTTTTAGCTCAGGAATACTTGCCGCCGCATCGAGCGGTTCTGACCTCTCCTACATTTGGGAAAAGGCCACGCCCGAGGCGAAAGTCATTATTGTCATTCTCGGCGGATTCTCGATTGTCGCTTGGTCACTCATGCTTCAGAAACTCTTCCAAATGCGCCGCGCTAAACGGTACAATAGTTTTTTTGAAACGGAATTTCGTCAGCAGAAAACAGTGCTCAGTATTTACGACCGACAACTCCCCGTCGAAGGCTGCCCACTATTTGCTGTTTACACCGACGGTTGCGTCGATCTGGATGCTCGGCTCAAGCAACCCGATAATACACGGCGCACTCGTCTCTCACTCAAAAGTGTCGAACATGTCAAACGCCAGATCGAGGGTGCCGTCGCTCGTGAAGCACTCCGCTTGGAGTCGGGTCTCATTCTTCTCGCTATTGCGGTCAGTGGTGCTCCCTTTATGGGACTGCTCGGTACCGTGTGGGGTGTTATGGATACTTTCAGCGGTATCGCTAAGGCGGGCCGTGCTGACCTCGCTGCAATGGCTCCCGGTGTCGCTGCAGCACTGATTACCACTGTTGCAGGCCTTCTCGTGGCCATCCCTTCCATGTTTGGTTACAACTACTTGGTTCATAGCCTACGGGTCTTGACGGTTGAATTGGATAATTTTGCCCAAACCCTCGCCTCTCGACTGGAAACTGAGTTTTTACCCGATGATGAGTGATTCACGGGCAAATAAGGAGATTACCCCTCCTCCTCCGCGAGATTTACGACGCGGCAGAGGTATTCTGTGCAAGCGTTGTGACCACATCAATCCTGAGTCTTTAATCGATTGTGAATACTGCGCCGATCCTCTGCGAATTGAGTGCCCCAGCTGCAAAGAAATTAATTCATGGATCCTCACTCAATGACAGAAATGCAAGGCCATTCTCCAGCCAACTTTAGCCGAGTCTCTCCGCAGCAAAATCTCGAGTCGCCCAGACCGCAAAAGTCGAAAGCCAACAAAGATCAGTCAGGTCGGTAGAGGAACCCTCTGCACGAACTGTGAACATCTAAATCCAACTGGATTAGAAAGCTGCGAAACTTCACTGTTTACCAACTGTCCCACGTGCTCGACTCGTAATAGTAGGGTTTTTGAAAATTGCAGCGCCTGCAAAAATCCTCTTCAGCGGTCTTTAATGGATCGAATCATCCAACCGAAACCATCGACGAGGTCCAGTAAATCTCCTCTAACTTCTACCACGGGCACAGCAGGTCCCCTCGACGAAACAGCGAATCAAACGATGGGCCGAGGCATTGCTTGCGCCAAATGTAATCATGTATACCCTCTCGATGTGCAACGATGCACTCAATGCCGAGGGCACCTATTTGTCACCTGTCACGAATATGGAGAAGTAAATGCTCGCAACCAAAGTCGCTGCAACCGATGTGAACGGCGCCTTCATAAAAATTCTAAATCAAAGGAAAAGGCTTTGGAGACTAAACCAGTCAATTTACTTTATTTGGGAATCGCTCTCGCTGCCCTCTTTCTCGGCGGCTTTATCCTGATCCGAGTCACCGGCCTAAGGCTCTTCAACTAAGCATGCGCCGATTTTCTCAACGTAATTCCTTGGTCACTCTGAACGATATCAACGTCACTCCGTTGCTGGATCTCGCCTTCGTTCTATTGATCATTTTTATCATTACCACTCCCGCTCTTGAACCGGGATTAAATATGAAACTTCCCGTCGGAGGCGATGCTCGGACTCGGACTGACCCCGCTAACGAAGCCACTATCCAAGGGTTTGCTAATGGCTTATTCTCCTTGCGCGGCGCCAAGCCGGTTGGAGAAAAAGAACTGGAAAACCAACTCATTCAGGCTTACCGCGCCAACTCCCAACTCCTTCTCGTCCTTAAAGTCGAAGGTGAAAAACCCGCGCAAATCTTGGTAACTTTACTCGATATCTGCGGACGTAATGGACTCACCCACTTCCGGATTGCAACCCAACTCCCACGGAAGAAATAGACCCGATGACCGCCACGCCTCAAACGTGCCTGATAACTTCCGTCGGACTTCACGCCGTCGCGGTTCTTTTCTTCGTCGTTTCCACGGCTTTCATTCCTGCCCCGAGTCCCAATCTCTCTAGCCCTGTCCTAGAAATTGTCTCCGACTCTGTCCGTCTCACAGACGGTCTTACTGCCGGCGGCCCTGAAACTCCTCCCTCCAATCCAACGTCAGGCACCCCTCCGCCCACGCCGCCCTCTGCCCCCATCCCTCCGCTCAAACAATCAACTTCAGCTAAAACACCACCACCCCAGACCGAAGCGTTGCCTATTGAAAAAAAGCAGCCACAAAAAAAAGAGGTCGAGGTCGCCTCAGAACTGAAGCGGGTAGAAACAGTTAAAACGCCAAAGAACGCTCAGGACATTGATCCAAATCTGCCCGCCCAAAGCACCGCTAAAAAACCGATTCAAGTTGCGCAAAAAACGGTAAAATCAACCAAAACAGAATCCGACGCCAACGACGCGCTGCGTCGTGCTGAGGCCAAGAAAGCTACGGCCAAAATCGAACGTGAACGAGCGGCTGAAGCCGCTGAAGCCGCTGAGTCGGCTCGGCAAGAGGCGTGGAATAAAAATCAACGAGCACGGACCGATGCTCTCCGCGGGGCGGCCGGATCTCTCAGTTCAACTCTCTCGGGCAAGTTCCAGTTCAGCACCCCAGGCAAAGGTGGGGAAGCCTACGCGCCCTACACCTCGTACCTTTCTAGTTTCTATAAACTGCGCTGGAAAAAACCCACCACTCTCAATGTCGACCGTGGCGAGGTTGGAGCCGAAATCGTCATCCTTCGCAATGGGATAGTAAAATCTTTCCGTATAACCGACCCATCACGAATCCGAGCACTCGACGACTCCGTGCGCGAGGTCCTCGATCGGAACCGTCAACTCCGCCCTCTGCCCGACGGCACCGAGGACTCCGAAAGAACAATTTCTATCCGGTTTGACCTTTCCGCAGCGGCGGCAATGTGACCAATAACTCACCGTACTCATTCCTGACTTCTACCCGTTCCGAATTCATTCCCTGCCTTTATGAACTTCCGTCTGAAATTCTTCGCTTCACTCGCTTTAATTCTCTCCCTGCAGGCAGCTCCACAGGTGAATGTCACCGACACGACTTCCCGCTCTATTCCTATTTCACTCACAGGATTCTCAGATGAAACACGGAAAGTTCTAGAGTTTGATCTCTTCGTGGCTGGTTTTGATCTCGTGGACGCTTCGCAAGCGCAATACGACCTCAACGGCCGGGTTGAAGGTAAAACGGAGGGAACGCTTTCTGACACTGCCAATAAGACATCTCTTTTTAATCGCGCCTATTCCGGCGGCACGACTCGTACTCAGGCTCATGCCCTCGCCGACGATGTGGTCCAAGCTATCACCGGACGCAAGGGGCTCCGAGGAACGAAAATCATTTTTAAAGTTCAACGCGCTCGTACCAGTGAAATTTATGCCAGCGACTATGATGGCTCAAACCCCGTCCAGTTGACCACTGACAATAATATAGTCGCAGCTCCTGCTTGGAAATCCGGTTCACGCTCGATTTACTATACTAGCTACCGCGCCGGAAACGCCGATATTTACCAGCAAGATCTTAACATCGGCTCCCACACTGCCATCGTTCGGTTCTCCGGTTCCAACATCAGCCCATCTCCCTCCGCCGACGGCTCAAAGCTCGCCATGATCCTCAGCAAATCAGGCAGCCCGGACCTATGGATCTCCGACTCCGGTGGCGGCAATCTAAAAAGGCTGACTTCAACACCAGCCGATGAATCCTCTCCTTGCTGGTCCCCTGATGGAGCCACTCTTTGCGTGGTTTCTCGGGAAAGCGGTTACCCGCTGCTCTACACGATTCCAGCTTCCGGCGGCACTCTGCGCAAGCTAACCACGGGTAATGTCCGCAATACCACCGAACCAGATTGGTCGCCGGATGGAAAATGGATCGCCTTCACTCGGCAACGGGGTGAATCCTTTGATATTTGTATTGTTTCAGCCACTGGTGGCGACGCCAAAGTGATCACGGAAGGCGAAGATCCTTCATGGTCACCCAATTCTCGAACGCTTATTTTTACGCGTCGAACCGGAAAGTACGGATCAAAACATCTCTCGCTGCTTGACTGGCCAACCGGTCATGTAAAGGATTCGTCACGGGTCGATGGCAGTAGCTCACAACCCAGTTGGAGTCGCTAATTGTTGTATAACCCAAATCTTACCCAAATGAAGTCTTTCTCCAAGCTCGCCACTCTCGTTCTATTGGCCCTGCTCTCAATGTCAGCTGGTTGCATAAAGGGTACAAAAAATATTACTCCGCTGCCCGGCTATACCAAGCCCCCCGTCTCCGGCCCTATCACCCCAGGTAATCCGCTCGGTGGTGCTAATGAAAACAATGGCTCCGGTCGACCTCTGCTCACCGATTCCGATGGTTCAATTCCTCAGGATCTTAATGAAAAGCCGAAATCAACGGACCTCGCTGGTCAGACAGACCGAGAACTCATCGACGGTATGGTCGCTGATCGTGAACATTTTAAAGCCAATACGGTTTACTTTGAATTCGATAAGGCGTCCGTCAAAGCTTCTGAAAAAGGCAATGTCACCACTGTCGCTGATTTCTTAAAGTCTAAGCCAGATGCCCGTCTCGCAATCGAAGGTCATTGCGACGAACGCGGCACCGAAGAATACAATCGTTCCCTCGGTGAACGCCGCGCTCTCTCCGTCCGCGAAATGCTTCTCAATATGGGCATCTCTGCAGACCGCGTAGTCACCCGCAGCTTCGGTGAAGACAAACCCTCAGAACTCGGTCACGACGAAGCCGCTTGGGGTAAAAATCGCCGTGGCGAATTTATCCTACTCCTCCCACCGGCCTCCGTTCGCTAATCCTTTAGTTCGAGAACACTTAACGTTCTAATCTCTCAAAACCCCGCCCTCGGCGGGGTTTTTGCCTCCTAAACTCAACCAATCCATCTCTTCTCCATTGAGCTTTAACGTCTCCTAGATGAACCTCACACTATGATCCTAACGGCTGCAACCAGCTTCGCGCTTACACTCTCGGGCGGAAATCAATGGCCCGAATTTCGTGGCCCCTCCCATCAAGGCGTTTCTGTCGCGACAAATATTCCAGTCCATTGGTCTTCCACGGAAAACATCGCGTGGACACGTCCTCTTATCGGTTCCGGTTGGTCTTCTCCCTCGATTGCCAGTAACGTCCTTTATCTCTCCTCCGCTACCGGTGATGGCAAATCAGATCCTTTAGCCCTAGCTGTCTCTGCTTACTCAACTAACGACGGAACTGAACTCTGGCGCACCCCTGTCTTGCCCCGCGGAACAAGCCCTCTCCCCTCTATCCACGACAAAAATAGCCAGGCCAGCCCTACCATTCTTGTCGATTCCTCTCGCCAACGCTTGTTCGCTCACTTCGGTCATCTCGGAACGGTTGCCCTCAACTCCCACGGCCGACTCCTCTGGGAACAAACCACTCTCGGTTACACGCCCATTCATGGTAATGGAGGATCACCCGCTCTGGTCGATGAGACTCTTCTCTTTTCTTGCGATGGTGGCAGCGATCCGTTCGTCGTCGGACTGGATGCTAACACAGGCAAAGTTCGCTGGAAAACGCCGCGTCGAACCTCGGCTAAACGAACTTTCTCCTTCTCCACTCCGCTCGCCGTAACGGTGGATGGCGCAACTCAAGTCATTCTCCCAGGAAGCGGCTTCGTCGGCGCTTACAATCCAATCACCGGCACCGAACTGTGGAGGGTTAACTATGGCGAAGGCTACTCGGTAATACCAAGACCTGTTTTTGCCGACGGTCTACTCTTCATCGGTACCGGCTACGATGCCCCGACTCTCCTCGCTATTAATCCGTCTAAGGCTTCAGGAGATGCCACAGCAACGGCGATCGCGTGGCGAATTAACAAGGGTGCTCCCAATACCCCCTCGGTCGTAGCTCATAATGGCTATCTGTTTTTTATCTCTGATGCCGGGATCGCCTCCTGCGCCGAGAGTGTCACAGGTAAAATCCTCTGGAATGAACGCCTTGGCGGCGGCTTTTCTGCCTCTCCTATTCTCGCTGAGGGTCGACTCTACTTTATTAGCGAAGAAGGAATTACTACGGTGGTCAATGCTTCTTCCACCTTCCAGATCCTCTCCCGCAATGACCTCAAGGAACGGGTCCTAGCCTCGCCTGGGGTCATCGATAATGCCCTCTTTATTCGAACGCGAACCCAACTTCTACGCATAGGTTCTAAACCTAAAATCTGAACTCTCCATCTCTCTCTCAATTCCGAAGCTCTGGTGAACCGTCCTCAACACCCCATCAATTCCTTCTACGGATGATCCCGATTAAATCACCTCAGGCGCTCATCGATATCGGTACCAACTCAGTAAAAATGCTCGTTGCTGATATCTCGTCGTCCTCCATCACTTCGATCCTTGATTGCACAGAACAGACCCGTCTTGGAGAAGGATTCTACGCGCAACACCTTCTTCAACCTGAAGCGATCTGCCGCACCACCGCAACCGTCGCACGCTTCGTCGCACACGCCACTGCACTTAAAACAGCCTCCATCCGAATCATCGCCACCAGCGCGGCAAGAGATGCCTCCAATTCCAACGCACTAATCGAGGCAGTTCGACTTAAAACGGGCCTCGAAACCCAGATTATCTCCGGAGAGAACGAGGCGGAATGGAGCTTCTCTGGGGCCACTTCCAATCCAACCTTTTCCACTCATCAACTCCTCGTCCTTGATGTCGGGGGCGGATCTACCGAATTTATTATTGGGACTTCTGACCAAATCCGGTTCCGACACAGTTTTGAAATTGGCAGTGTCCGACTCCTCGAACATCTTTCGGTGCCGCAATCACCCGATCATTCACTCCTTCTAGAGGCACGAACTTTTCTCGATAACTTCATTCAATTCCAAGTTCTTCCAGTGCTTAAAAGCCATATTTCTGGTATCGAAACCGCCGTCGGGGTGGGCGGAAGTAGCTCTATTCTTGCGATGATTGACGAAGGTCTAAAGGACTTCGACCGAGAACGTATCGAAGCCAAATGCTTCACTCTTCTATCGCTCGAAAAACTCGTCGAACTCTTGTGGTCCTTGCCTCTTAAGAAACGTCAACGCCTGACCGGCCTCCCACCCCAACGTGCCGATGTCATCCTGACCGGTGCAGTGATTTACGAATCCATTCTCCGTGCCTTTCCCCCTTTACGCCTCGGCATCAGTACACGGGGACTCCGCTTCGGTGCCCTCCGTCATTTTAATCGTCTCCCTTAATCCGCCTTAAAAAGAGTCCTCTAATAGGCGGAAAGAATATGACTTGATGTTGCTTCGATTTCTCGGACGGAGAGTAAGAGGAATCCTGTACCATGGAATCCATCATCAAAGACTCCCCTACAAAAACGCGCCGGAAGTTCGATAAATCGTTCAAATGCGAGGTCGTTCGCAACTGGTTATCGAGCGGTAAGT
>SIAZ01000100.1 GCA_009695405.1 Pedosphaera sp. | reverse complement strand
GGCCCGTGCCGCCCGCATGGTCGAGGGGCACTTGGAAGGAATATTGGCCCATTGGACTCAAGGTCTGACGACAGCCTTCATGGAGGGGCTCAACAGCCTGTTCTCGGCTGTGAAGCGCAAGGCCCGCGGGTATCGGTCGGTCGAATATAGAACTACCATGCTCAGTACGCCCTTTACGGAGCGATGGAACTGGATCGAGAAAGCAGCGAGAGACGGCAAGTTAACGGCGGAGGCACGACAAGAATTGCGCCGTCAAGGAGCGCCGGCGATCCTGCAAGCTATTCACGAGCGATTGATCGCCTTAGAACCTAGGCGAATTAATTCGCTGATCCTACCCAAAAACCCGCTAGGTAAGGCGATCAGCTACACCCTAGGGCAATGGACGGCATTGCAGCGCTCTCTGGAAGAGGGCCTTTATGAGATCGATAATAATCTGGTTGAGAACGCCATTCGCCCCACCTGTATTGGGAAGAAGAACTGGCTCTTCATTGGGCACCCTGACGCAGGATGGCGGAGTGCGGTGATTTACAGTGTTTTAATTACTGCACGACGATACGGGTTAGATCCGGTGGTAGGGTTGACGGATGTGTTGCGGCGTATTCCACAGGCAACGAACCACACCGTTGCCGAACTCCTGCCGTGGAACTGGAAACCTGCGAAAGCCTAATCCGGTCGGTCGACCTTTTCCCCCCGCCTTCGATCGCGGAATATCCTACTTTCGGTAACTAGGGAACCATGGGGTTGGGCGTACGCTTACGCTCCAGGGTCAGTCTTTTCGTCGAGCGTAAGTCTGGGACAAAAGTAATCGACGCGTTGGCTCAAATTAAATGACACCGGCGGGGATTTGCGGATGTGGACAAAAATGGGGCATTAATTCATGAAAAAAACAGAAAATCGATGTTCAATGAACTGACCAAAGCAATCGATACCTCAACCGCACAGTTTTAGGGCAAAGTTGACCGATTGCACAAAAGTTGCTCGGATTTCATTGCACTGATTGAGGTTAGCAAAAATTAAATGGAAACCGGAAGTCACTAAGCCACCGAACCGAGGGTAACAACAAACCTCAACGAAAAACCAAATGCTCGATAGCAGGATCGGACTATTATTTCAGTTGGGATTCCAAACAACGAAATTGTTTTTCACGCCGAGCCGTTTCTCCTCGAAGAATTTCTTCAGCTGACCAACCTCTTTCTTGGCAGGTCTCCGACAAGCTAAAGAGGGCTTCAGCCATCTCTTTTCGACTCCCCTTTTTACTCCCCACTGATTCTTGATTAAGTCCAGCCTTCGACGCTTTTTTGACTAATTTCTGGGCGCGCATCAAAGCCGGAAGATGCCTCGGAATACCATCCAACGCTGAGTGACGCTCATGTTTCGATCCCGCCTTTTCCTCGCGTTTAATGACTTCCCAGTTTGATAAAACTTGATCAACGCTTTTTGCAGTTACATCTCCAAATACATGCGGATGGCGACGCACTAGCTTATCCACTAATCGCAGACAGACGGTGTCAAAATCAAAGGCTTTTCGTTCCTCGGCTAACCGCGCGTGAAAGATCACTTGTAAAAGAAGGTCCCCCAACTCTTCGGCCATCTCATGGTCATCTTCTAACTCAATCGCATCGATAAGCTCATACACTTCCTCGATCGCATGGTCTCGAAGGGTCTGATGATCTTGCTCCTGATCCCACGGGCAACCGCCGGGAGCTCGGTGTGCTGCCACTAATTCAATCAACTGCCCGATGGGCGACAAACGGCGAGACGGAACTTTGCGCATGCAAGAGGTTAGTCACGACTGGGCATTCAGAGTCGAGACAACATCGACTCGGGTCAAATCTGGGCTCAAATTACCTCCTCAGAGTACCACCAAATCATCCCGATGAACAACTTCATCTCGTCCAATCGATCGGTCGCGAACCCTTGAGTCTGAAACTCTCACTATCCCACGAGCAAACTCACGCCCTTTAGCGTCAGAGATAGAGACAACATCGCCGGCTTCAAAGTGGCCGTTGCAGGCTAAGACACCCGGGGCCAGCAAACTACAACCGTGCTCACTCAAGGCCGTGACCGCACCTGAGTCGACTTTCAGTGTTCCCTTGGGATGATGATAAAAGGCGATCCAACGTTTTCGAGCGGGTAATCGACCGCTTCGAGCCGCGAAAAGAGTTCCCGTCGGTTCACCGCTCAAAATTCGGTCAAGAATGTCGTGACGATGACCTGGAGCGATCACCAAGGGAATCCCCGAGCGAACCACGATTCGCGCGGCGGCAATTTTGGTAGACATGCCTCCCGTTGCCGTATCACTGGTGGTGCCACCTGCCATAGCCTCGATTCGCCCATCAATTTTCTCCACACTCTCTAAAACCCGCGCATCTGGCCGCCCGAAACCTTCGATCAACCCCTCCGCCGTTGTCAATATCACCAATAAATCTGCTGGCAACAGACTGGCAACTAACGCCGATAGCCGGTCGTTGTCACCGAATTTTAATTCCGTGACTGAAACAGCGTCGTTCTCGTTGATGATCGGCAAAACTCCGCGCTGAAGCAGCGTCAATAGGGTGTTCCGCGCATTCAGATGGCGTGTGTGATCAGCCAGATCTTCATGGGTCAAGAGAACCTGCCCTACAGGTAAATCGTAGTGACGAAAGAGGCCCTCATACATCGCCATCAACCGGGACTGGCCCACAGCAGCACAGGCCTGCCTATCGGCTACTCGAGTCGGCCGCTTGGAAAAACCCAAGACCCCCATTCCCGCACCAACGGCCCCTGAGGTCACCAAAACCACCTCGCGCCCAACGGCCCGGAGTCGGGCTACTTGAGCCACTAATTGAGCGAATTGAACAAGGTCAGGGCGCTTGGTGGTATCAGTAAGGACTCCAGTTCCCAACTTGACCACGATGCGACGGACAGATTGAAGCGCAGTAGAACGCACGGAACGAGAGTGCCAGAAAGAACTAGGAGTTGTCAGTCGCTGGTTATCGATGAATGGATTCTAGCCATTTACCCCTTCCAGCTTATCTTTGAACCGTGCCGTCTAAAGCCGAAAAGCCTGAACCGCTGGATTCTGTTAGCTCACCCAGCCTCCAAACCGTGGTGATACCTGACCTCTGGCAACAGGAGGCAGTGACCGCTTTACGCGAAGGCAAAGACGTGGTGGTCCATGCTCCAACCGGTTCTGGTAAAACTCTCGTCTTCGAACTCTGGGCTAAATCGGGCAAACGACGCGGCCAAGCGATTTACACCGTTCCCACTCGAGCTCTTGCCAATGACAAACTCTCCGAATGGCGCTCCCGCGGATGGGATGTCGGCATTGCCACCGGTGATCTGGCCGAAAATCTGGATGCTCCCATTATTGTCGCCACGCTCGAAACCAAAAAAAATCGCCTCATTCGCGGGGATGGCCCAACTCTCCTCGTGGTGGATGAATACCAGATGCTCGGAGATGAAGACCGAGGACTTAACTATGAGTTGGCTCTTGCCCTCGCTCCTCAACAAACCCAGTTGCTCTTGCTCAGTGGCTCTGTCGCCAATCCCGATGCTGTTGCTACTTGGCTTCGCCGTCTCGGTCGTGATGCCACGGTGGTTCGCCATACCGTTCGCCCAGTGCCTCTTGATGAAGTTTTCGCCAACGAATTAAGCTGGCGACTCCCTCCTGAAATCCGAGGCTACTGGCCTCGACTCTGTGCCAAAGCGCTGGCAGAAAATCTTGGACCTATTCTGTTGTTTGCTCCAAGACGGGCTAATGCTGAGGAATTAGCCGCAGAAATCGCTCGTCAACTCCCCAATCAAATCCCCCTTGTTCTGAGCGATGCCCAGAGACGTTTGGTCGGAGAGGATCTCGCTCGAATGCTCAAATCTCGAGTGGCTTACCATCATAGCGGTCTTAGTTATGCCGTCCGCGCTGGGGTCATTGAACCTCTTGCCAAGGCCGGTCAACTCCGGGTCGTAGTTGCCACAATGGGCCTCGCGGCTGGGATAAACTTCAGCCTCCGCTCGGTTGCCATCTCCGCCGCAAATTACCGACGGGATGGCCGCGAAATCCCCATTCGCGCAGACGCAATTTTACAAATGTTCGGACGCGCTGGACGCCGAGGTCTCGATGAAACTGGCTATGTCTTGGTTAGTGCCAATGAACTTCGTATCCGAGATGGTCACCCCTGTACTCTGGCTCGTTCCGGCATGGTCGACTGGTCCGCTCTTCTCAGTCTAATGGCCGGAGCCTCCGATCAAGGCAAGGAACCCTATGTCGAAGCTGTTCGTGTCCAGAAACGCCTCTTTACAACTAAACCCATCATCCTAGGCGTCGAAGAATCTCTCAAAAATCTAAACACACCCTGCGGATTACTCACCGATGCTGAACGGGCTAGACATGTTCGCCGTAAACAGCGGGAAATGCTCAATTCTAAAGGCGAATGGGAACTTTATCCTGAATGGAAAGATTGCCTTCTCCGCGATATTCGCGTCCCAATTTACCGCCGCTCTCACGAGTCGAGACCTCCCCTTCCCGAACTTCCCGCCAACTCGAGCGCCTTCGCTTCACTCGAATTCAAGGCATCAACGGAACCAACTCTAAGCTCTTTCTCCTCCACGAACGAAATTTCAACCGATAGCTCTGTTCAACTCTCCCCTGCGCTCAGTGTTCAGGCCGCTATCGAAAAAATAGGGCAAGGAGCCCTTGTCGTCCTTTCGGAAGGTCCCGAGGGAAAAATCTTCGGTCGATCTATGATTGTGGCTGATCGCCTGGCCGACGGACGTGTTCTTTTAGCTAAGTGGGTGCGACGACTCATAACGTGGAACGGACGTGACGCGACGCTCGAGGTCTTTCGCGATTCTGTCGTTCCCTTATTGGAACCCAAAATGCGGGCTAACCGACTCCCAGTGATTCGCTTCGTTGAATACGAGACTCTGATCACCGTTCTAGTCAGCCTCGATCTTCAGACGTTAAAGGTCCCCATTGATCGACACGGAGTCCCACTTTGGCACCCCAAGGAGAGGTCTGTTCTCCCTGCAGATTGTGGAAGCTGTTCCTTAGTTGAAGCGTGCCGTCAACTCTCTGCAGCTCCGGGCACGGCACTTACCTGGCGGCGATTGGGGCTTGTCGATACCCGAGGTCATCCCACGCGTCGAGGGCGAGTAGTTAGTTTTTTTTCAGGAGGCGATGGTCTTGCGGTTGCGGCGGCTCTGGAAGAGACAAGTTATGCACTTGAAGAGCTGTGCTTTGACCTCGCTAACTTGGAGGCAGGCTTTCGCTTTTGCGGACTCGAAGATCGCTGGAGCGGTCGACTCGCTCTAGCCTGCCGCAAAAGCTACGGCCCTATTAATATTGAGGGGTATCTGGAGTGTGGAGCCCCTCCCAAGTACGGCAGCGGTGCCGAAACGGTGGTCCGTAGTATTCGCAAAGATCCCAGCACTAAAGCACGCTTTGCTACTCAGTTTCTCGGTGCCGGCGACATTGATCGGATTATCATCGAGTGGCGCAGTCTGCTGCGTCAAATTGCCCATGGACCTCGAATCAGTTGGGACCGCTGGACTGGGCTTCAGGAAGTCGCACGGACTCTCCTCCAAGACGTCCAGTCTCCCACCGATACGATCTTACCGCCGCTCGAATACAATCAGACCCGTCGCATGGAACACCGCCTCGTTCTTCGGCGTCACTAATTCTACTGGAAATTCCAAAAAGCCTCAGGTAGATCAAAACGATAGTTCTTTGGTATGTCGCGACTGACGTATAATTCCTCAGGGGCGCGTAACTCCGGAACTGCCCCTTGCTTCTATCGCCTTCTAGGTGCCCTCGAAGTTCCTAGGGGCGATAGATTGCTAAAATAAACCGCTTCTTTACACCTCCACCGCTTCGGTCAAGATCTGGACACCCGCCCTAGCTAGGGCTCGAACCACAAACTCGAACATGTCAAAGGTTATTGCTGAAATGCGCGTCGAATCGGTGAAGATGGAACTTCCCGATGTTAAAACAGTCCGATTCCAATGGCCAACCGGCTATGAGCCTGAGTTTAAAACGGGGCAGTTTATCACTGTCTACTGGCCCCATAAAACCAAATACAAACGGGCTTATTCCCTAAGTTCTTCTGCCCTCGACCGCGGTCATTACGAGGTTACAGTCAAGCGCGATGGCAAAATGGGCACCAGCATTGTCGACTGGGTTGAAGCCGGCGATTCGATGTTTGTCATCCCCCCCGTGGGCAAATTTCTCCCCGTCTTTGATCCTCCGGGGAAACATTTAATCTGCGTCGCAGGTGGGTCGGGCGTGACTCCATTCCGAGCCTTCGCCCGAGAGGCAACCGCTCGTAATCTCGATACACGAATTAGCATTCTCTACACGGTTCGCACGACGGTTGATATTATTTTTGCAGAGGAATTCCGCGAACTTGCCGCCAATAACCCACGGATTCAGTTCCATGTCACCTGCACTCGACTTGCTCCAGAAGATCCTTGGACAGGGCGTCGTGGACGTATTACGCCTGACTGGGTCAAGAGCTTCGTAGACGATCCAGAAAACACCGTCTTTTACGCCTGCGGAACCACGGAAATGGTCAATGCAGTGGAACATTTGGTCCTCCACGACCTCAGTCTTCCCAAAGAGCAAATGAAGCTCGAGAAATGGGGTTGATCATTGCGACCCGCTCTTCCCTCCCCTGCAGAGGAATCAGAGCAATCCCAAAAACACTTCGCGCAATTTGGCGCGTTTTTTCGTTTGTACTAAATTCAGACTTGCCATTGGGGCCGATGAATTGAGTCTCCTCGACGCCGGTCGTCACATCGTGACGGCATTATCGGCTGAGAAAAACAGTTAAACCAGTCACCTAACCGCTAACCTCCGTTGCCAACCGCAACGTCGGTCACGTTGGGCAATGGAGTCTTCTGAGAAGCCGAATACCGCGCTTCACTTGAGTCTCCAAGCAGTACTAAACGGGCGGCATTAAAAACGCCCGAACCATCCTATTATGTCGGCCACAGCCGAATTTGCAGAGTTGCTGAAACAATACGATCGCCAGTTTAAGGCCGGTCAAATTGTCAAAGGTACCATCATTGAAATCCGTCCGAAAGAAGTCCTAATCGACATCGGCGGCAAATCCGAAGGCGTTGTCTCCTCGTCCGAGTTCGACAGCTTCGACACCGTAAAAGTGGGCGACGAGGTCAATGTGCTCATCGAGCGCGCCGAAGACAAAGAGGGCAATGTCCATCTGTCGAAGGAAAAGGCTGAGTTCCAACAAAATTGGGATCGCATCCAAACCATTTGCAACGAGGGCGGCAATGTCACCGGTCGCGTCAAATCCGTCGTCAAAGGCGGACTTATCATCAACATCGGCGTCGAGGCTTTCTGTCCGTCTTCGCAGATCGATATCGTTCCGCCAAAGAATCTGTCAGTTTTCATTGGCAATTCTTACGAGTTCAAGGTCGTTAAACTCAATCCCGATCGTCAAAATGTTGTCCTTAGCCGACGTGAGATCATCGAGAACGAACGGAACTCGCGCCGCTCCACCCTGCTGTCCGAGATGATGCCCGGCGATATTCGCAAGGGCACGGTCAAAAACCTCACCGACTTCGGTGCTTTCATCGACCTCAATGGTCTCGATGGACTCCTCCATATTACCGATATGTCTTGGGGTCGACTCAGTCATCCGAGCGAAATGCTCAAGGTCGGCCAAGAAATCGATGTCGTCGTCCTCGACATCAACCGCGAAAAGGAACGGGTCAGCCTCGGCCTCAAGCAGAAGCTCGCCAATCCTTGGGACAACATCGAAGCCAAGTACCCGATCAACGCCAAGGTCAAAGGAAAGATTGTCAATTTGGTCGCCTACGGCGCCTTCATCGAAATCGAACCCGGTGTCGAAGGCCTCGTCCATGTCACCGAATTGTCTTGGACCAAGCGTATCGCCAAACCTTCCGACGTCCTCAAGCAGGGTCAGGAAATCGAGGCCGTTATTCTCGGTATCAACCGCGAAGAACAGAAGATCAGCTTGGGCATCCGCCAATTGGAGACCAATCCATGGGATCTCGCTCATGCCAAGTACCCGCCAGGTACTCCGGTCAAGGGGCCTATCCGCAACCTCACCAGCTATGGAGCCTTCCTCGAACTCGAAGAAGGGCTAGACGGCATGATCCATGTGTCCGATATGAGCTGGACACGCAAGATCAATCACCCGAGCGAAGTCCTGAAGAAGGGCGACGAAGTCGAGGCTGTTGTTCTCGAAGTCGATCGCGCCAACCAACGCATCAGCCTCGGTATGAAACAACTCTCCGTCGATCCTTGGGATAAGATTGAGAAACTATTCAAGGTCGGCGATCTCGTCGTCGGTAAGGTCACCAAATTGGCTAGCTTCGGTGCCTTCATCGGCTTGCCAAACGATATCGACGGCTTGGTTCACATCTCGCAGGTCAGCGAAGACCGCGTGGATAAAATCAAGAATGTGCTCAAGGTCGGCGATGATGTCACCGCGCGTGTTATCAAGATCGATCGCACTGAGCGCCGTATCGGTCTGTCCATCAAGGCAGCTAACTACAGCCCCGAACAGTTGAAGGAAGAACAGAAACTACTCGATCAACTCAAGCCAGGCGAAGACCTCGTCGCGCTCGAACACGCCTTCGCGGCTGCCGAAGACAAACTCGAACTCTGATTCGATCTTTGTTTTACTCCCAAGCGCGTCCCAACTCGGGACGCGCTTTTTATTTAGTTATAGGGAAAATTTTCCCGACATCGACTTGACCGTTCTCCTAGGTGGTCAGAACCTAACCGTCGCTTATGGCTGTCAGAAAATCCAAGAAAATTGCGGCCGTACCTATCGCTCTTCTTCCTCCAGATCCCTATCGACAACGGCGCAACGAAGCGGTTGCTCGGGCTCGAGCCGTCGATCAGTGGCGTCGTATGCCTTACACCGCTGCGGCTAAAGCATGGGAAACTTCGACCAAGTCCATCTCCACGGTCCTCACTGGCGTCTTGGGCAAAATGCGGCTCGATCAACGGCTTGACGAATCTCGGATTCTACAAATCTGGCCTCAGATTATTGATCCTCAAATTGTCGCTCACGCTTCCCCTGCCGGCTTCGCTAAAGGCACTCTCTTCGTCACCGTGGACAGCAACGTCTGGCTCGACGAGATTGTCCGCTATCGCCGCAAGGAAATCCTTGAGCGACTACAGACATCTCTCGGAAAAACAGTTGTCCAAAAGATTTCTTTCCGTCTGGGCTAGAGAGCGACTCAATCCTTCAAACCCCTTTCTGGCTCTCCTCGATTTGGGCTGCATACCCCTTCCGAAAATTCGGGTACAAAGGCACCCAACCCGCCTCCGTTCGCAAACGTCGATTGGAAACTTTTTTGTGGGTAATACCTCTCTTCCGGTTGCCACCTGACACATTAGTTTCAACCATTGGCGGCAGCAAGCGCCCCGTTTTATTGGCTAAATATGCGAGAAAATCCCCCTGCAAAACCGGTTCATCATCCACTGCATTGTAGAGACCTTGAGGATTGGCTAAACTCAACACGGTCTCAATCGCCCCAGCGACGTCATCGCGATGAATCATATTGATCCATCGTCCCCCTCTTGGTTCTAACTGGGCTTCACCCGCAAGGAATTGCCTAAACAAGTGACCTCGATCCGGCCCGTAGATTCCCCCGACTCTCAACACCACGACCTCCATCCCATTCGATGAATTTGCCTGCATAAAAACTGATTCAGTCGCCAAGAGAAGGCGCCCTGTCTCTCCCGCTGCCTCGGCAGGGTCCGTCTCCGAAACCCAACCTCCATCAGTCTGGCCATACACACTTGTACTGCTGGTGTAGATCATCCGACGGATAGCTCGATCCCGGGCCCAAGTTATTAAATTCTCTGCGCCTCCTAAGTAAACATGGCGATAAACATCCGCCCCACCGCGACTCGAGGAAACTGTATTGATGACTCCATCAAACCTCCCTTTTAAGCGGTCTAAATCAGCCAGACAAGTGATGTCTCCCTGGACGGGTTCAATGCCAGCGGCAATTAGTTCTTGATCAGCGATTTTGCTACGTCGTAACCCGACCACAGAACAACCCGACGCCACTAAACGACGGCCCAAAGCTAACCCCACATAGCCGCAACCCAGAATCAAAACACGCATGGCTCACACCATCCGGTCCAGTCCCTTGAGGTCAAGCCCCAGAAATAGACCTCCTTGCATCAAACCCAACTCAGGGCAACTCTTGGACATCAAATGAAGGACCTGTCCTCACGTTTAACCCCTTTCCTCGCTTCGTTGCCTGTCTATGTGCCAGGCCGGCCCATTGAAGACGTCGCTCATGAACACGGGCTCGACCCAGCAAGCATTATTAAACTAGCTTCCAATGAGAATCCGTTTGGACCTTCTCCCAAGGCAATCGCCGCGATGGAAAAAGCGGTTCGCCAACTTCATCTGTATCCAGACGGATCAGCTTCCCTCCTTAAAAAACGCTTAGCTCACCAACTCGGTCTCGAACCTACTAATCTAATCCTTGGTAATGGCTCCAACGAAATCTTGGAATTTGTAGGGCACGTCATCCTTCAGCCTGGGGTCGAAATTGTCGTCCCTGAGTTCTGCTTTGCCGTCTATCCCATCGTCAGCGCCTTGTTCGGAGCCCGCCTCGTCACCGTGCCCGCAGTAGACTTCGGCGCAAACATCCCGGCTATGCTCCAAGCGATCACTCCAGCGACCGCTGCTGTGTTCCTGGCTAATCCCAATAACCCAACCGGCACCCGTTCTTCCGGCGCCGCTATTCAAAGTCTTCTCGATGGAGTTCCCCGCGATGTCCTCATCGTCATGGATGAAGCTTATGTGGAATTCCTCGACGATGCAGTGGACCTATTGCCTGCTATCCGTGCTGGCGCCTATCCCAACCTGATCCTTTGTCGCACCTTCTCCAAAATTCATGGCCTTGCCGGTCTTCGACTCGGCTACGGGATTGCCTCTCCAAGCCTAATCGCCACCATGGAAAAGGTACGTCAACCCTTCAATATCAACTCGATCGCCCAAGCTGGAGCACTCGCCGCTCTTGAAGATTTTGATCACCCGACTCGTACCCGAGACAACAATCGATTGGGGATAGCTTACTTCCAACAAGCTTTCGCCTCTCTCAGCCTGCCCTTCGTTCCCTCTTACGCGAATTTTATTTTGGTAAAAACAGGAAATGGATCTGCCGTCTTCGCCGCACTCCAAAAACGGGGTGTCATCACCCGCCCCATGGGAGGTTACGGACTTCCGGACTGGTTGCGCATCTCGGTTGGGACGCCCGCTGAAAACGCCCGCTGCCTAAATACCCTACGCGAAATCCTCGCCGAGGCATGACTCTATCTTCGTCATCGCCTTCGTCAGATTTTCAGACCCAATCCACTCCGCCTCAAGGCCGCTTCGCTGTCCAATCCACCGACTGCGGTCCATTAAAATCAGTCTTGGCAACGCCCTTAATCGCACCTCCTTCGATTATGACGGACATTTCATAAGTCATCACCGTCCCATCAGGTCGATCCCGTTTCAAAGTCCAGATGAAACGATTTCCTTCCACTCGACCGTTTAAAATAGATAGTCAACGGTCCTCCCCTCGCTTAACTCGGCCTGTCAATAAACCGCCCTCAACGGTGATGCTTAAAGGGGCTAGTGCAACTTCTTGTCTGTAAAAGTTTAGGACACCAACGATCCCGGCCATAGGGCCGATGGAGCGGAGCGGAATCGGCCCTATGGCCGAGACTCGCCCGTCTTCTGGGGTTGCCGGTGTCCGGCCAAAGCTGAAATCTGGAAG
>SIAZ01000099.1 GCA_009695405.1 Pedosphaera sp. | reverse complement strand
AGGCCTTTCACCCGCTCAGTTCGAACTCAAAAATAACTAACCAATAACTCCCTTTTCTCTGTCCGTTTTATCGAAGCAGGCCCACACAGTGGGAAAGACGTTGAACCGAAAAGGCGGATAAGAGAGGGATACGATTTAAGTGAATGGGTAATCAAAATAATTTAGCGAAATATAAACCGCGAGAAATCGCGGTTTTTGTTTTTACCCTTCCGAACGCAGAGCCTCCTAAGTTCCGCAAATAATCAAAGACATTCATTCCCAGTTCGGTCTCTGCAGAAAAGAGTGTTCATAAGTAAGCGGACGCCCAATCCCTCTAGTTCCCAATGCGTCTTCCGTGGGTATAACCTGAGCGGATAAACTCAATTAAACCGTCTCGGAAGCGGCATGGTCTTGCCGAAATCCATACTCTGATTGCTGAATTTAAAACCTCGGAACTCTCGAAAGCTGAGATTGTCGCGAGACTGGGTGTTCATCCTCTTTCGATTTATCGCCGGCTACGAATCACTCATCTAACACAGCAAACGCACCAACCCATTCCATCGACTCCCAAAACAGTCCAGACTTCGTTCCCGTGCACTGCGCTTTGGCAACCACGACGACTGATTTGCCACTGGTTTTCCAATTCTTATACCGACTCCAGCTTAAAGGTTGGGTCGAACTTACGTCGGGTTCTCATCGGAGATCCGTTGATGATGCTGTCCATGTTGGTCAATGTCGAGGGTTCTCCCTCCAAGTTTTCGCGCCAACCTCAGGCAGGGTTGACGTATATGTTGCTGCGTATTCCAGATGCAACGAAACCTACCCTTGCTGAACTCCTGCCTTGGAACTGGAAGCCGGCGAAAGCCAGATCCGGTTGGTCGACCTTTCTCCCCCGCCTTCGACCGCAGAATGTCCTACTTTCGCTCACTAGGGAGTCATAGGGTTGGGCGCACAGTTGACGCTCGAGTCTTCAATCAAGCCTCGCCCAAAGCTAGCACACTGTCCGGCAGGTCGCTGGTAGTATGTTGACGCTCGAGTCTTCAATCAAGCCTCGCCCAAAGGCTATCCCAAGCGCGAAGCGAGTATTTCCAAAGACTGGACCGAAGAGAATGAGTTCAACCTCTAGAGGGGCCTGCGACTCATTACAGGTCAACTCTCCTAATAAAATCCTAAGCTCAAATCCCGAACAATGACCACGCCCGAATTGATGAGACTGAGCTTAATGCCGCCTTGATGATGAAGGCACTAGCTCGGTCCCAATGCTGACTCGCCTTTCGGGGTTAAGTCTTTACGATCCAAACGATCGACGCTGCCTTTATGAGCACTCCTCCAAATTTTGCCCAGCCACGTCCTCTCTGGATGGATCTTTTACACCCTGCGGTGATTGTTGGTGCGCTCGGATACTTTGTTGATATTTACGATCTTACCCTTTTCATGACGGTTCGTGAGCAGAGCCTCAGAGAACTGGGACTTGAACATCTAATTAAGGGAGGACAGTGGTACCATGATCTAATGTCATGGCAAATGGCCGGCATGCTCCTCGGAGGAATCTTTTTTGGGATATTGGGCGATAAAATAGGACGGCTAACCGCGCTGTTTGGCTCGATCCTCCTGTATTCGCTGGCGAACATTGCTAATGGTTTTGCCCAGAACTTTGAAACGTACGCAGCCTTCCGTTTCATCGCTGGGCTTGGCTTAGCGGGCGAACTCGGTGGATGTATTGCCCTCGTCTCGGAATCTCTCTCAAAGGAGCGACGCGGTTACGGCACGGCACTCGTTGCAACTGTCGGTGTCTTCGGAGCGGTCGTCGCGGGGCTTATGGCGGAATTAGTTACGTGGCGAACCAATTTTTTCATCGGTGGTGGCCTTGGACTCGCCCTTCTTGCCCTACGGGTCGGAGTTCATGAGTCAGGTATGTTTCAACACGCGAAGGCAACCCAAAGCGGCGGGGCGGTATCTCGAGGAAACTTCTTGGCCCTCTTCACAAACCGCAATCGCCGTGCCCGTTACCTGCGCTGTATTTTAATTGGCTTACCTACTTGGTACACGATTGGAATTTTGATCCAACGCACTGGATCACACTTTGCTCCTGCAATGCAGGTTGATGGATCCATTCTTTCAAGTCGCGCGGTAGCTTTGTTCTATCTCGGTCTTACTTTTGGAGACCTCGGCAGTGGTTTTGGTAGTCAGTTAATTCAGTCACGGCGTAAGACGGTCTTTGCCTTTTTGGTTTTTAGTGCTCTTTGCGTTGGTATGTATTTACTCGGGACTACTGGATGGACTGCATCTACTTTCTATGGACTTATCTTCCTACTCGGTCTTGGCATGGGTTACTGGGCCATCTTTGTGACGATTGCTGCCGAGCAGTTTGGAACGAATCTGCGAGCGACCGTTGCCACCACCGTCCCCAACTTCGCTCGGGGGTCACTCATCCTACTAACCCTGAGCTTCACTCGGTTGACAGGCCCTAAAGACCATCCATGGCTATCTGCCCCTCAGGCCGCTGGTGTCATTGGAGTTGTTTGCTTCGCCGCAGCCTTCTACGCCCTCTGGGGAATGGAAGAGACGTATGGTAAGGATCTCGATTTCCTCGAGTAATCTACCATTTTCTCTGTTCCAAAGGCAGTTGCCCTCAGGGGAACAGTCTTCGCCCTCCGGTTTCCGCAACGACCGATTCAACTGAACTTCACTCTATCGCCGATATCGCTGTCGAACGTTTGATTTCGACTCCGAAAGGCAATTGTTCAGGCACTAATATTTATTCGGGGGCGATATCAATGACGCCATTCGAAAGTCCATCCTGAAACTTCTGAGGTGGGTCATAGATGCCTCTTCGAATACATCAGAAAAAACTCAATTGGGCCGATACCCCGATCGAATTCAACACATTTCATTTCTGACCGGTGTCGACAAATCATCAAAGAATGTTGGCCGCGAGTTGAGCCAGATCACTACGTTCGCCCCTCTGGAGTTCTACGTGGGCCGCCAAGGCCTGTTCCTTGAAACGACTGATAATGTAGTTGAAACCGTTCGAAGCCGCATCGACGTAAGGATTATCAATCTGATAGGGGTCGCACGTCAGAATAATCTTAGTCCCCTGCCTCACCCGGGTAAGGATGGTCTTGGCCTCGAGCGGCGTGAGATTCTGGGACTCGTCCACGATCATAAACTGGTGGGCGATACTGCGACCGCGGATATAGCTCAGGGCCTCCACTACGATGGTTCCACTCCGGAGCATGTCGGCGGTCCGACGATGCTCATGGCCCATGTTCAGGTCGCCTAACATTCCCAAAGCATCATGGATGGGCTGCATCCAAGGAGCGAGTTTTTCGTCGAGTGATCTGGGTAAGAAGCCTAGCTCTTTGCCCATAGAGACAGTGGGACGCGCCACCACCAGCCTACGGAATTCCCGATCATTAACCGTCCGCTTTAGGCCGGCGGCTAGGGATAGTAGCGTCTTGCCGGTGCCGGCCTTGCCCATAAGCGTGACCAGTTTCACTCGCTCGTCGAGAAGTGCATCGAAGGCGAAATGCTGCTCTCGGTTCTTGGGCCGGATGCCCCAGACATTCTGACAATCCTAGAGAGGGATGAGTTTGGTCCCAGTGGCGTCCACCTTGCAGAGTACTGTTCGCTTAATATTCCCCTCCTCGAAGAGGGTGCAATACTCGTTTGGGAAGCGGGTTCGTCCCGTCGGCAATGCCACCTCACCGTTGAACTTAAGTTCGGCGATAGCGGCCACCGGCAGCGTCAACTCGAACATCCCCGTGTAAAGATCCTTCAGGTTGACTTGATCGGTCTCATAATCCTCGGCAGCCAGTCCATAGACATCGGCTTTCAGTCGAAGGTTGATGTCTTTGGTGACGAGAATAGTTGGGCGGGACCGTTGCTGGGTTTGGATGCAAAGGGCCTGCGCTAGGATTCGATTGTCTATGCTCCCGCTGACCATCACATCCCGGGCCACCCCCTTCTTGGGTGCGGAGAGAAAAATAATCTGAAGGCATCCGCCATTGGCCAAGGTGACCCCTTTGTTAAGGTTCCCCTCACGACGGAACGCATCAAGTCGACGTGAAACGGTCCGAGCATTCTGTCCGCACTCGCTGGTCTCCCTCTTGAACTTGTCCACCTCCTCTAGGACCTCGATGGGAATCAGAACATTATTGTCCTGGAAGTTGAGTAATGCGTTCGGGTCGTGCAGCAGGACGTTGGTATCGAGAACGTAGTTTTTGATCCGTGGTTTTTCGGATTCGGTTCCGGTTGAAGCGGCGGTACCCCGAGATGTACGGGGAGTTTTCACGAGGCCCTTGGCCTTCGCGCCGATCGAACTTGCTGCGCTTTCCATCAGAAAAGCTTAATGCGTCGGACACGAACTGGGTTCAAGATGAATTCTCCATAGATCAAGAAATGGGCCCTAGAACGTGGTAACTTTTGTGTGACGGCCAAAAAGTGGATTCTAAAACAGACTTTGTCTGAAGGCTCGACCTAGGGTAAATTCCGTGAAAATCAAAGTTGCGAATTAAAGAAAGCCCCAAATTCAAAAGTGCACATTTAGGGAACTGACTTCACTTAAACGGGAGTACGAATCGCGCCTTGAAGGATGCCAACAATTTGATCTACTCAAAACTTAAGTATCCCGCTCGCACTCTCATCTGGCACGTACCGAAGGCAAACACGCTTTCACCGATCATGTTAAATATTACTGGAGACGCTTCCATTACCAACTGCGACGGAACAACACGCCGTGATTTTTTGCAGATTGGATCCCTAGGTGCGCTGGGGTTGTCTTTGGCAGATATGGCCGGATTACGAGCTCGAGCATCAGAGGCCGCTCATCCACCGACGGACAACGGACGTTCTTGCATTTTGATTTTTAATCTAGGAGCACCGTCGCAGATCGACCTGTTTGATCCGAAGCCCGATGCCCCGCGCGAGATTCGTGGCCCCTTTAAACCGATTTCGACCAAGGGACAGTTTCAACTCACCGAACTGCTCCCTCGGCATGCTGCAATCGCCGATCGCTTTAGTTTAGTTCGATCGGTTTTTCACACGGCTGCAGCAGTCCATGACACGGGGCATCAGCTCATGCAAACCGGTCGATTGTTTCAAGGAGGCGTCAATACACCTCATGCGGGATGTGCCCTTGAATTTCTTCGCGGGCGCCGCAGTGATCTCCCAGCCAACGTGATCCTTCCCGAACCTATGGGAAACACCGGAGGCGGCCTTCCCCATGGTCAGGATGCGGGCTTTCTGGGTAAGGCTTTTGACCCTTTCTCCATTCGTTCAGACCCTTCCAAAGCCGACTTTAAAGTCCCAGATTTGCTGCCTCCTCAAGATCTGGGTGAAGCTCGATTGGAACGGCGAAAGTCGTTGAGAGCCATCATTGACGACTCAGTACGTCGATTCGAATCAAGCGAAAGCGCCAAACTAATGGATGCCAACTTCGCCGCCGCCTACCGATTGATGAGTAGCGAAAAAGCGCGTGAGGCTTTTGACCTCGGTAAGGAACCGCAGAAAACTCGAGAACGCTATGGCCTCAATCGATTTGGACAAAGCTGTCTACTCGCTCGACGTCTAGTGGAACGCGGGGTTCGATTTGTCACCATCAATACCTTTATTACGGTTTTCGATGAGATTACTTGGGACATCCATGGTTCCAAACCCTTTACCAGCATCGCAGGGATGAAGGACATCGTTTGCCCGATGTATGACCAAGCTTATAGCGCGCTCATTGAGGACCTTCATCAACGGGGGTTGCTTGACTCGACACTCGTCGCCAATCTGGCTGAATTCGGGCGAACGCCGAAAATCAATCCCACGGGTGGACGCGACCACTGGCCGGCTTGCTGGACCGTCTATTTTGCGGGTGGCGGGGTAAAAGGAGGGCGCGTGGTCGGACGCTCGGACGAAATCGGTGGTTATCCTGCGGAACGTCCGGTTAAACCGGCCGATATTGTTGCAACGCTTTACCACAGCCTAGGGCTGGACTTGGAGACCCATCTTCCTGGACCACAAGCGCGACCCTTTCCTTTGGTTGATTTTGGTACTCAACCCATTCGCGAACTCTTCTCCTAAGCGAGAGACAACCGTAAAAACACTGGGGCCATGTTTATTCTTTCGTTTTTTTTCTCCTCCCCGTTCCGACGCTACGCTCAGTTGCTTTGTCTACTGGCCGGAGTCGAGACGTCCGCGGAGTTAGCCGACATTACATTTAGCCAAAACATCCCCGAACCTAGTTTCCGAAATCATGTACAGCCCATCCTGACCAAGACAGGCTGCAATATGGGTGCGTGCCACGGGGCTGGGGCCGGTAAGAATGGGTTTTATCTAAGTCTACGAGGCTACAATGACGATGCCGACTGGACAGCAATCACCCGAGCGGCTGCGGGACGACGAATTGATGCGTCAGACCCTGGTCGCAGCTTACTCCTTCTGAAGGCGACAGGAACTCTTCCACACAAAGGAGGCAAACGTTTCGAAACAGACTCACCAGAATATCAGACTTTAGCTCGTTGGATTGCTGCTGGATCTCTATCCCCAAAAATGACCGATCTAAAGTTGGAACGACTAGAAGTGCTCCTGCCTCAGTCGATGGCTAAACTCGGTGAAACGAGACAAATCAAAGTCCTCGCACACTTTGGGGAAAATCGAATCGAAGACGTCACGCGTTGGACTAAATTTACCTCAACCCAAGAAACAGTCGCTCAAGTAGATGATTCAGGATTAGTGCGTGTGATTGGTTCGGGCGCTGGCGCCATCAGTGTCTGGTACTTAAGCCAGATCGCCGTCGCTCATGTTACTGTCCCTTGGACAAACGCAACTCCAACTCAGCCTTTAAACCGCCTTCGATCCCGTGGCTTTATCGATGACCAAATAAATGCAAAGCTCGTAGAGCTAAATTTGCCACCCTCCCCCCCTGCCGACCACGCCACGTTCATTCGGCGTGCCCATCTGGACACTCTCGGCACATTACCCACGAAAGAGGATGTTCGATCCTTCCTAGCCGACTGCCACAAAGACGGCCAAGGTGCCCGTGACGCACTGGTCGAGCGGTTACTGCGTCGACCCGAATTTGTCGACTACTGGACTTACAAGTGGAGTGATTTGTTGCTGGTTAATTCGCGAACTCTCCCCCCGAAAGCGGCTCGCGCCTATCATCGGTGGATACGGGAACAAGTCGAACGTAACACGCCATGGAATATCATCGCTCGCGATCTAGTTCTAGCTAAGGGAAGCAACTTCGAGAACGGCGCCGCTAATTTTTTTATCCTGCACGATGACCCACGAACCATGGCAGAAACGGTCACACAGACCTTCATGGGCATGAGTGTCGGTTGTGCTCGGTGCCATAATCATCCAAGTGAGCGTTGGACCAATGACGATTATTTTGCCTATGCTAATCTTTTCGCACGGGTTCGTTCAAAAAATAGTTCACTTGAAGCCGAACGAATTCTTGTATCATTACCCTCAGGTGACCTCGCACAACCTCGCACTGGTCGCCCTCAAAAACCACGGCCACTTGGAGGGAAAACGGTCGACGACAGCACTCTTCCAGATCGCCGTGAAGCAGTCGTTGATTGGCTGACTAACGATTCTAATCCCTATTTTGCCAAGGCCATTGTCAATCGAGTTTGGGCTAACTTTTTTGGCATAGGCCTTGTCGAAAGAGTCGATGATCTTCGGGTCAGCAATCCATCGAGCAATGAAGCCTTGTTTAAAGCAACAGCCGATTTTCTTATACGTCAACGCTATGATTTAAAGTCTTTGATGAGGGAGATTTTACGGAGTGAAACCTATCGACGCAGCAGTGAAACGTTGCCCGGCAATAGGGAGGATACTCGATTTTACTCGCGATATCACCCCCACCGCCTGATGGCTGAAGTGATTCTCGACGCCTACGCCCAAGTGACCGGTGTTCCGACGGAATTTAAACGATCGACCGACAACGGGGATAATTTTGCCCTTACCTACCCGAAAGGCACTCGGGCCCTAGAGCTGCCTGACTCACAAATCGCCAGCTACTTCTTGAAGAGCTTCGGCAAACCAGACCGTCTACAAAACTGCGATTGTGAGCGATCCTCTGAGCCCAGCATGGCCCAAGTCTTGCACATAGCCAATGGATCAACCTTAAATGATAAATTACGCTCTGAAGCGTGCTCGCTATCCCGCGCTACCGGCGACATCACTACCGATATTGAGGATGCCTACCTCCGCGCTTTTAGTCGTTTCCCCACTCAATCTGAGCAATCCCGCATCATGGACACTGTCAAATCCGCTCCAATGTCGGAGCGGCAGGCAGTGCTGGAAGACCTATACTGGGCACTCCTGAGCAGTAAAGAATTCTTGTTCAACCACTAATCTGTTGTGGCTTTCTTTCAACCCACTCATCCGCTTTGTCTTCGGACAGGAAGACGCATCTTACCTTTCGTTTGGGTCTTGCTTCTGTCCGAACTTATCTCCCTTCGCCACCTCCAAGCAACCGAGTTTTTCGAAGTCGAAGCACTGCTACAACAATATTGCGTCGAGTGTCATGGCTCCAGAGAACCGGAGGGCAGTCTCGTGCTCGAATCTTACCAAGGTTTGCTCCGCGGTGGAGAATCTGGGCCAGCGATCGTATCGGGTAAAAGCCGAGATTCACTGCTAGTCCGCGCAACAGAAGGCCGCTGGGGTAAATCAGGAAAGAATGAGTTTATGCCTCCCGGCAAACGGGATCACTTGAAGCCTGAAATCGTGGCAGTGATCAAATCTTGGATCGATGACGGTGCCAAACCACCCGCCTCACCCACTCACCCCAGCGATCTCAAGGTTCCTAAAATTTCTCCAAAAGGCACTCCGAATTCTCCAATCAATGCCCTTGCTTATAGTCCCACTCACAAGCTTCTCGCTGTCGCTCGGCAAGACACAGTCGACTTACTGAACTGGCCTTCACGCTCAGTTCAAAGCTCCTTAAAGGGTCTCGCTGGGCGAATCAATTCCGTGGTGTTTTCGCCCGATGCCCAAACCCTTTTTACCGCGGTGGGCACGCCCGGAGCTTCTGGGGATATCCAACAATGGGAGGTCAAAACCAGCCGACTCTTGAGAACTCTTTCCGCACATAGAGACAGCATCCAATCCCTCGCCCTGTCCACTGACGGCACCACATTAGCCTCAGCTGGCTACGACGATGCTATTCATCTGTGGCGGGCTAATAATGGCTCCCCCACGAACGATAAACCCATTCGCACCATTCGAGCCAGTCAAGGCGCCATTTTCGGACTCGCTTTTCGTTCAGGCGGACAGGTGCTTGCCAGCGCCAGCTTTGACCGCACCGCTAAACTTTTTGATACAACGACGGGGGCTCGGATTGAAACCTTCGGCCAAGCTCTAAAGGAACTCAACACACTCCTCTTTTCTCCCGACGGCAACACCTTGTGGACAGGTGGAAACGACAACCGAATTCGAGCCTATTCCATCGGACAAAATGCTCGAGAAGGCTCCAACCGTTTAGTCTCATCGGTCTTCGCTCATGAAGGGGCCATCTTGCAAATTGCAGTCAGTCCGGACGGACGCACGGTCGCCTCTGCATCGGATGACCGCACGGTAAAGCTCTTTGAATCAAGCGACCTCCGATCACGCTTTTCCCTCGAACTTCAACCCGACTGGCCCACTGCGCTGGTGTTTGCTGGCAATGAAACTCTCATCGTTGGCCGAGCCGACGGTTCCCTCGGATCCTATCACACCACCACCACCATCGCCATCGCCTCTTCCAAACCCGAGTTAATTCGCCTGACTCCCCTCGGGATAACCCGAGGCAAACGGACTCGGGTCCATCTTTATGGCACAAATCTCGAAGCAGCCACGGTCATTAGCCTCTATCGCGAGCGGATGATTGGCGCTCTCGCCGCCGCCCGTGACGCTTCTGGGCTTTATGTCGATCTCACACCCTCTGCGGATGAAGAACGCGGACCTTGGGAGATTTCAATCAGCACTCCGACGGGAGATTCTGCTCGTCTTAAACTCTGGATAGACGACCTACCACAAACGGAGGAAACAAGAATCCAAAGCCTGCCCGTTGCCGCTTGGGGCGTCCTTGAAACACCCGGTAAATCGGTCGATTTTACTTTCAACGCTAAGGTTGGCACGACTCTTGTCGCAGATCTCTCGGGCCGTTCAATTGGAGCCGCAGGGGCATTCACGCTCCGGCTTTTAGACGAAAACGGACAAGTACTTCGCTCCGACGATAACATGACCCAGTCTGAGGATCCCTGGATGGCCTATACCCTCACTCGGTCCGGTCTTTACCGAATTCGAGTTTCCGATGCCACCTACGGAGGATCACCGCAGCACTTTTTCCGCCTCAGCCTCGGTTCATTTCCCTTTGTTACAGGCATCGCACCGCTACTCATTCCCGCCAACAGTTCTTCAAGCATACGACTACTTGGATTCAACCTGCCCGACTCTGGAGGATTAACTCTGAAAGCAGGCGCGCCCGGTGACGTTTCACTTCCAAAACCGGCGATTCACTACCGGACACGGCGGCCCAGAAAACTACTCGCAATTCAAGAGCACCTACTGACTGCGACTGAACGACTCGGAGCCCCCCTAGAACTTCCCATTCCTAGCTTAGTCACTGGCGGATTTGAAACTCCTAACGACGCCGATGACTTCCAATTCCAAGCGCTTAGAGGAAAGACCTATGTGGTAGAAACTCAGGCGGCCCAATTAGGTTCCCCAGCGGACACTCGTATCACCCTCCTGACTCCAGAGGGAAAACCGATCGAACGTCTCCGGCTTCAGGCCGTTCGAAATTCGGCAATCACCTTTCGACCTGCAACCTCCGACGATACCTCTATTCGATTAGAAAATTGGGAAGAGATGGAACTAAATAACCTTCTTTGGTGCGGAGGCGAAGTAATGAAATTATTTCGCGCGCCTGAAGGCCCTGATTCAGCTTCAGTTTTTTACAGTGCAAACGGGCGACGACGAGGGTGGTTCGACAGTTCCCCGATGTCCCATCCAGTCGACGAGCCAGTTTATATTGTTCGCCCCCTCCCTCGGGGTCAGGCCCCTGAACCCAACGGACTTCCAGTGTTCCCACTTTACTACGATAACGACGACAACGCGCTACGGAGTCCAAAGCTCGATTCGCAACTCTTCTTTACTGCCCCTTCCGACGGTTCTTATTGGCTTCGTGCGACGGACTCGCGCAATGCAGGCAGCCTAGCCCACCAATATACCTTACGCCTTCGTGAAGCCTCACCCGACTTCACAGTCGAGCTCACCGATCTTCCCAGAAGTGTCGCGCCCGGAAGCGGGCACCCCTTTAAAGTGGTTGCGGAACGGGTCGACGGATTTGACGGCGAGATTCGCGTAGATTTCGATCACCTACCCGAAGGATGGGACCTTCAATCACCCCTAATCATCGAAGCCGGTCATACCGCGGCCAGCGGCAATCTTCAGGTCCGAACTAACCGTCCCGCAGACGTCCAACCCAATTGGAGCCTTGTCACTGGGATTGCCTCTGCTCGCATTGAGGGTCGCTTCAAGGTCATTCGAATAAGCACCGATCTCAAACCGACGATTCAAGATAAAGCCCCAAAGCTTTTTGTTCGCCTTAATCCAGTCAACGGAGCGGAAAACGAAGTTCAAATCATCCCAGGCGGGACAACTCTAGCAAGGCTCTCTATTATCCGAAACGGGATCGACGGGGTAGTGACTTTCTCCATCGAAAATCTTCCTCATGGAGTCATCGTGGAAAATCTGGGCCTTAACGGGATCACTTTTCTGGGCAATGAAAACGAACGAGAAATCTCGCTTCATTGTGCGCCTTGGGTTGCCGAACTAGATCGCCCTTTCCATGCTTTTGAGAACCAAGCTGGACGGCAAACATCTCGCTCCCTGCAATTGAAGGTACGTAAAGGAAGAACGCCTTCTCATTAATGGCTTACTGAGAGAAAACAGGGGCAACAGCAAAGACAGCCTGTTTTAATATCCAGCCCATCAGATTGCTATATTAACTCGGTTATTTCAATACCAAAATAATTTTCTACGACGACAACTCAGGGCGTTTGGCTGGTGGCTGGAAAGGGCCGATGGAAAGGGGGTAAAAGAAACGGCTAGACATAAGCCGCTGAAAATGTTGCCCTACGTTGGTGAATACACCTGACAATTTAAACAGCGGGACCCAGTCGCAACAACTGGGTAAGCT
>SIAZ01000098.1 GCA_009695405.1 Pedosphaera sp. | reverse complement strand
TGGCTGATGCTGTTGGATGTTTTGGTTAACACCTTCCAGATTTCAGCTTTGGCCGGACACCGGCAACCCCAGAAGACGGGCGAGTCTCGGCCATAGGGCCGGAATCGTTGGTGTCCTAAACTTTTACAGACAAGAAGTTGCACTAGCGGGAAATCTCGGCCTGTTGCATAATTAAAAACCCGCCCCTCTAAAAAGACATCCAAGAGTTGCCGTGCTGCCCTCTCGCCTCCAGACGACGACGCCTGAGTCAAAGAAACCCCCAAGGACTCGGGGATTGCTGGAACAGGGAAGGAAACGAGTGTTTCTGTAACAGGCGACCGAACGCCGCCAATGCATGGCACCGGTGAGGGCACCGGGAGAGCCTTCCAAGCCTTCGAATACGGGGTAAATACCGTAAAAACACCCCCCATCTTGGTTAGAACTTCCCGATCTTGGTGAATGACTTGATCCTTTAAACAGTGAAAAACTGCGGAAACTGAACCGAGCGCCAAAGCGACCCCCTGATCGACTTGCCGAGCTTCGGGTTCGTAGTCTTTATTGGCGTACACAGCAACTGCGCCGGTTTCACGACAGAGTCGAACTAATTCCACATCTGAGCGGCCGTAGCGGATAATCAATCGATGCCCCAGCGCCGCGAGATTTTTCGAAAGGGACTCTAACGAACGAAGAACAAATGCAATCCGAACAGGACAGGCATCGGGTGCTGTTAAGAGGGTGTCATCCCAACAGAAAAAGGGAATCAACCGATCTGACTGCATCCAAGCCGCATGAAGCGCCGTATTATCGGAGACACGCAGATCACGCCGAAACCAATGGATAACCGTTTTCAACAGAGACAATTCTGCCACGGATGTTTCTAAGCACCAACCGCGGTTCAAAAATAAATTTAAACTGTAACTACTCAGGAGCCAAAAACAGTCGGTTCTCCCTAAAAACCCGGAGCAATCACACAGCATCTCGGCCTTGTCTGTCTGAGACAAAGATTAAGTAGCGCTGGAATGCTTCAGACGCTGAGAGCCCGGTCTTGCGGGCTAGGGAGACGTAGCTACGGGTGCGACAAAAGTTTGCCAGCGATTGGAAGTCGCGGAACATGCTGGAGATTTTTTGCCTCAGTTTTATCGTTTGCGGGTCCCGGCTCCGCAGGGAATTGGCGGACGACGCATATCCAACGCTGGGCGGACGGCGGCGCGAAGTTTAGATGTAAATAATGCCCACGACTAAGATCACTAGCTTAGTCATTCCAGATGAATCAGACCCGAGTAAACTCGCGACTCGGAGGTGGGCATGTAATAAATCCACCGCACTAACTATTCGTAGCAGTTGAATGGCTGCTCGGGATTTCCTAGACGCTCGTCGTCGAGTGTGAACCCCTTGACGATGAATTCGTGAAGTTGCTGCGCAGCTAAAATGCGGAAGCGGGGAACCACGGTTGACGCGCTAGCCGTCCAGGAGGATGAAGTCGAGTCTGTATAAATCCACGCGCCGCTGGACGGAGCGCGGGCCCTCTGGAGCAACCGACAATGATTCCTTGTGTTTTCCCCGCGAACGAGTTCGCCCCCGGCACAAATATTTTGCAAGTGGAAGCCGATGATTTGCTGGGTGACCAAACCTAATTAAGTGAGCTGTGGAGGCCTGCTGAAGCGAATCGGACCATTTTAATCTTAAAATGATTTGAATGTCGACGTCTTCCAGCATAGTCTCCACCCGTTGTTAAGCGGAAGTCGTGTAAAATTGACCTGATGCAAATCACTAAAGCAGGAGAATATGGAGTGCTAGGGCTGATCGCCTTGGCGCGTCGGCCTGTGGGTAAAGTGGTAATGGTGGATGTTCTCTGTGAGGAAGAAGCCATACCGCGGAGTTTTCTGGGTAAAATTTTTCAGGATTTGACCAAAGCTGGTGTGGTGCATTCAGCTCGAGGATCGGGTGGTGGCTTTTATTTGTCCCGTTCGGCGGCGGAGATTTCTGCCTTGGAGATTATTGAATCCGTCGAAGGGCCGATTGCTTTACAACGCTGTTTGGAGACCGAGCCTGATTGCGAGCATATTAGGGGTTGTGCTTTGTGCGGATTGCTCTCTGAGGCCCAAGATCGGATTAAGGAGGTCTTTGCCAAGACCAGCCTAGCCGATTTGGCAAAGCGACACCTTCCCAATGGGTTAGTGCAGCAAGCGCGGGATCGAAGTCGCATTCCTTTGAAAAGAGATGGGCAAATTGATGAGAAAACGACTGAGACAATTTTTAATGGTCCGACGAAGCAGGTTTAGCCAATTTTTAAACGAACAAACAATTTTCACCTATTTATGAGCGAAACTTACACCTTATACAACCCGACCGTGATGGACCATTTTATAAATCCTCGGAACATGGGAGACTTAAAGGATGCCGACGGAGTAGGCGAAGTTGGGGCTGCAGCTTGCGGCGACATCATGAAGATCAGTCTTCGGATCAAGGATGGCCGCATTGAGGACGCGCGATTCAAGACCTTTGGTTGTGGATCAGCGATTGCTAGTTCGAGTATGGCCACCGAACTAATCAAGGGACGGACGATTGCTGAAGCCTTAACTTTTTCGAATGAGGAAGTCGTAGACGCCTTAGGCGGATTGCCCCCAGTAAAAATCCACTGTTCTGTTCTTGCCGAAGAGGCTCTCAAGGCGGCACTGGAAGACTATGTGAAGCGCCACCCTGAAAGTGCTTCTTCTATTACTGTTGCTGGTCAGGCTCTCACCGCCTGATCCTCACTCTTTCTTGCTCACCCGTGGGCGCATTTGGTATTGGCGTCTGCGGGTTTGTTTTTAATCGAATAGATCTTCGGACTTTGATGGTCCACGCCGTTTCACCTGATACATCCTATGACGCGTCACGTTTTTCTTGATCACCAGTCGGCGACTCCGGTTTACCCGGAAGTTTTCGAGGTGATGAAACCCTATTTCACCGAACATTTTGGGAATGCGTCTTCGTTGCATCAACACGGACTGCGAGTCCGCGATGCGCTCCGCACGGCTCGCCAGCAAATTGCGGCGTTAATTCATGCCGACAGTGAAGAAGAGATTTTTTTCACCTCAGACGGAACTGAGTCGTCGAATCTAGCCATTAAAGGGGCCGCTTACGCCAATGAACGTAAGGGAAAACATTTGGTGGTTTCAGCGACGGAGCATCCGAGTGTGATGAACTCGGTAGAATTCCTCGAGAAGCAGGGGTGGACCTGCACGCGGGTTGGGGTGACGCCGAGCGGGCTTCTACGATTGAAGGAGTTAGAAGCAGCTATTACCCCTCAGACTGTGATTGTTGCTGTTCATCATGTGAATCACGACATTGGAACAATCCAACCGATGAAAGAAGTGGGGAGGATTTGTGCGGCGGCGGGTGTGCCTTTGTATGTGGACTGCGAAGCCAGTGCGGGGTGGTTGCCTGTGGATGTGAAAGATTGGGGAGCGGCGATGGTGAGTTTTTCTCCGCATCGCTTTTATGGTCCCAAAGGGGTTGGAGTCCTCTATCGGAATAAGCGGGCGAGGATTGTCAGTATTCTTCACGGCGGAGTCCAAGAAGGCGGCCGCCGTGCGGGTACGGAAAATATCCCCGCCATTGTGGGTGGTGGAAAGGCTGCTGAGATGGCAATTGGGCGTTTAACGACTCGGGGTGAGCACACAGCTTCACTGCAGCGCCGCTTGTGGGAAGGCCTCCACTCGAGGGTGTCGTTTATTAAGCTGAATGGGCCTGCCCCAGGACCGGATCGAATTTCTACAAACTTAAATTTGTCCACTGAGTTTATCGAAGGAGAAGGGCAGTTATTGCTCTGCGACCTCAGTGGAATTGCCGTGGCGAGTGGTTCGAGTTGCGTCAGTAAAAGTTTAAAAATTTCTCATGTTCTGGGCGCGATTGGTTTAGACCATGCGTTAGCTCAAGGTAATATCATTATGACCTTGGGCGAGGGGAATACGGCAGAGGATATCGACTACGTTATCGATAGTTTTTCGGGGATTGTTACCAAGCTACGCGCTATGTCACCGATGTGGGATGAGTTTGAGTGTGGAGTAATTGATTCTGTGATTGCCCCGACAGGGCGGGGTAAGTCGTTCAGTCAACATGCTGCGGAGGTGTCGGGCAAAGCGAGTCACTGAAGGTCTCCAGAACGAATGATTCAACTCAGTTCCTTGAACTTTTTGGATAGAAGCGCCGAATGTGAGCGATCATTGCCCTCTTTGGGCCTTCCATTAGGTTTGAAATACCCCTGTCAAATCAGAGTCGTCTCGGAGCCTGTTGCTTGGATTTACTCACTGCGAGCAGCGTTGTCCGTCGAACCGCGAACCCTCGCCTTTCAAATCCTGTCGGCGATTTCTACGCCGCTATTTGGTGCCGTCAAAAACACCCAAGCGAAGGGACAGTTGAGTCTCTCTCCCTTCTTTGAGACGCACTTAGCAATCCACGAAATCCAATCGTGGAACTTCTGCGATATTGTCTGTGATACCTTCGACAAACCCTCAGTGGGGGTTGATGGTCAACGAAGGTTCTCAGGCGTCTTTAGTAAGCGAGAGGGGCAGAATTCTCAGATCGTGTTTGTTCCTAAAACTAAAAAGCTTCCGCCCCTAGATCTTGTTCCCAACCCTACCCATTCACCTATTTATGTCGTCCATTACTGAAGAATCCGTTCTTGCCGCACTTCGAGTGGTTAAGTATCCCGGTTACAGTCGGGATATCGTTTCCTTTGGCTTGGTCAAAGGGGTCCAGATCGACGGTATGGCGGTGGGAGTCTTGTTGGAATTGACATCACCGAACCGAGAAATTGGCGATCAAATAGCGGATGCGGCGCGATTGGCATTACGAGATCAGATTCCTGGGTTAACCGACGCTCATGTGCAGGTGCAAGTACCGACCACCCAGCAGGCGGCTACCACAGCGGGGGGAGGGTCCGTTAATCGAAATCGGATTCCGGGTATTGCCCATATTATTGCCGTTGCCTCAGGTAAAGGCGGTGTGGGTAAGTCAACTTGTGCGGTGAATTTGTCGGTCGCCTTGGCTCAGTTAGGGGCCAATGTAGGACTTTTGGACTGTGATATTTATGGTCCGAGCATCCCTTTGATGATGGGAATTCAGGAGAAACCGGGGTTGACCGAAGATGAGTCGCGCCTTGTGCCACCGGTGCGGCATGGGGTGAAGTTGATGAGTATGGGTTTCATGATTGCCCCCGAGCAGGCGGTTATTTGGAGAGGACCAATGATCCAGAAGACCATCCATCAGTTTGTCCATCAAGTGGAGTGGGGGGAGTTAGATTTTCTCCTCGTTGATTTGCCTCCGGGGACTGGGGATGCGCAATTGTCGCTCTGCCAGACCGTCCCGTTGGATGGGGGAGTGATTGTGACCACGCCCCAAGAAGCGTCCCTTGGAGTAGTACGTAAGGGGGTCAGTATGTTTGAAAAGGTTCAGGTACCTATTCTTGGAATTGTGGAGAATATGAGCGGTTTTACGACTCCAGAAGGGGCTCGGATTGATATTTTTGGGAAGGGTGGAGGCCGCACGGAAGCGATACGTAAGGGAGTCCCATTTTTAGGCGAAATCCCTCTTTTTGTTGCCATTCGAGAGGCTGGAGATCGTGGTGTGCCGGTAGTATCGGCCGAACCCAACGGATTGGCGGCGTCCGCTTTCAAGGCAATTGCACTCGGTTTGTTCGAGCGTTTTAAGTGAGAATTGGCGGTAACTTTTTATTTTAGGCGGGGATAGTAGCTCAGATTATCGACGGATTGAGTGTAGTTTTTCTGAATCCACTTTGACTGCGTAAATGGGTGAGGCTAAAAGAGGTCTATGAATTTCCATCAGTGCTTCAGGTCTTTCGTCGCCAGTTGCTGGGTGATGGCCGTATTGGCAGAAGAAAAAGCGCAGGTGAGCGGTGCCCGTCGCTCAGATGACGAGATTAAGAAGTCGATTCCGACGGGCCAGACTGAAGCTGAGCGCGTCGGTTTGATGAATAAATTGTTAAGGAATCGGCAGTTTGATGTTTTCAAATCGGGTAATTCACTGAGTGGAGCGATAGAGGCTCCTATGCCGATTCCTCAAGCATCTGTTCCCAGCTTGGATCCCAAAATACAGAAGCGGCTGATCGATGAATTAGACCGTCGACGAAACTGGTTGCGGGAGTCCGTCTCTGGGGGCGACAAAGAAGCTAATAAGGCAACAGCAGGAGAGGTTATTCCTGATTTCAGTCGAGACAAAAATCGTTCGCAACTTAGCAAAGATGACGACAAGAAAAAGGAGGCAGACTCGATCGCCGCAGGTAAGAAGGCGCTTTTGAAGCAGTCAGAGGGGAATGATGCTATCCAGAACGAAGTCACCAAGCAAGAGGGTGGAACTAAAGAGACTCGTGAGACGCCCATTACCTCGGAAAATTTGGCTGACAAACTGACTGCGGCGGCACGGGAGTCTATTCGATCCTATCAAGCCAACCGAGAATCCAGTCCACCAGAATCTCAGATGGTTTGGTTTCAATTTGGTGTAGGGCGAGGTGATTCGGCGACTCGACAGGCGGGTGAGACGACCTCGAATTTTAGTGAGTCTGCGAGGTTGAAAGAGTTTCGCAGTCCCAACGAGGATCCGGCATTCAGCAAAAATTTGAAGGAAGGATTTGAGAGGCAAGCAAATCGGTTTGATCCAACACTTCAGCCAGCCCAAGCTTTTTCTGCTCGCGATACTTTGAGTGGAACACGCAGTGAGGGTTTTGGTTCTTCGCCCACCACTCCAACAACTGCCTTATCCTCTGGAGTCGCCTCTTCTGGATTTGGATCTTTTGGTGCTAGTTCCGCGCTCGTGGTGCCGAAGACTTCTTTCTTACCCTCAGTGAGTCCTGCATCCTCAATCTCTACCGTCCCACCGATTTCTGCCCCCGTTTTTGCTCCGCGCCCCGCGATCCTTTCTGTTGGGCAGCCCAAGATATTTTGATAATGCGACCACGCTTTTTTTTTCTACTGATGATGCTAATATCGCTCGGCTGGCTTCAGGCCACTGAGGGGCGGGTAATCAAGGTTCTACCGCATCTGATTGATTCTGCTGGGCGCCACACTTTGTCGCCGAGTTTGTATGAGAGAGACGCCTATCAGAGTCTCTTAAGATCCGATCCGACTCGGGTTCGGAGTCTTCGATTTGATGTGCTATGGAAGATTTCTAAGCCCGTACCGCCGAAGTTAACACTTCGGATCGAAATGAGGGGCGGGAGTGATACTAAACCGCAGGTGATTGATCGAAGTGTAAAGCGAGGTTTCTTTGGTCGTCGATGGTCCCATGTCCAATTGTCAGAGGCTGATTATAAAGCGTTAGGAAAACTTGCGGGTTGGCGCGTTTCACTGGTGACGGAGGCGAGTGAAGTGGCTTCGATGTCCTCGTTTTTGTGGTGAAAAACGGATCAAAGATGTTCCCACAGAGCAGGGATTTACTTCGGTTTACCCTCCTCGTTGGATCATTAAATTTTAAGCTAACCCGCGATTTTGCCGATTGTCCGTCTGGTCTTAAGACTCTGGCCGGACCGAGCACGAGTCTGTGATTCTTGGGTTAGGCAGTCGAGTAAAGAGGGAGGTTACCGGATAAACTCCAACCATCCAAAGCGATCGGGTGTGTGAAAGGAACCGTTGAGGACCGGGTTAGATGCCAGAGCCGATTTACTGGAACGGTCGAGGCGGTAAAAGTTGGCCCGCCATCGAGAGCCAACACTCGGGGATGTCTCGCTGAGAGCCTTCAGCGGAATTCGAGCTTCACAACGCCAGATTTTGGCGACTGGATCTACTTTGACCGTCCATTCCATTTTACTGCTCCAGATGAAATCAGAACTGCCATCCCGAAGGACTAAGTCCAAAGCTTCATTGTTGGGAGCCCACTCGAATTCCGTGTAACGTCTGAGATGGTTTGTGTCGGGCGCACAGAAAAATTCGACGACATCTTTATCCCAGAGAGAACCCTCCTTGTGGACACGTTCACCCGATTTAGCCGGTCCAAAGTCGGTTAATACGGTAAAAGGACACTGGAAGGACAAATAAAGAAAGCGATCTGACCAGAGTAGTCGAACGGAGGTACTGACCTCCGTGTGCACTTTTCCGTCGACGCACTCTTGTTCGAGACGGAAGAGGGGTGCGGAAGCCCACTCAGAAGCGTCGAGAGTCCCATTAGGTTGAAAATCACGGGTGATATGTTTTGCTCGGAGTGTGGCAAAGGGCATTGAGCGAACGAGTAGTTTTCGTGCGTTATCGAAATAGATTTTGCGTAGTACCGACTCAGGCAAGCCAATGGAGCTAATGTTCCATTTACCTTGGATGGGGGTCATGTGGGGCCAGTTGTGGTCCTTGGTTTCGAGCCATCGCCATTCTTTGCGATAGAAATCAAGGGCATCCTCATCGGTAGGACGCTCTGCGTCGCCGGAACTGCCTAGAATGAGTTTGTCGTACATTTGGAAATCTGTGGCAAAGAAAATGCGATCCTGATGCTTGATAAAGAGATGCCGAAGTTTTTCTGGATCGTGCCGGCCTAGTTCCGGAATGCGGGCAGCGAGATCGGCATTCATATTGGGGTGTTGATCTAGTTTGCGATCTACCCAGTCGATATCTTCGGCATTATTGGCGAAGTGAGCACAGACGAAGGTTGTCTGACGGTGTCGAGCGATAACCCGGTCGAGATCGTTCAGCAGCGTTTCGCGCGACGGGAATTGTTTTGAATCACCAAACCACCAGCTTTTGTGGTCTTTTAGTTCAGTCCAACGTTCAATTTGAACGGAGTAAGGCAACCAGAAAGCCCGTGGATCGGCGACATGAATACTGATCGGTAGGCCAAGCTCGCCGCAGCGTTTCCAAATAGGATCCAGCTTTGGATCATCAATTTTGATGAGTTCACCTTTGGAATCGCGAAGGAAAAGACCCAATCGTTTGTACTCTTTTAATCCAGCGGCCCCGAGTTCTTTTGCGCGTTCGACTTGTTTAACTGCGCGTTCACTAAAATCGGGATTGTCCCAAGCGGCGTAATCGAGATTGAAGTAGAGGAGAGAACGGCCTGGGGCAAGGCGGTCAGCCAGTTTTTGGGTGTTTTGAAAGGCTGAAATCTCACCCGGTTTTGCGGTCACCGTGCCACCGCACAGATTGACGCCGATCCCGACACCGACACGGTCCATGATCTTGAGCCAGCGGCTGAGAGTAGCCTCGGTTCCATTGACGTGTTGGTGGAGATCAATAATACGTTGATCCCGACGCCAATCAGCGGGGGCATCAGGGGTTGCCTTTTTCAATGAACTTGCCTGAGTGATCCGTGAAAGAGCGACGGCAAGCGCAAGGAAATGAGAAAATCGGCGTGGGAAAAGCATCATTAAAGGAAAGCCTTGTGGCGGAGGTTTGGCGAGTGCGGGATTGAATAAACACGACAAGTCAAAAAACAATCATTCAATCGCAGGATTCAAGTGGGCCAATAAGGAACTGAGTGAGAGTGTTATCAGTGAAGCATTGGCAGAGGATTAGGTTCGCGGATTAAACGAGCATCGAGATCCAAATACCAATCCAACCGGCGCTGGGTCTCTGATTCATCAATATGACGAGCAATGATAAGATACGAGGCGTAATGATTGCCTTCAGACGCGACTAAAGTCTCATAAAACTGAGAGTGCTCAGGATCAGTTTTGGATAAAGCGTGAGCGATGAGTTGGAACTTCTCGCAGCTTCGTCCTTCGATAAGGGCGCAAACGATCAGATGATCAATTACCGTTAGATTTTGGCCTTTTCGAATGGAGGACATCATCCCGCTAATCCAAGGACTTTTGAGGGGTTGACCGAAGGGGATTCCGCGTTTGTTTAGAATTTTTAGGACCTGTTCAAAGTGCTGCAATTCCTCGATGGCAATGGCATTAAGTTCATGGACGCGGTGGTAGAGTTGTCTGTACTTTTCTAAGTTCAGAGCCGTGGTTGCGGCCTTTCGTTCGAGATGCGCATGATCCACGAGAACGGCCGGTAGATTGGCAATAATGAAAGACAACCAGTCCTTAGGAATAGATTCCCGCCAGAGCAACATTTGGAGAAGATAAAGGGACGAAGCGGCACGACTAAAGCAGGAACTCTGAGAAATAGATTCGGCGAAACAAAGCGTCAGAGGACCTTAGGCGCCAAAGCTTTTCAGGCTACGTTCCAGACGATCGATTTGAGATTGAAGCAGGAAGGTTCGATTGATTTCAGCGGCGGCGCGGCGGGCGAGATCTTTTTGTTGACGACTTTCGTGAATACGGAACCAAGCATAATGAATTACCGATTGTGAATTGGGAGGTGATTTTGAAGCATCGAGTTTGCGAAGAGCCAAGTCGGCATCGGCGATTCGGCCTCCATTGATTAAGGCGAGACACTGATTGATTCGGAGATCAATTGAAGTGGGATTGCTAGCAATTAACTGGAGGGTAATTTTCAGAGCAAGGTCGGCCTTGTTCTCTGTAGCAACGAGTATTGCCGCATAATTTTGAGCTATAACTCGGTTTTTAGGATCGATAGATTAAGCCTTTTCGATGGAAGACTGAAGTAATTCCTGATTTTTAGACTCGTAGGCGGCGGCGCTGAGTTCGAACCAGAAAGAGGCGGAAGTGGCGAAGTCCTTTTCCAGACGTTGAAGGAGTGCTAGGGCGAACTTGGGCCGATTGAGGCGCCGCAGTTGAGTCGCCGTGCGCGCGGCAAGTTGGGGATTAGAGAATCCAGCCTCAACAGTTTGGGTAAAACAGACGTCAGCGGCACCGTCATTTTGCTGTTGAACATCAACAAATCCTTCGAGAAACCAACCGTAGGCTTTCATTGTTTCGGCAACGTTCGGTGTGGACCGCATTTGCACTGCGAGTTCTCTCAGTTGAGTCCAGTCGGCGAGTCGAATATAAAGGTCGGCTGAAATCAGCCAGAGTTCATTTGAATAAACAAAAATAGACCGTTGTTTGTCAGTAAAATCAGCGGCGAATTGAAATAAATTGAGAGACTGCAAGGTGCGACACATTCTGACGGCATCTGTTTCAGTGGCCGGTTGGCGACTCAAATTCTGGGCGAGAGTTTTTGCTTCTGCGGTACGACCGGCTTGGACAAGAAGGCTCCACAGACGCACATGATCTCGCATGTCTTCTTGATTACGTTCGACCAGAAATTCAAAGGCATTCCGATAGGCTTCGAGGTCGCCAATGAAGAAAAAGACCTTAAGTTGAACTTTGGCCGCATCGATTGCTATGAGAGTATTTTGACGAGATTTCGCTAAGTTTCGGTGACCTTCGGACAACCCTGCAGCAGGGCCCCAAGCAGCAGCCCAACCGTTGAGGATGAGCTCGAGTTCTGGGCCCGAGTGAAGTTTGGAGGCATGTTTTTCTAAAAACTGGCCGAAAGCCCCCATTTGATCTTCTTCAAAATAAGCTTCAGCCAGAAAACGTGCCGTTTCAACGGTGTGGTTGGTCACCAGTGGCGTCAGAATCTCGATATTAGCCTCATAAAGAGACGCCTTGTAATTAAAGTGGGCGACAAGGGTTAGATCGTTGAGATTGGTGGCAGTCCGTTGCAGTAATTGGAAACCGGAGGCGTACCCAAAACGGATAAATTCACTGGGTACTTTAGGTGTTTCGCGGAGGGTCTGGAGGATACCTCGATAGACATTCAGATTGGCGGGATCATTGGCTGCGGCCGATAGCCAGGCAGTGATTGATCCCTTCAGATCTTTCTGATCCGCAGAGTGACGCGCCGTACTAATGAGGGATCGAGCCTGTAGTCGGTCGAGATATCTGACTTTGATTGGAGGATCGATATCGGGAAGCGAAGCGACATGGATTTTAGAAATAAAGAGGACAGTGACACCGAGAAGCACCGAGAAAACCCCGAGAATCCAGCGGAACCAGAGATCATAAAAGGTAAGCGTACGCCGAACCCCATGATTCCCAATTCGCCTTCCTTGGGTTTAGCCTGAGCGGATGAACTCAATTAAACCGTCTCGGAAGCGGCGTGGTCTTGCTGAAATCCAACTGCTAATCACTGGATTTAAAAGCTCGGGACTCTCGAAGACTGAGTTTGCTGCGAGTCTGGGTGTTCATCCTCTTTCGATTGATCGCTGGCTACGGATCACTCAGCAAACACAGCAAACACAGCTACCTCAACCAACCCATTCTATCGCCTCCCAAAACAGTCCGGCCTTCGTTCCCGTGCACCGCACGCCGTCAGCTTCGGCGAGTTCTGTCGACTTGCCGGAAATTGTTGCCCCATCCGGTTGG
>SIAZ01000097.1 GCA_009695405.1 Pedosphaera sp. | reverse complement strand
GCTTACCCAGTTGTTGCGACTGGGTCCCGCTGTTTAAATTGTCAGGTGTATTCACCAACGTAGGGCAACATTTTCAGCGGCTTATGTCTAGCCGTTTCTTTTACCCCCTTTCCATCGGCCCTTTCCAGCCACCAGCCAAACGCCCTGCCTGAGAGATGGTGAGCATGTTTATCGGTGTCGCAACTGGCGCAGAAGCCGTCCATTTTAAAAAAGCTGACCTGATTTTTGCGGACCAAGTCAGGGATAATCCGAGTCATATCACGTCGATAAGCTGGATCGCTTTGACACAAAAACCAATTGAGAGTGGCATTGGGAGAGTAGCCTTGTTTAGCTCCCCAACCCGCGTGCTCGTAGCCACTGGAGGGCGAAAGCCAAAGGCCCAGTTTTGTGCCCATGGGTTGGAGAGCATCCAAAAGAGGTTTGAACCCATGAGGAAATCCGTTGGTTCGTAGCGACCACAGACTCTGCTTTTCATCCCAGCCGTCGTCTGGAGTAAAACTATTAAACTGAACGCCGTACGGATCAAAAAGATTTGTCCTAAACTGTTGGATTAGATGGAGGCTGTTCGATTCTGTGGCAGGTGATACAGTAGTCCAAGTGTTGTAGTCGACTTGGACTTCCGCAAAGCGCTTTCTGCCCTTGGTTCGTTCAATATAAGTTCGAAATTGAGAGGCGACTTCGCCGGCCGCAGTGACTCCAAGAACGGCTGTTTTGCTAATGAACAGATTCGTAAGAGTGCGACCTGGAAAATGGGTTAGAACAATCCGATTGTGACTGTAGCGATTGTATCCAACTGGAAACTCGAGGCCCCAAAAAGTATCCTCAAGAAACACCGGTTGCCCGAATCCCTTTTTATCATCTACACTCCACACATTGTAGCGAAGATAATTCGGTGGTCCGATCTCTTGTGAAGTGCAAGTGGCTTTGAGACCAATGTTCCAGATCTCCACCTGATCGAGTCGCGGTGATGCGGTGGAAGAAAACTCCAAATGACGCCGAATAAAAAAGTCAGTCTTCGAAAGTTCGTAGATCACTGAGACCTTTGATTTACCGTTACGCTCCAGCAAATGGAGAATCAATCGTTGCCCTGTGGAGAGGGTTTTTCGTACGACCTTGTTTAAGGTAAAGTTCTCCGCTCGTAAGGGGGGTAATCCTTTGAAATTTAGAGTAAAGTCATCGCCATCCAGTGCGATGGTGCGTCCGGTGAGATGATTAACGAGAGCGGTGGCCAGTATTTGGTCCCCCTTTCGATCGAGACGCAGTTCGAGAAAGCGATTACCAATAGCTGGATGATCACTGCGATCGGTCGATTCATTTCCGTGAACTTGGAAGAGTAGAAGCAAAGCAATTAAAAGGCGGGGCAGGTTCGAGGAGCAAGTCGGCCAGTTATTTGAGCCTACGCTGGGCAGTAAGGATCGAGGCATTTGAGTTGAGTAAATCAGACGATTCGATTCATGCCCTGAAGAGTGCTGAAGAGTACTTAAGACGAGATTTTGATTTGAAGTAACTCGAGACTTATCCAAGGCGAGAGGAGAGGGGATTAAGTTGAGCGGGTTAAAATGAGCACCCGATGGAAGGAAGTATGAGGCTGCGAGAATTGAAGTCGCGATCATTTTTGTCTGTTTTTGCCCCTTGTGCCAAAGGGGAACGACTTCTAAGGTTTGAAAAAGTTGACCTTGGAGATGTGGAGATTTTAACTATGACGAATTTAACCTTTGGATTCATAGGCGGCCCAGAAATAATGTGGATTGCCATAGTGGTGTTGGTGCTTTTCGGTGCTAAGAAAGTGCCTGAATTGATGAAAGGGGTTGGAACTGGGATCAAAGAGTTTAAGAAAGCGTCCCGAGATGTTCAGGACGAATTTCAACGGACCATTGACGAAGGTGCTAATCAGTCGCCACCCGCCCCGGTTGTGCGTCCCACTTCCGACAGTGTTTCGCACAGTCCCAAGGCTTAATTTAGAACGCTAGAAAAGGGTAGTGAGGCAGCGGCGGACTAGGGTCGCCGTTTCTTTTTTCCAGTTTCCAGCACTTTGACACGAAAGCATGGCCGACGAGCAGGATCCTTCAATCCATTATCCGCAGTCACCGGAATCTGGTGACGAAGATGGTGGCGGTCCGATAAAGACATTTTTGGAACATCTGGAAGATCTCCGATGGACCCTGATCAAGTGTGCTGTCGCGATTTTTCTAGGTTTTGCGATTTGCTTAAGCGGCAGTAATTTTGTGATCGAGTTTTTGACGTGGCCCCTGAAGCAAGCCGAGGGAATCCGGACGTCGTCTGCACCGCGGGTGATCTATTTACTAGGGACGAATGTGATCGCAAGGTTGCCTGTGGCTGACAGTGGGTTGCTTGGGTTAACAAATGTGAACACGGTTTTTCGTTTGGAACCGATGCTATTAGGGACCAATCAGGTTCTTGGATTGCGGCAGGTTACCAATGCAGGAGCACGGGTGACCCAGACATTTAACGTCCAGTTGAAGACATTGGGACCGGTCACAGCCTTCAGTATTGTCATGCAGATCGCCATGTTTGGCGGTATCACAGTGTCTATTCCTTTTGTTCTGTTTTTCATTGCTCAGTTTATTTTGCCGGCCTTGCACTACCACGAGAAATCTTTTGTTTTCAAGGTATCCGGTTGGGCAACGGTTATGTTCCTCTTAGGAGTCGCCTTTTGCTATTTCGTTCTGTTAGTTATTTGCCTCAGTACAACGGTCAGTTTCTCCAATTGGTTAGGGTTCGTCTCAGACGAATGGAAGGCCGACGAATACATCAGCTTTGTCTGCTGGTTCATGCTGGGGATGGGAGCGGCATTTCAGTTGCCCTTGGTGCTGTTGACCTTGGTCAAGATAGGCATCCTTGATCACATCAAGCTATCCAAGATGCGCTCCTACGTGGTGGTTGGAGAATTGGTCATGGCTGCCTTTATTACTCCGGACGGCAATCCCTTGATCATGATGCTCATGGCTGTTCCCCTGCACCTGTTGTACGAAATTAGCATCTTGATTGCGTGGTGGTGGGCCCGAAAGGCTCGGAAACAGGCCGGTTTGGAGGTCGCGGTGATTCCCGACCGATCAGGCGATCAGTAATGAAGAGGCAGGATGGGAAGAGAAACAAACGGCCTCAGATTTAGTTCGCTGTTCCATTTTAAAAACTATTTCTGCGTTGAACAAAAGTCCGTCCTTGCACCCTTGCTTTCTCTCTCTAAAGTAGTCTCCAGACTACACACGATTTATGCGTTTCTTCTTCAAACCACTTTGTCTTCTTGTGACCGCAGCGGTCGCTTTTGTCGGTTGCACTAGTGCTGAGCAAAAGTTGGGTCGCGGTTTAAATAACCTCTCTGAACCTTTTCGTATGGGCGAGATCCAGCGGGGTTACGAGCAAGGGAGTCTTTTCGGCGGTTCACACGGCGGGACTGTGGGGCTAATTAAGGGCGTCAACCGGACGATTGGGCGCACCGTGGTGGGTGCTGTTGAAGTCTTGAGCTTCCCGATTCCGAGCCAACCTTACATCAAACCGGATTCAAAGACGTATCCAGATAGTTACAAGCCCGGTAGATTGGGTGAATCGACGGTTCTTTCGGCAGATGGGGCTCTTGGATTCCAATCCTCAGACGTTGCTCCCTTTATCGCGGGCAGTCGGTTCAGTGTGATCGACTGAGGCGGCATCTCTGTTTTGACCCACGCGCTGGCAGATTTGCCAGCGCGTTTTTATTATGACTCTGCGCCGTCTTTCACCCTGCAAGATCAATCTCTTGCTAAATATTTTAGGCCGTCGTCCCGATGGGTTTCATGAATTGGAGACGATCTTCCACCCAGTGCCTCTAATGGATGAACTCGAATTGACTCGGTCGGATCAAGTCGGGATCCGGTTAACCTGCGATTTACCCGAACTTTCAGTGGACGGGAGTAATTTGGTGGTTCGTGCGGCGCACTTGTTTTTTGAGACAGCGAAGATTTTAAGGCCGGGGATTGATCTGCATTTGACCAAACGAATACCGTTGGCTGCGGGTTTAGGTGGAGGTAGTTCAAATGCCGCCCAGACACTTTTAGGGTTGAACACCCTCTATGATGAACCGCTCGGTGCGGCACAGTTGGACGGTTTGGCCGCGACTCTTGGATCGGATGTCAATTTCTTCTTGCAGGAGGGTCCGGCCTTGGCTGTTGGGCGTGGTGAAGCCGTCAGTTCTGTTGAGTCCTTTCCGGCCTTGTCGGGGCAGGGATTGTTTTTATTCCATCCGGGGTTTGGAATTTCAACCGCGTGGGCCTTTGGTGAATTAGGACGCTATCCTCAGGCTTTAAATGGTCGCGCCGGCCGAGCAGCAGACTTGGAAGCTTTGCTACGTCATGGATCGCTTCGTGCGGCAGGACAGTCTTTTTATAATTCATTGGAGGCCCCAGCTCTGAAGAAGTTTCCCATCCTCGGACTTTATCAAGATTTTCTGAGAGAACAGGGTGCTTGGGCGGCATTGATGTCCGGGAGTGGCTCGACGACGTTTGCCTTATTTGATTCGTTACCGAAGGCGAGGGCCGTTGTTCAACCCTTCCGTGAACGATTTGGCGAAGTCGGATGGTTGCAGACGGTGGCACTCTGAGGGCACACTTGAAAGATGTCTTCACTTTCACTCAAAGGACGCACCGCGCTGGTGACGGGTGCCGGTTCGGGAATAGGGCAAGCGATTGCTGAAGCAATGGCTGCGGCAGGTGCTCGTGTGGTGGTAGCAGAAATTCGGCGCGAATCTGGACTTGAGACCGTTCAACTCATCAAAGGTGCGGGCGGATTGGCAGCCGTCGTGCAGGTGAATGTGACTTCGGAAACAGATTTAGCAACTGCCTTTCAACTCTTTCCTGAGGTTGATATTCTTGTGTGTAACGCTGGCATTGGTCACGTAGGTACACTTCTTACTACCCGAGGCGAGGACTTTGACCGGATGATGTCGGTGAATGTCAGGGGCGTGTTCAACACTATGAAGACGTGGGTCCCAGGTATGGTGGCTCGTGGACGTGGTTCGGTGGTTAATCTGGCCTCCACCGCAGGGTTAGGTGGCTTGGTCGATCGCTTAGCCTATAGCGTCAGTAAACACGCGGTGGTAGGATTAACCCGATCGACTGCCTTGGACCTAGCTCGCTCGGGTGTTCGAGTTAATTGCCTGTGCCCCGGACGGGTTGAAACGCCGTTTGTACGGACTCGGATTGCGGAGTATCCCGATCCAGTGGCCGCGGCCCAAGAGATGGCCTCGACGCAAGCGATGGGGCGGCTCGCTCAACCGTCGGAAGTGGCCGCGGCCGCCGTTTTTCTGGCATCCGATGCTGCTTCCTTCATTACCGGCGCGGCGTTGCCCGTGGACGGTGGATGGACTGCCGGTATGTTTCCTAAAATCTAATAAGATGAGCGGGGCGTGAAAGAATGGTTTCGCACTGAAATCGGGTGTCGGGTCGTGATTCAATTGGGGTTCAACAAGGTTAATTATGGATGCATTGAAGATCCGGAATTTGAAAAAAAGCTTTTCCGTGCCCGGCAAAGTGGGATTCCTACCCGTAGTAGATTTGCCAGAGTTGACCCTTGAGGTGGGCGAACAGGCCGCTCTAAGCGGGAGTAGTGGTTCGGGTAAGACCACCCTTCTCCATTTGATTGCAGGGATTTTACCCGCCGAGAGTGGGACGATTCACTTGGGTAATGTGGAAATGACTGGCTTGGGAGAAGCCGGCCGTGACCGCTTGCGCGCGGGTACCATTGGCTACATTTTTCAAACGTTCAATTTGCTTCAAGGATTTACCTGTTTGGAAAATGTCCTTTTAGGGATGTCTTTTGGAAAGGGTGCAGATCGTGCCTATGCTATGTCTCTCTTGGGACGTGTCGGACTTGGGGATCGTCTCGATTATTTTCCTCGGCAATTGTCTACCGGACAACAACAGCGAGTTGCAGTGGCTCGGGCTGTGGCCAATCGCCCACACTTGGTTCTAGCGGATGAACCCACTGGGAATTTAGATCCAACAAATGCTCGGCAGGCTCTGGCTTTGATACGTCAAATTTGCACTGAATCTAAAGCAGCCCTTTTGCTGGTTAGCCACGATCCGCTAGTGCTGGCGGGGTTTGATCGAGTGCTGTCCTTGAGTCAATTGAACCGTGCGGCACGAAAGGAGGTCGAATGATTTTGGCACTGCTTGTTCGGCGTAGCTTACGTCAGCACTTACTCTCCACCCTAGTCACGGCTCTGTCTCTTGCTTTGGCCGGAGGACTGCTGATGTCGGTCTGGGTTGTGAAAAGTCAGGCGAGGGAAACCTTCACCCGTCAGACGGGGGCTTGGGACGCTGTTTTGGGCGCGCGTGGCTCTAAACTGCAGCTGGTTTTAAATGCCATTTTTCATCTGGAAGCCTCGCCGGGAAACGTCCCCTTTGCCGATTATCAGGCCATTGCTACCAATCGGGCTGTGGCATTGGCTGTTCCAATCGCTGTGGGCGATAATTTTATGGGCTATCGTATTGTAGGTACTTTGACATCCCTCTTTTCTGCAGCTGAAACGGTTCCGGGACGCAAGTTTCAGGTTGCTATCGGTGGACGTGTCTTTGAAGACGGATTTCGAGAGGCCTTAGTGGGTTCGTTTACCGCACGTCGGTTGGGATTGAAGGTGGGTGACACATTTCGTCCCTATCACGGTCTGAATTTTGACCCAAAAGCGCAGCATGAAGACGAGTATGTGGTCACTGGTGTGTTGGAACCGTCTAACACACCAGCGGACCGAGTTATTTGGATCCCTTTGGCAGGATTACAGAATATGTCGGGCCACGCTGCAGCAACCGCGTCCGATGTCAGCGCCGTACTCGTAAAGCTTAAAAGTCCTATTGTCGGTCAGCAACTGGAGATGATGTACAACCGACAAGGAGACCGATTTACCTTTGCTTGGCCGCTGGGAACCACCTTGGCTCAATTGTTCGACAAATTGGCTTGGTTCGATAAAGTCTTAGAATTGGTGGCCTATCTTGTGGCATTGGTCGCTGCGGGTTCGGTGCTGGCGAGTATCTACAATTCGATGAGTGCGCGTCGTCGTGATATGGCGATTCTCAGGGCACTTGGCGCCCGACGTTTCACTGTGTTTGCCTCCATTGTACTGGAAGCAACCTCGGTTGCTGTTTTTGGAATGCTCGGTGCTTGGGGCCTGTATTTGCTTATTTTGACTGCGGTCGCGAGTGTGATCCAAACTCAAACAGGTGTAGTTTTACAAGTGTGGGTTTGGAATCCGGTGCTACTGACCGCCCCGGTTGGATTGGTTCTCCTAGGGGCACTGGCCGGCGTGGTGCCAGCGATAAAAGCCTACCGTAATCCGGTTGCCGAAAATCTGCTCCCTGAATCCTAAACGCCAACTCGATTTTGCCTCACCCATTTCTCGATCTATGATCTGCGGATCGGCATTGTTCAGCGGTCATGCATTCTACTGCTATTTTTATTCTTTGGACCTACACCACACTTCTCGTCGCTGGCGGGGCTATAGGCTTTATTAAAGCGGGCTCTAAAGCGTCTCTAATTGCTTCGATCATTTGTGCCATTCCCTTGGCACTGGTGGCGAAGGGGCTGTTACCTTGGTGGGTAGCCACTGCCGTGTTGACCGCCCTCGTTGTTGTCTTTGCAAAACGCTTCGCTAAAACCCGTGCCTGGATGCCTGCTGGGATGCTGATTCTCCTGTCCTCTTTGACAGATGTGGCTCTGTTACTCTTTCACTTCGGCGTTATCAAAGCCTGAGATCTGCCGTGCCCAATACTGAACTTCCGATCTGGCGCTTACACAGAGATATCGTGTCGGCTTTGACCCGAGGTAACCGCTTGGTGCTGGTCGCCGCAACCGGTTCTGGGAAGACCACCCAGGTGCCCCAGATGATTCTGGATGCAGGGCTTGTTCCTGCAGGGCGCCGCATCGTAGTACTTCAACCGCGACGCGTTGCCGCACGGAGTGTGGCCGCTCGAGTTGCTTGGGAACGGGGTAGTCGGTTGGGAGAGGAAATTGGGTATCAGGTGCGCTTCGAAGATCATGTTGGTGATTTAACCCGAGTGGCCTTTGTTACTGAGGGAATATTGTTGCGTTGGATGCAAAGCGATCCGGAGTTGAAATCCATTGCTGCACTGATCTTCGACGAATTTCACGAACGAAATCTTCTGAGCGATGTCGCTTTAGCTTTAGCCAAACGGTTGCAAGCCACTTCACGGCCCGATCTGCGACTCGTGGTGATGTCGGCGACCCTCAATGCGGAACCTGTTGCTCGTTATTTGGCTGCGCCAGCGCCACCCTTTGCCTCAGAGGAAGATTCAATTTTTGCGCCTGAATCCCTCTCCGATTTGAGCGAGGTAACTGCACCCGTGTTGGTTTCTGAAGGACGCACTTTCCCAGTCGAAATCCGGTGGCTAGAGTATGGAGAGACGCGTTCTGTCTCGGAACAGGCGGCCGATAAGGTGTCGTTTATTATCAACTCCGGTTGGGCAGGAGATATTCTAGTCTTCATGCCGGGTAAGGGTGAGATCCAATCCACCATTGGAGCGATTCAAGCGGCGCGATTAGGGGAACGAGTTTTGTTAATCCCCTTGCATGGTGATTTGGCGGCGGAGGATCAGGATCGTGCTTTTCAACCTTCGAAGCTTCGCAAAATTGTCGTTTCGACCAATGTGGCGGAGACATCCGTGACTATCGACGGGATACGCCATGTCGTAGATGCGGGTTTGGCTCGGGTCGCACGTCACGATGCTGAGCGAGGGATTCAGACTCTGATGTTAGAGGAGATCAGCCAAGCTTCGTCGGATCAACGAGCTGGGCGTGCTGGGCGGACCGCTTCTGGCACCTGCTGGAGGCTTTGGACTGAGAGTGGGCACCGGAATCGGCCTGCAAGAAATGCGCCTGAGATTCAACGTGCAGATCTAGCCGAAGTTGTCTTGTTATTGCATTCGTTGGGTATTCGTCAGGCGGTTGCCTTCGATTGGTTGGACCGCCCCGATTCTTTGGCGGTTCGGCGCGCCGAGAGCCTGCTGAAGACCCTTGGGGCTCTCTCTCCAGAAGCGTCAGCGGGCAATGGATCAGATTTAACCGAAATTGGCCGCCGAATGCTGCGCCTTCCGATGCATCCTCGGTTTGCTCGGATGCTAGTAGAAGCATCGCGCCATGGATGTGTTCCGGCAGCCTGCCTCTGCGCTGCACTGGTGAGTGGCCGAGATCTGCTCACCCGAGTGGCACGTGACGACACGCAAGCTAGTGCGGCAAGGGAGTCCTTTGAAGTCAGTAATCGAAGCGATTTTCACACACTCATCAGCGCCTATTCTTCGGCGAAAGAGGCTCGATTCTCGGTAGATGCCTGTCGTCGTCAGGGAATCCACGCACAGTCTGCACGACAGATCGAAGAGACCTTCCAGCAATTCCTTTCGATGGCCCATCGTGATGGGTTAGTGGAACGCAGTGCTAGTGGGGGAGAGATCGGAAATAGGGATGTTTCCGAAGAGGGTTTACTCAAGTCGATTTGTGCCGGTTTCATCGATCAACTCTGTGTTCGAAAAGACGCTGGCTCTTTGGATTGCCTCCTCTCCGAAGGTCGCACGGGAACCCTGATGCGGGAATCTGTTGTTCAGAAATCAGATCTTTTTGTCGCAGGAAGTCTCCGCGAAATCTCCGGTCGCTCTGGGGCAAATCTCACCTTAATAGGGCTCGCAACAGCGGTAGAGAAAGAGTGGCTAATCAGCTTATTTCCGCAGCATATTCAAAGTCGAGTTGAGGCGGTATACGATCGCTTACATAAAAGAGTCAGCCCAGTCCGACGCATTCGCTTCTTAGACCTTGTGGTGGGCAGTGAGTACCACAAGAACGCGGATCCAGAACTGTCAGCGCAGTGTTTAGCCGAGGCTTATGCTCAAGGGGCCTTTGATCTGCCTCAACTCGATCACGAACTGAAGCAATTTGTTGCCCGGGTTCAATTACTCACCCGAGCTCTGCCTCACTTGGAGTTTCCTGCTCTAGATCCTGACGCGTTCTCGCGTGTATTACGTCGCGCCTTTCGCGGTTTGACGCTGGCCAAGGAGGCTCAAACAGCTCCACTTCGTAGTGCCCTGCGGGAGCACTTAGAGTCGGCACAACTTGAGTGGTTGGATGAACTTGTACCCGTGCACCTAGTGTGGCCCGATGGCCGACGTCTGAAGCTGAACTATCCCGAAACGGGGATCGTTAGTGCTGAAGTGGAGAGGCCTGAGCTTCTAGGTCCGGAAGTCCAAGTAAAGCTCCTCGATTGTTTTCAAATAAAAGTCCACCCGACCATCGGAGAGGGAGTCATTCCCCTTCGCTTGGCTTTGCAGGCACCCGATGGCAAGCGACTCGAGGTGACCTCTGATTTCCTACGCTGGCGCGAAGGTCCCTATCTCAAATTACGTCCGCAGTTGCGCACCAAATACAGCGGCTTTGTCTGGCCTTAACTGGAAACAGATCACGCCGTCAGGCGAGCGGTGCTAGCCCCCCACCGGGCGGCGATAGACTTTGTGAATAGCCGCCTGATCAGTGGGTTTAATCACAAGCTCATCGATATTCACATGAGCAGGCCGTGATGCCATCCACACCAGTGTCTCAGCGATATCTTCAGAAGTTAACGGTTCAACGCCTTGGTAGACAGCGGAGGCGCGAATTTCATCGCCTTTAAAACGAACGGAGGAGAATTCGCTGAGAGCCATACCGGGATCGAGAGAGCACACTCGGATACCGGTTCCGCTCAGTTCAAGGCGAAGAGCCTGAGTAACGCTACGTTCAGCAGACTTGACCCCACAGTAGACGGCCCCCCCCTCGTAAGCTGTGTGACCGGCAATAGAGCCAATGTTCACAATACTGGAACCGGAATGATGACTGAGAAGTGGGAGAATGGCCCGAGTTACCCGAAGAAGACCGAGAAAATTTGACTGTACCATTGCCTCCCAGTCCGAGTCCTTCCCTGTAGCAACGGTGTCTAGGCCATGGGCACCGCCTGCGTTGTTGATCAAGACGTGAACACGCGGGGTGATCTTGGAAATCCACGAAGCGAAGGTGATCACTGATTGCGATGAGGCCACATCCAAAGAATGACTGTGGGCGGAAGCTCCCAGATCGCGGCAAGATTGAGCAACTTTCTCGAGGCGATCAATACGTCGGGCGCCCAGAATTAGGTTTGCGCCTGAGCGGGCAAAGGCTACTGCGGCTGCAGCGCCGAATCCGCTCGAGGCCCCAGTAATAAGAATCCATTGGCTTTTTAGAGTCATCGGTCAGATGTAGCTGTGGCTAGAATAATGCTGCACCCAAATAGGTAATTGATGAGACTCCAAAATTGGGTTTGAGACTTTCAGCTACCCACGATCGTTGTTGCTAAGCAACTAAGGAGTCAAACTAAAGAACCCATGTCCTTTCAAATTTAGAAGTCAACTATCATCGCAAAGCGCCTCGTCCCCCCAATAACCTTTCCAGTCGTAAAAGCCATTACCCACTCACCAAATCTCAAAATTTAAGCTAGCCAATATTCCGGCACTGGACAAAGCTCAATTTCGTTATTCGGCTTTAATGCCCTAACAAGTTGCTTGCAACAACTAGAATTTTAAAAAATGTTTAATTTAAAGGCTGATTTAAAGACTAATTTAACAATTTACGCGCCGACTATTTTTATTGCTGGATTCCTCATCCTTGCCTCACTAAACGCTATATTTTTTAGCTGGGCAATTCACTTTCCTGCTGGGCTAAAACTATTACTGTTTAGTTGCATTAACATCCTTCTAATAGTTTTTGCCGGGGCCTTTTTGGGGTAATTAACGGATTAGGATTAAAGAGGATTAATTATTTAAAACATATTATAAATCAAGCTGGCAAAGACGGAATAGTTCCAAATTCATTAGATGCAAGTAAGAATGAATTGGAAAATATAGAAACCTCGTTAAATCAGTTGTTAATTCACTTTACTAGCGCAAATAAACACTTGTCGGATTCTTGCAAATCTCTTAAGTTAGAGGTTCAGTCTCAAGCTCTTAGTCTAACTAAAAAAGACAGCTGACGTTCAACATCTAGAAATTCAATTCCAGAATTTATCCAACAAAACAAATCACTTTCATTCTGCATTGTTAAAACTAAGAGATTGTCAAATAACGGGTTCCTCGCTACTTTCAGTGGGTCAGTAGCACGGTAGGGTGAGTTTTCCGGCGACGAAGTAGAGCATGGTAGTTATATATTCGATCGACCGATACCCGCGGGCCTTGCGCTTCACAGCCGAGAACAGGCTGTTGAGCCCCTCCATGA
>SIAZ01000096.1 GCA_009695405.1 Pedosphaera sp. | reverse complement strand
AGTCGATGGCCCTGGAGCGGTGTGTGACTGGCATGGCCTACGAATTGCGGTTGGTGCTTCAAGGCATCTACGAATGGAAGGACGCCGGAGAGGCCAGAAAGCTTTTTGGGAACTGGTGTGCGTGGGTCCAGGCGATGAGGGAGCAGACCGGGGAACTGCTTGAACCGATGGCCCGTGCCGCCCGCATGGTCGATGGGCACTTGGAAGGAATATTGGCCCATTGGACTCAAGGTCTGACGACAGCCTTCATGGAGGGGCTCAACAGCCTGTTCTCAGCTGTGAAGCGCAAGGCCCGCGGGTATCGGTCGATCGAATATATAACTACCATGCTCTACTTCGTCGCCGGAAAACTCACCCTACCGTGCTACTGACCCACTGAAAGTAGCGAGGAACCGGGTTTCTCCCTTTTTTAGTTAAAATTATGTCAAATAAGCTGGGCTATTTGGACCTGACGCGGGTAGCGGCTCAATTCGCAGGATGTGAAATGACGCCTGAAGATTGCGTCGCTTCGGCAAACGTGGGTAAGCTCTAACTTTTCGGGGCGGTAACAAAATAAAGAGGGGACTTGAAGGCCGCTGGGCAGAAGGTCACGCCTCAGATGCCTCGGGCCTTCGAATAATTTCAGGGATCCACATTTCTGGTGCCAGTTTTACCAACCCAGCGTTACGCTCGAGCGTCATTAGGTACACTCAAACGGGTTCACTTTATCGATACGACAAGTCTCGATCACGCTCCTTTAAACATCTCCCATCTTCGCTTCTTTGGCTGCTTTGTCTCTCAGCGAGATTTTTCGATTCCAAGTCGTCGCAGTCAATACTCGTTCGGCTACGCTGTTGTCGAAGGGCTTCGGTTATTCGCAGAAGGGGTGTCAGCTTTTCTCAATGAATTTTCAGGTGTCTGATTGATTTGCCGAGCCCAGAATTCGGTTTTATGCCTCTCTCCTCAGGGCTGATTCATCTGAACAACGACATGGGTTCAGGGAACCGGTGGGAACAGCTCTTCTTCTTTTCACGGTTTAAACCGGCGTGCCGAAAGAGCTCTTGCTCAACTCCGGCGTCTTTCACTTGGGCCTTTGGCTCTAAAAATTTATAAGCGAGATTGCGTTTTACCGTTCACCCTTATTGGTCGCCAAAATTCAGATCTCAGAAAACGTGGGGCAAAACCGAAAATCAAGTGAGAGTTCAAAACCCTGAACTTCGGGAGACCTCGTTAGAAGATTGCTCCGGCACCAATCCGAGCTTTTAGGCCTATCGCCGAACGGTGCGCGAGGCGAAAACGGGGCCAACGGCCAATGCCTGGAGCTTTTGCCGTTGGCGGGTTGGATACCTCACTCTTGAGCCGAGAATCCGTTCCAAATCCTCCCAATAGAGCAACTTGATTTGATCAATATTGACTGCCCTTAACTAAAGTGTGCCCAACCGTTAGGCCAAGATGTCCTAGGTGTTTTCACCGGCCTTGGAAATGGCGCCCAGCAGTAACTCATAGATAGCTGACTGGATATCGTCAGGGACGATCTCGATGATTTCGAAGCCGTAGTAGACCAGAATCTGCTGTTGTTCCTTATAAAATTCAGGGATTTGAAGTCTCACCTGATTCCGGAGATTTACCCTCAAAATTCTGAGGACTGATCCTAGTTGACTGAACAGGAGATGACCTACGGAACCTTTCAATGAGAAAGCCCGCAATGAAGAACAAACCAAGCTGGGTTCAAGTGCCCGAGAGGGCCGCGAAGTAAATCAATTTCCTCCTTGGGACCATGAAATTCCAAGCGGGTTAAATCAGAAACAGTTAGCATTTCATCAAGGATAACTCCGACGTTACTGAGATGATGCAAGACTCCAGCAGCTCCTGCGTAGCCTTCACGACAAAAAACAGCGTCTTCGAAGAGGCTAAATTCATAGAAAAGACAGAGGGGTTCACCGCGGGTTTTGGCGACAAACTTTTTGAGGAGGGACTCTACTTCAGGCCCTTTGCCAGCATGTGCTTTAAAGTAGGGATGAATTGTGACGAGATTAGTCGGAAGGCTCATAGAAAGGTGGGTCTTAAAGAGAATCAAGGTAGGCCTTGAAAAGCCAGTTGGCGCTGGGATTTAAATCAGCGATCAATTTTATCAGTTGTGGCGAGGATTAGGGTCAAGTCGGTGGTCGTGCGACCTATAATACGCCCTCGACTAAGGTCGAAAGGAGACAATTCCAGTTGCACAGACTCACCAACAGCCAAGGGTCCAAGATCGTTTTTAAGCCGTTTAGTCACATGGGCAATAAGGACGTATCCATTGGAAAGACGCACCCGAAAGGCGGCATCTCCCAAGGTGGCGATGATGTCGCCAGGAACACGGATCATGTCGTCGAAAATCATAAAAAGGATTAAAGGTGAAAGCGCACTGGAAATTAGTAGCTTGTGACCCTATCACAAGCTGGAATCAACCGTAGGCCCGATCCCAAACTTTCCCGCATAATCGAGCAAAGAGGCAGTTGTTTTTAACGGTTCGAGTTAAAGATCTGTCTAGTTCAAAAAATCTTAAGCTAAGATTGCACTCACTCTATTTCCATGGACATCGGTCAATCGATAATCCCGTCCACCGAATCTATAGGTCAATCGTTCATGATCCAACCCCAGCAGATGCAACAGTGTGGCGTGCAAATCGTGGATCTCGACACGGTTTTCCACAGCCTTGTAGCCGAACTCATCGGTGGAGCCATAGGCCATTCCACCCCGGACTCCGCCTCCTGCCATCCAAAGAGTGAATCCAAAGGGGTTATGATCTCGCCCATCGCGTCCCTGAGCAAATGGAGTTCGCCCGAATTCCCCAGACCATAAAACTAATGTCTCGTCGAGCAATCCTCGAGCTTTGAGATCAGTTAAAAGACCGGCAATCGGTTGATCAATCGCTTGAGCATTCAGCGAATGATTATTTCGTAAATCGCCGTGAGCATCCCACCGACTATTGCCGTGAGCTCTAGGGCAGGTTAATTCGATAAACCGAACCCCACGCTCCACCAAGCGCCGAGCCACCAAACATTGGCGCCCATACGAACGGGTGTGCTCGAACGAGGCTTCCAGACCGTAGAGGCGTCGCGTGACAAGCGATTCACCACCGATATCGGTCGCTTCGGGGACCGCCATCTGCATTCGAGCGGCAAGCTCTTGATTGGCTATGGCCGACTCTAAAGCATCGTGCCGCCCCAAGCCCTGAAGGCCTCCTTCATCCAATCCTCGCAAGGTCTTGAGCTTTAAGCGTTGAAGAGAGAGGGAGGATTCTAAGGGTTCGATATTAGCCAGCGCAGGCAGTTGATTACGAAGGAGCGAGGCTTGGTGTATGGCAGGAAGAAATCCGGCTGAAAAGCAATCGACACCGCCCGATGGAATGAGTCCACCATCCAAGACCACATAGCCTGGGAGGTTCGAAGCGATTGACCCTAAACCGTAGGTCGCCCAAGCGCCCATTGATGGTCGACCGGCCATACCCGAGCCAGAATGGAAAAAATAATTAGCAGCATTGTGTTCGGAAAACGCCGACACCATTGACCGAATCACACACAGATCATCCGCGCAACCGCCGGTGAGTGGAAACAATTCACTGACAGGTAGCCCACTTTGGCCTCGAGCTCGAAAGGCCCACGGGCTCCCAAGGACAGCTCCATTCTGTTCGAATTGAGTCGGTTCAGTCTTTAATCCAAATGCTTTTCCGTCGTCCGCTTTCAAACGAGGCTTCGGATCGAAGGTATCCACTTGAGAAACCCCACCGTCCATGTAGAGGAAAATCACACTTCGCGCGCGCGGCCGTCGATGGGGCATCGCTGTGTGGGTTAGCGCGCCATGGGCGGGTTCGGCTAAGAGGGAGGCTAAAGCCACTGACCCAAAGCCCAAGGCGCTCTCCCGCAACATTTGACGCCGAGTTAAAGGGACTTTACTTCCAAAGAAGGCTCCCCTCATTCCAATTTTTGAATCAGGGAACATAGATAAACTCCTTGAGCATAAACATAAGATGACACGCTTCTACCCATGCTTTCCGAGTCGGTTCGAGGTCAACTGATCCCGATTCAGTCTGATGAGCTTCCTGATGAGCTCTCAAAAAGGTTAGTAATTTGACTACTTCACTAGAACTTGGGTGCCTTCCCAACGCTCGAATGTAGAGACTATCCGCACGTTCTTCGAAAGATTGTCTCCCTGCTTTTCTTAACTGCTCAGCCCATTCAATCGCCTGCAACCGAACAAAAGGATCATTCATCAGGGCCAAAGCTTGGCCGGGGACATTAGAACTATGCCGTTGTCCTACGGTGGTATCAGGCAAAGGCAAATCGAAGGCGGTGAGAAAGGGGGCTAGATAATTACGTCGAGTTTCCTGATACACTGTGCGACGTCCGGCACCGTCCAGAGGGCCGGCCGGATTTCTAACCCACATTCGATCCCCCATAAATGGGGTAAAATAAGTGAGCACAGCAGGCCCGCCCATCATTGAATCCAAGGAGCCTGAAACCGCCAATAAACTATCGCGGATGGCTTCTCCTTCGAGTCGGCGTAACGGCATTCGGTGCAGCAAGATATTCTCGGGATCCCGTGCCTCAGCGTCTGAGTCACTCGGTTGACTGGACATTGCAAAGGTTTCACTGAGGCATAAGGTGCGAAGTAGTTGTTTGATTGATCCACCTGTCTGTCGAAAAGAGAGCACCAAATCATCTAATACTTCGGGATGAGAAGGCATTCGACCCATTGCCCCGAAGTTGTCGACGGTAGGTACCAAGCCAACGCCGAAAACATGGGCCCAAACACGATTCACAAAGACTCGATGTAGAAGTGGATTTGTATCCGCCACAAGCGAGGCTGCTAACTCCCGTCTCCCACTCCCTTGCGGCGCTCGGAGGATTTGCGGACCGGCAAGCGCCTCAAGAAAACGCGGTACCACCGCCGAACCTAGTTGTTTGGGATCGCCGCGAACATAAATCCGGGTTTCCTCAGGCGTCCCTTCTGCCATCGCTAAGACCCGAACTGGGGGCGGTAGAGTTTCACCTGCCTTGCGAGCCTGCTCTCGGAGAGTCGTGAGGACAGAATTACTTTGATTCCAATCCAACAACCCCTTCACCGAAAGCCACGAAGCGAGTGAAAGACTCTCATTGCCGGGGTCATTACGCAGCCAGCGATCCAGTTGATCATTCACCAAAGCTTCGATTCGATCGGCACGATCGGTTAATGTCTCCGTCGCCAATAACTCCTGTGACCAGATTGAATCCATTGGGGGCTTCGGATTTTGAGACAACACAATGCGGTCAATCGCTAAAAAGCCGTCGCCATTATCTATAAACTCTAAATACGCCGTACGCCCTAAATGCCGTTTAATATCTGAACTAAGAGTAAACCAAGTAAAATCTCCGCTGGTATTAACCTCAAATAGGGTCTGTTCAAAGAGAAGGGGATTGAACTCACGCAATCCATAGCGACAAATTATGAGGCGGACCTGTCCTTGGCGACCGGCCAATTTCAAATGCAAATTCTCCTCGCTGAGAGTGAAAGACGGAGTTCGCAGCGTGCCCTGCAATCCGTCTGCCCACAGACCACTGTGTTGAATTCTTGAACCAAAGAACTCGATTCCATCGCCATTCAGCCGCCATTTATTCCCCTTATTTGTCGATTGCTGAAAGGCCTGCCCACTCGGAAAATACTGCGAGAAAGTAAGGTCTGAGGGGGGCCTCGTTTTAACTGGGGGAATCACCACTTGGTTAGGCTTCGGTGCTAACTTCGAATGGGTGCGTAAATTTTGCAGAGGATGCTGCGGATCAGATGCCGCTTTCACTAATTCACTAACCCAGCGATTCAATCGGCCGATATCCAATTGACGCTCTTTGGCCACACTCGCAATTGGGCGGCGGAGAAACACATTTTCTACAGCATCTGAAAAGACAATATGGTCCACATGGATATGGCCCCAACTGTGGGTGTCTTCATCTATAATTTCCAAGGCGCCCTCTTGTCCGATCCACTTTTTAACATCCCAAACTACGGGTTCTAAAGAGTCACGGTTTGATCCAGAAGCTGTTCTCACTTCGCTCCCGTCTACTCGCAGAACAAATCTAACTTTATGGGTCGAGTTTCCGCCCCCAACCAAAGAGTGTATAAACGGATATTCAATGCGAAAAGGCCGTGACTGGAGTGCGCCTCGGGGAGTGTCACCTCGGGTGGAACTAGTTGCTAAGCCTCGACCCAAATAGCCCTCTACTGACTGTTGGTTTGTCTGAATGCCATCATTAGGTTGGGGCCCGAAGGCGTCTCCAGAGAGAGTCCAGCGATCGTGGGCACCGTTTTCAAAATTTTCAAAAACGTGATTCGGTCTTTGAGTTAAGGCCCGGTCGCTGTTTTTCTCCAGCCCCTCGATCACTTCCAGAGCCGCTGAAATAAACGGTGAGATCTGAACTCCTTTATTTCGGATGTACCGATTCAAAAGAGACTGAATCTCACCAGTCTTACCCTCGTGTAAAGCGGCGAGGATTGTGACTTTAGCTTCCAAAGAACCATCGGGATCAAGATAGGCGATATCCTGACGTGTCCCTCGTAGAATCGCGGTGAGGCTATAATAATCCTGCGCTGAAATAGCGTCGAATTTATGATTATGACACCGAGCACAAGCCACCGTGAGACCTAGAAATGTCTTAGAAAGAACGTCGACCTGATTATCAATCCGATCCGCCTCATCCAGCAGAGGATCAACTGGACTATGAGTGGCTTGATGGAGATACCAAAAGCCAGTGCCGATGATCGATTCATTCAACCCAGTTGACGGATTCCGGCGTGGGACGTCGAGGAGGTCCCCTGCGACGTGTTCAGTCACCCATTGGTTGTACGGCACATCAGCATTTAAGGCTCGAACAATGTAGTCCCTATATCGCCAACTATGAGGAATCGTGAAGTCCTGTTCGTGACCATAAGAGTCAGCAAAACGAACCAAGTCCATCCAGTGCCTAGCCCAACGCTCACCAAAATGTGGAGAGGCCAGCAACCGTTCGACCGTTCGAGCTCGAGCCTCGGTGGAAGGATCTCGTAGGAACTGCAAAACATCTGCGGGCGACGGCGGGAGTCCGGATAAAACAAAATAAATGCGTCGAAGCCAAGCTTGCGAAGAAGCCCTCGGTGCTGGTTTTAGTTTGGCAGCTTCGAGTTGGGCCAGAATAAACCGATCCACCCGCATTTCAGCCCAAGAAACATTTTGGACGTTTGGGACTGGGGAAGATTTGACCGGCTGAAAGCACCACTGTTCCAAGCGCGCTTTAAAAACTTTTTGCCATTCTTCGGCAGTGCTGATTGCAAGACCTGTTCTGGGATCTGCGGCCCCGTCTGCTATCCAAGCAGATAAATCGGCGAGAACCGAATCTGCTAAACGCGGGCCTTTTTTCGGCATGGCTAGGTCCGGGTGCAGATGGCGAACAGCTTGAATTAGTATACTTTTTTCAGGATCACCGACGACGATAGCAGGACCTGATTTGCCCCCCCGCAGCACCGCGTCACGCGAGTCTAAGCGTAAGTCGCCCTTTGGTTTTCCTTCACTACCGTGACACTCCAAACAGTTCTGGACCAATACTGGGCGAATTCTTTTTTCAAAAAACTCAATCTGAATCGACGAGAAACCGGGTGTATTTGCCGCAAAACCAACAGTGAAGATCCCCAACCAGCTAGATAGAGCGACGGGCAGCAGCGGTGATTTAAGTTCTCGAAGAATTTTAAACAAAGTGGAGAACACAGAGATTAGAGTTAGAACTGATTCTATTTTCTGCAATGCTTAGATCATCTCTCCCAAAAGTAATTCAGCCTTTAAGTTGATCTGACTTGGTGATCGATGAGACTCCCAAGTCTATTTCGTCTTTCGATGGCTTAAGATAAGTGCGGTTTAAGGTTCAACAGTTTGCAGGAATTTGAACTGCCCATTTTCCACAGTAATAATGACTGCGGCCTTCGGTGAGTCGCGCTTTGCATCCATCCGAGTACGACCTGAAGCACCCATCATATCCGTTGCGGCCAAAGCAGCTTTTAATTTTTTAGGCTCGGTAGAACCGGCGCGTTTGATTGAATCGGCAAGAACCAACATTGAATCGTAGCCTAGGGCCGCCACTGCATCGGGTGTTTTACCGCTATAACGAGCCTTGTAGGAAGAGACAAATTTCTTAGCGTCAGGGGTATCTTGAATCGGAGAAAAGTGGGTGGAGTAATAGGTGTTCTTTAGAGATTCTGCACCACCGATCTGGATGAGCTCAGGAGCTTCCCATCCGTCCCCTCCAAATAGAGGAACCATAATCCCTAACTCGCGGGCTTGCTTCACAATCAATCCGACTTCGTTATAATAACCGGGTATGCAAATACCATCTGGATTGGTCGCCTTAATCGCAGTCAATTGAGCTTTAAAATCCTTGTCCTTCGACGAATATTTTTGTTCGACGATAATTTGACCCCCCGACGCTTTAAAAGCATCGCTAAAACACTGTCTAAGGCCGTCACCGTAGGCCGATGAAACATCGGAGAAAACGGCAACTCGCTTTAGTTTGAGTGATTTCCAAGCAAAGTCAGAAATCAGTTTACCTTGGAAGGGATCGGTAAAACAAATGCGGAAAATGTAGTCGCCGACTTCGGTGACTTTAGGATTAGTGGACGAGGGTGAAATCATCGGAATCCCAGCGGCTTGGCACACTGGAGCCGCCTCAAGAGAACGGCCCGAAGCCACTTCACCTAAAACTGCGACAACTCCATCTCGACTGATCAACTTTTTAACAATAGTGACAGACTCACCTGCGGTCGAACGGTTGTCCTCGTAAAACAATTCCACTTGTTTGCCGAGAATCCCTCCAGCTTTGTTTATTTCTTCCACTGCAAGGACTATTCCCTCATGAGAAGAGACACCGAAAGTTGCTTCGGTGCCAGTAAGTGAAGCGTATTCCCCAACCTTAATTGTCGCACTGGCCTCACTGGAGGCCGAGGGCTTGCAACCACTGCTTAACGTAATAGCAGTAACTGCAGTTGCGGTGATGACAGCGAAGAAAAAGCGGCGAGCGGGCAAGAGAGAAAACGGGATCATACTAGGAATTGAGGCATTGGAGCGGATAAAAGCGACACTCTTAAAAGCGTAAGAACCCTGACTAGCGCGCTGCAAGGGTCTTGGCTTTAAGTTTAGCGGGTTGTGCTTGCGCCTGCTTCTTTGTTGGGAAAGCGGCACCCTTCATTTCCCTCCATATCTTCTCCACCTGCGCCTCGAAGAACATCGAACCAATATATTGGGCAATACGCTCGTCTCTGCGGAGCATTTCTTTAATGGTATTGGAGGCGGCTTGCACTTCGGCTGCGGTTTTACGGGCGACTTTGAGCTTTTTGACCTCGGCGAGGAGAGATTTGAAATACTGCTGCTGGTTCGTCAACATCTCTGGACCACCGCTGGGGCCGTGCGCGGGGCAGACTTTCAGCGGCTTGAGAGCGATGACCTTGTCCAAGGTCTTGATCCACTCGTGGATATTGCCGTCGCCAACGTAGTTGTAAGGACCGTTTACGCAGGCGTCACCAGTGAAAATAACCCGCTCCTTGGGCAACCACGCCCAACCGTCGCCGTGGGTGTGAGCGACGCCGAAGTGAAGCAGCTCGACGCGGTGCGTACCGTCGTCGAAGGCCATCTTTTGCTCGAAGAGCAGGCTCGGCGGGCGGAGTTTGCTAGCGGCGACATCCTTGCGATTTTTCGCCGCGCTTTCCCAAGGGCCAGATCCTTTGCCGGTAAAGTAGTTCGTTTCATATTTCTTCATCTCTGTCAGCACGCCCGAGTGGCCCACAATTGTCGCGCCGGCCTCGTGCATGACTTGGTTGCCATAGGCGTGGTCGCCATGGTGGTGCGTGTCGAAGGCAAACTTGATGGGCTTGTCGGTCATCGCCTTGATTTTCGGTAACACGACTTGAGCGCCAGAGGGGAAGTTCGCATCAATCATCAAGACGTAGTCGTTGAAGATGATCCAACCGTTGTTGCAATGGCCATAGCGGCCGCCGTCACCTTCGTGGAAGTAGACATCCGTATCGACTTTCTCAACGACATTCACTTCAGCGCGAACGAACGGGATAGCGAGCAGCGTCACAAGAGTAAGAATTTGAACGCTGTGAAGAGATAGGGGCACCCCCTTATTCCTTACAAAACGAACTGAGGTGTCAAACGGTAAGTTCAGAATCACTTCAAGTTGAAGGATTTATCTATTTTAGGAGAAACGATCATCCGTCCAGGGGTCGGCCGTATTCGAGTAACCGCGCAACTCCCAAAAGCCGAGGATGTCCTGATTCATGAAGGTAATTTCACGGATCCATTTGGCCCCCTTCCAAGCATAGCGTTTAGGAAGTATCACACGGGCGGGTCCGCCGTGTTCGACCGTCAAAGGTTGGCTCTTCCAGTGGTGGGCAATCAGGACATCATCATCCGTGCAGACATCCAGTGGGTTGCTGGTGGAGTAACCGTCATAACTTTTAAAAAAAACGTGACTGCACGAAGCTTCGGGCCGCACTAAGTCAACAAGGGTTAGGAAGGAAACACCACTCCAGAGCATATCGAATTGGCTCCAAGTAGTGACACAATGAAAGTCGCTGGTGTCGGTAAACTGAGGTAAACTGTTAAAGGCCTGCCAGTCGAGGGTCACCGGATTCTCTACGGCACCACCGATCTTAAGTTCCCACCGATCTAAGGGGATCTGGGGTTTGACGCCGAAATCAAGGATCGGGAAGTTGGTTACCTCTCTCTGGCCCGGTGGGAGGCGGTTTACCGAATGGATCGCGGGTTTATCCACACCCGCCATCTTTCGGGCCCACCGTTCTTTAGCAGCAATATAAGCTTCCTTCATTGTGAGCAGGAGGCTCATACCAGATGGGCTTCACTGCAAGTGAGGGTTACTGAGGCTTGAGTGATCTAACCGTTTCGATTCGAGAAATAAACCAGCGTCCGTCGATCCGTCGTAGGCTGATGGCAAACTCTTGTGCTCCGCTCGACTCCCGATCTTTCGGAGTAATTGTGGCAACAAACCAAGCCCGAGCTTGAAGCCGATCTTCGAGAGTAATACGAATATCGTCGAAGCGAACTTTAAGCTCGGGATACACTTGGGGAAGGGCTAAAACGGCGCCCCGAACCTCCTCCGCGCCTTGCAGAGAACCGGCCCCAAGACTGAATACATCGACATTGACGATAATATCACGGGTCAGACAGGTGGTGAGTTCTCCCACTCGGGCGAGAGTGTCCAGCGGGCTTTTAGTTCGATTCTCAGAAGAAATAGCCGCCCGGGCTTTAAGGATAACCACTCGGATACGGTCTTCTTCAGTGGGCATCAGGCGGATCAATGCGGTGAGAGCCGCCGCGATGGCGAGAAAGAGCGCAATGCGCACGAATCGAGTGTTCATGGCTTAATCAGGCGCCCAGCGATCCGAGAGGAGTTTACTCTTCCGAAATAATGGTCCCCTTTTCCCATGGAACGATTATCTCCGATGACAAAGAGTTCGTCCCCACGAATCCGGACTTCATCTAGTTCCCACGGTGCTGGGTTAACGACTCCATTGGTGGGTGGCAATAGGTAGGGTTCTAGGAGAGGCTCATCGTCAATATAAACCGTGCCACGCATAATCCGGAGGCGTTCTCCTGGAAGTCCGATTATTCTTTTTAGGAGGTATAATCGGTCGCCGGCTTCATGGATGGCTACGACGTCGCCCCGCTGAGGAAGATCTAATCTGTAGGCTAATTTATTGATGAACAGTCGTTTTCCATCGCGATAGGTGGGTTGCATGCTAATGCCACTAACTGAGATTGGCAGGATGGCCGACTTAAATCCCCAATAGACTAAGACTGCAGTGATGAGCAATCGGACAAAAGTGGTCTTTGGGTTGCGACCTATCGCAATGATTTGCCACCAAGAAACTCGCGATATCGATTCAGTGTCGGTCATGCGAAACTAGGACGGAATGTAGTCTTGAGAGATCCTAGACGGAAATGGATTTTCGACTCAATAAGTGAGCGCGTCGGGTCGGGGCCAAAAAGTGGGTGCTGATTTGCAACAGTCTAGGTGAATCATTGCTTAGAATCTTCGCTACTTAAGGTGGACCCCGATCGTTGGACCACTTTTGGTCGGAATTAAGTTATGGTTTGGGGTCTGAAATGGTTCTTCAAGGGTCGTGCTTTTTGACTGACCCGGACGCTCGCAGACGGGCCTCTTCGCGTCCAGCCCGGAGGGAGCCCCGCAGGGGCGACCGGAGGGCTGGACGCGGCGCGCGCGCCGCTCTTGTTTCGCTGTTGCTTCCTGGCTCATCACTTCATGGTCCGCGCCCCGTGTGA
>SIAZ01000095.1 GCA_009695405.1 Pedosphaera sp. | reverse complement strand
TTACCCAGTTGTTGCGACTGGGTCCCGCTGTTTAAATTGTCAGGTGTATTCACCAACGTAGGGCAACATTTTCAGCGGCTTATGTCTAGCCGTTTCTTTTACCCCCTTTCCATCGGCCCTTTCCAGCCACCAGCCAAACGCCCTGCCCTCAGCCCGATCTCTTCGAGGTTACATCGGGTTTCAAACCCACGACACAAATGCTGTGACTCGTTTTCGTAATATCCGTCTGACCGACTTTTGATTTTCCGCGCTTCCCGTTTGTTATCGAAGGTCTAAGAAGACCAACAGTTTCGAGGAAAATGGGTATTAGGCGGCTTTGCGATTGCGTTTCAGGCTTGCGATCATTCCTTCAAAGACACGTCGCCCATCCTCACTGCCTAAGACAGTTTCTGCTGCTCGGTCTGGGTGCGGCATAAGCCCTGCGACATTGAACTGCGAATTGGCAATCCCCGCGATATTTAAGAGTGAACCGTTTGGGTTAGCGGCTTCATTGACAGACCCGAGAGCGTCGCAGTATTGCCAAAGGATCTGACCGCGTGCCTGTAGTTCAACCAGAGTCTCTGCATCGGCGAAATAGCACCCTTCGCCATGGGCGATAGGCATCATTGACGGGCGATTGTTGGGTAGGTCGCTCGTGAAGGAAGTGGCGGCATTGACTGTTTTTAAAAAAACCTGTTCGCAATGAAAGGTAAGGTCTCGATTTCGGATCAGAGCGCCCGGAAGCATTCCCGCTTCGCAAAGAATTTGGAATCCATTGCAAATCCCTAAAACCATTCCTCCATTATCAGCAAATCGTTTGACGGCTTGCATGACTGGACTGAAGCGGGCAATGGCACCGCAACGGAGGTAGTCACCATAGCTAAATCCGCCCGGTACAATTACTGCATCGACGTCTCCAAGGGAGGGCTCCTTGTGCCAGACAAAGCGGGCGGTTGCTCCGGAGAGGCGTGCGGCGTGGAGACAATCCTGATCGCAGTTCGACGCAGGAAATTGCAGAATAGCAAAGCGCATTTGGGCAGCGGTCAGTCGACAATTTCGAGTCGATATTCTTCGATTACCGGATTACTGAGAAACCGACGAGCAGCCTCATCGAGAGCCTTGGTTGCTGCGACTCGATCGGTCCCAGGAGCCAAATCAATCTCGATATATTTGCCCACATGAACACCGGTAACACCCGTGTAACCCATATGTTCGAGGGCATTTTGGATGGTTTTTCCTTGTGGATCTAGAACGGCCTTCCTAGGAGTGATGATCAACTTTGCCTTCATTGGGACACTTGCATCCCCGGTACTCCGGGAAACCGGAGAGTGGGACAGGGGAAGGATAGGGTGAAGCAGAATTCTTGATTCTTCCGCACTTTACTGTCTGCCCCCTGAAAAGTTCCCGCCCTATTTAGGGTCGGTATTTTGTCTTATTTCTCGATTGCTGTGCCGTTTTTCGGTGCGTCGATCAATACTGGTTTGGCATCAGATCCCACTGCAAATAAATGGGTTTGACTCCCAATGTACATCGTTCCGTCGGCCACAATTGGCGTGCTGTAGATAGGGGCACCGACGTTGGTTTCACTGATTACTTGGGCTTTATTTCCGCCCTTCGCTGCTAGCACCACGAAATCACCGTCTTCATCGCCCACATAAACTTTGCCGTCAGCAACAAAGGTTGATCCCCACATATGGGCTTTCATGTCATAGATCCATTGCAGTTTGCCGTTGGAAGAATCCAAGCAATGGACGAAGCCAGAAAAGTCAGCCACAAAAAGGAGGCCGGTTGCCGGATCAATACTGACCGTAGAAATCGAGCGTTTGATACCTCTATAGTCCCAGATCACCGCAGATTTGGTGACATCGCCGGTCTTTGTTGGATCAAGACAAACGAGACGTCCTAGCCCTTCGCCATGTTCGGGATCTTGACCGGTCGCCACGTACAATCGGTTTTTATAAAAAACAGGAGTGGAATTGATTTCGCTTGGGCCCTCAGCGGCTGGATATTTGAAAGGCTTGCCCTCACGAGCTTTGTATTCAGGCGGATTGAGATCAGCCCACCACACTTTTTTTAAGTAAGCGACTTCTGGATCTTCATCTGCTTCGGCTGCAGGGCCAGGCAGGACTGGGTTTAGCTTGGCGCCGGATCCTTTAGAGGGGACCGCATCTAAGGCGTAGCAAACACCGTCGCCGCCACCAAAAAAGATTTGCCACTTACCGTTTAGCTGACCGGCAGAAGGAGATGTCCATTGGCCATGGAAAATACGAGGCCCAATTCGTGCATTATCTTCACCGACTAATTTGCCGGTCTTGGCATCCAAAGCGATAAAACTAGGAGAGTTCGGTGATGGAATATTAACGTGAGTCCAATCCTGGCCGTTTGATGTGCAAACGTAGATGATGCCGTCGACCAAGAGTACCGAGGAGTTAGAGGCATTATGCGGGAAAACACCCAGTTCATCCATCATGTCGTACTTCCAAATAATGTCAGCATCCTTAGGCCCCATTTCGGCGGCTACGCCGTCCTTAGGGGTGTCTTTGACTACATAGAGTCCTTCTTCTTTAAAGGGCCCATCGTTGCCATTGGATTGCCCTGCTGTGTCGAGACAAAGCACCTCGCATCGGCTGGTAACGACCCACAGACGGTTTCCATCCACGAGTGGCGAGGCGAGTAAACCTAAGTTTTCCCAGTCATTAACTTTGCCAGATTTGAGCTTTGGAACGACCAACTGCCAGATTAACATGCCGGACTTTTCATCAAAGCAATAGAGGATACTGCGGTCACCAGTATGCCGTTTATCCCGTGGTGACTCATTATTGGTTCCGACAAAAATTCGACCTCCAGCCACCACTGGATTGCCGTAGCTCTGGGAGCCCAACTTAACCGCCCACTTCACATTTTTTGTGGTGGCGAGATCAATTTCTTCGGTGCCCGACTTGAGTTTACCCGGTTCGAATCGGTCGAGAAGGCCCTTGGCGGAGGAATACATATTTCGTCCCGCGTCATTGCCGCCCCACTGCGGCCAGTCTTCGGCGTGAACGACGAGAGCGGTCGCCAGAGCGATCGCCGTACTAAAGTGTGTCAGTGTCTTCTTGCTCATAAATCCAGATCTAAAGTTCCGATGTTTCAATAAAAACCGATTCGTCTAACCCACATTATCTGACGTCTTCCGTGACAGAAAGGAGATGATTTAATTGGGTGTGACTATTACCGAGTCGATGGCCACGCGTTGTTCTTGGGGTGAAAATCCGAAAAGTCCTGGCGATCCGCTGGCATGGGCATGAGCGTGGGGAACCTCGATAGTCCAAGCTGCTGGTTCTGGTTCGCCTCGTTTCCAAGCCTTGCCACGGATCATACCTGAACCGTCGGCAGCAATATCCACTCGGGACTTGAGAGAGTACCAAGTATTAGGTGTCCATTTAAAGGGCTTGGAGACCTTAATGCGTTCTTGGTTTGAGTTTACTTCGATCTCCTGAGAATTGCCCTTAAGAATAACGAGATAACGTTGGTTGATCACCCCGACTTCGGACATCTTGCGCTTATTGCCTTCACTGAGGACATCGGCTTGGATGGTGTATTTTTTCGAGTCTGGGAATCCGAAGAAAAGTTGACCCCGTTGAAAGAGTTTATTGTCGATAGTTTTTACCAAAGCTTGGTTGGTCGGGTTGCCGTCCATTTCCCAGTTGCGAACTTCCCAACGGAACCGAGCTGAATTCCAACTCAAGGGCGGATAAGCAAACGACGTGGGCGGTTCCATCATATTCGTGGTCTTATTGGTCAGTGCAAAGTTTTCAAAGTTAAAGGTCAAGGGTGGTGCAGGTAGGATACGGCTTTTGATGTAGCCCACTGCATTGGAACCATTCGGCAACTTCAAAGTAGCTTTGAATTGGCCAGCACTTGCCCCAGGTGCTGGGTCAGCAACAAAGTTACCGCTGCTTGTGAATGTGGCCTTAGCAAAGGCGCGAACTAATGCGGTGGATGGAACATACGCCTCCCAAGAAACCGACTTTGGATCGACACTTTCTGAGACTGTAAATCCAGCTGCATCTAGGGTCCGAATACGGAAAGACTGAGTCTGGCCGGGGCGAACAAGAATTTCGTAAGGAGTAATTTGCAACTGAGTGGGTGCCCCTGCCTTGGGCCAAGACGGTTTAGCGATGGCGATAGGAAGGCTGAGATTGGCACCCTTTCGTCCAAACGCGTAAAGAGTCTTGTCGGTCTGGATGTAAATCTTGCCGTTGTAGCCTACTGGCGAACCGAAACAACGACCTCGAAGCTGCATTCGCCCAACTTCTTCTACCCCGTCCGCGTTCGGCTTTAAAATAAAGAGATCTCCGTTAGAGCCCCCATCAGGATCGGCGGCTTTGCCGGCAGTTACCCCCTCTGAACTCACATACATGGTTACATATAAGAGGCCGTCCGCATAAAAGGGAGTGCTCTGACGTTGTTCGATACCGAGCTTTTTTTTCCAGAGCACAGCGCCGGTATCCGCTTGGATAGCTGCGAGATCGCCCGTGCCAGTGATTTCGTAAATCGTCGATCCGACCAACAACGGGGAACTTGCCAGCGATCCCACTCCATTGCGCCAATTCTCGAAAGTTTTACCCGGAAAAACATGAGGAATCACTGAATTTGTCGGGTGAACTTCAGTGGGTGATGGAATTCGGAAAGATGCCATACGCCCGATTTCAGACGAATCTAGGTTCTCCGATTCATGGAGTGCAATAAGGCTGTCTTTGTAGCGGATCAACGAGGCGTTGATGCCCCCTTTGGCACCCGTTTTGGCAAAAGGAAAACGCCAAAGAGGTTCGCCGGTTCTTGCGTTGAGCGCGAGAATTGAACTGTCGCCTCCTGCACTATACAGCACACGTTTTCCGTCCCAAATATCGAAGTAAGGATTAGAAAAAGTGTTATCCTGAGGTCGATCTCCTGGGGCGCTACTCCAAACGAGGTGCCCGGATTTTTTATCAAAGGCATAAAATCGATCGCCCGCAGCGCCGTGGGCTCCCCAAGCACTGGTGATACCGCGGGTGATGACCAAATTTCCATCAATCGATGGTGTTGCAGTTCGGGAATTCGGAAAAGTGAGTCGTCCAAATTCCTCCATCATTGAGTGACGCCAAAGTTCTCGACCCTCGGCTGTGAAACCGATGAGCAAGCCTTGGGTAAACTGAACGTAAACATTGCCTGTCTCGGGATCTACGCTGGGCGACGAGGTGGCGTACCTCAGATAAATGGTATCGCTGGCGAAGTCATTTTCCCGATGTTCCCAGATCAATTTACCCGTCTCTGCATCGTAACTACGTACCACTTCCTGTAAATCCGGCCCGTCTCCCAAATAGCCATTAATGTAGAGACACCCCTCGGCGATCACTGGGGTGCTTTGACCGGGAAACGCATCTGACCAAAGCGGCTTGCTCACATCGATCTGGGTCGGCAATCCTTTTTCCGTTGAGACACTATTCTGATTAGGGCCGCGCCAATTCAACCAACCGGTGGCGGCAGTCAAAGGAAGACCCAGTGCCAGAAGAAGAGGCAACCTAGAAAGGAGAGTGAATTTCATGAGGGCAATGGCGACCAACAGTGTGAGATGAAAGTGGCGATCGAATCTGCAACTGGCAAACCAAAATAGTACGGGTACGTATCAGTTATAGGAAGTTTGTTGAGTTAAAGTAAAACCCCAACAGACTGAGGAGAAGAAAAAGCTAAGTTGGACAATCCTCGTTCGAATCCTTGGAAATTAAGGGCACTGAGATTGAGGTCGATCGGGTTATCGAATTCATAGCGCGAAGAGGGGGTGGCGAGTGGGTTGCAAGGGATGAACTTGTTAAATTATTTTGGAAGTGAGCTATCCTCGAATCTGAGGCACTCAAGAAAAAGTGTCGGTCGTCAAAAGCCTCTCTAGCACCTGAGGCCTCCGATCTATTAGCTTTTGAACATGGGTTCGGCCGAAGCGTTGCTTCAATTACCGGGTCTGATATGGACCGTACTGCTCCTGGTCTCGCTACTTGCTTTTCGCAGAAAGGCAGTCGGGGCTGGGCTTTTGGCGTTGGCTGGAGCCGCATGGCTCTGGCTTGTCGGAGCGACACCGTTATCGGGCTACTTACTTGCTACTTTAGAAAAACCCTACGACCGCGTCCCGGGTGCAATCCCACCTTCCGCCGACGCCGTGGTGATGCTGAGTGGCGCGATTGGATTTTCTAGTCGTGAAGTTCTTTGGTTTGGGACCGGTGAAGCCACTGACCGTGCGCTCACTGCTTTGGAACTGATGCGTCAAAAGCGGTCTCCCGTGCTAGTCTTGAATGGACCTCTTTTTAAGTGGAATGGACGCTTGCAGCGCAATTCGGAACTTCTCGCCGCATGGATGCGTTCTTGGAAACTTCCAACGGGGGAACTCCTACTTCTCCCAGCTGCCGTCGATACCCACGATGAGGCACTTAATACCCTAACCCAATTTCAGAATCGCGGTTGGAAGCGCATTATTCTGGTCAGCTCTGCTTACCATCTCTGGCGGGCGAGCGCGACCTTTCGCAAGGCGGGTATTGAGGTCATCCCTTTCGGATGTGATTTTCTTGGTTTACCGGCTGAGGAGAAGGTTGATTTTCGATGGTTAATTTTACCCAGACAAGATCGACTTAAATTGTTCAACTACTGGCTTCACGAAGAAATTGGATGGATCTGGTACTGGTGGAAGGGTTGGGTTTGAAGTCACGTTAACCTCCTTTACTTCGATGATTTTTGACACTCTTTTACTGCGTTTATCCATCTGGCCGGCGGTCGGATTGGGACTTGCTGCCTGTCTCGGATGGCGCTCAGTGCTGGCTTGGCGGATGGGCGCAAGCCTCTACTGTATTCACGTCGCTGCAGCCTTCCATCATGTTTACCACTGGAGTCACGCCGTCGCTGTTTCGGATAATGTGCAGCAGGTCCGTGAAACTCTCGGTTTTCATTTCAACGCTGGAATCTGGGTCAATTATGCCTTTAGTTTTTCTTGGCTTATTTCGGCCCTGACTTGGCCGCGACTCTGCTCATCGCTTCGCCGTTGCTGGATCGCGGTTTTTCTTTTTATTGCCTTTCAAGGAACAGTGGTCTTTGCACATACCTATGGACGATGGATCGGCCTCGCTCTTTTTATCATCGCTGGAGGCAGAGCCGGATGGCGATATTACCGAATGAAGTAAGCCTCACGATAGATCTGGTTCCTGTCTCTGGTTGGGTTATTTGGGTAATGCTACGAGGAAAACGTGTTTCTAAATCGGTCCGACTTTTTATATCCTCGAAGCGAAATATCCCTCATAGTCAGTCGATGTCTGTGCCTCCCGACGATTTAAATGTCATTTGTGCTGCGGGTGGAATTCTTTGGCGAACGTCCTCCGCAGGCCGAGAGCTCAAAATTATTCGGAGAACTCGCTACGGCCTAGAATGGGCTTTGCCCAAGGGTAAAGTAGATTCGGGGGAGTCTTGGACTACAGCCGCTTTGCGTGAAGTTGCTGAAGAGACCGGCTGCACCGCTCGCATCGGGCTTTATGGCGGCGGCCAAGTTTACCTGGTTCAAGGTGTCCCAAAGGTGGTGCTATACTGGAATATGGAATTGATCAGCGAAGGACCTGTGGCAGATACGAAGGAAGTGGTTGAAACACGTTGGGTTTCAGCGAGGGAAGCATCCAGTCTGTTGACCCACACGAGCGAACGAGCACTCCTCCCCCGCGGTTTTGGGTTCTCCTCCTAGATCTTTTGCTCGCGGTCGCCGGAATTTGGTCATGCTGACCCCACTAGCAATCGTTCTGGCTGACGATTGCTATTTTTAAAGCGATAGCTGGAGTTGAAGCGCATCACTCCCTTACGCTTCTGCCGTGAACTTCCCTCGGTCTCTTACTAAGCAGGCGCTCCTGTGGATGCTGCTTTCTCTCGTTTCATCTCTGGCTGTGCAGGCCGTTGTCAGTGGGGATTCTATGCCTACTCAGGCCGAATGGATTTCCGCCGGTACCTTAACGAATTCGGGTCCGGCACTTCTTCGACGCTCTTTCACGGCGGCAACAGGGTTGGTAAAAGCAGTTCTAATTATCGGAGCAGATCAGCAGGTCGACGTCCTGATAAATGGGGTGCAAGTCGGCACGGCAACCGGTTTTCTTAAGGCGGTCACACTCGATGTCACCCGATCTATTCAGCCGGGTGCCAACCAAATTTCACTGCGACTTAGCAAGAGCAACGGGATTCCATCGGTGCGAATGCTGCTTGAAATGGCCCGTTCAGACGGTCGCCAAGAATGGGTGGTCACCGATCCTTCTTGGGTTGCTCAGATTCCAAGCGCTACCCTCGGATGGAAACCCGTTCACGCCCATGGCGCCGCTGGATTCGAACGTTGGGGTAAACAGTTTTCCGGAAACAGTTCCGCGGACGCTTACAATAGCTGGATGCTGGCCCGTGGGACAGATCAGGCTACCGATCCTTCGACCTTTACTGTGCCACGCGGGTTTCAAGTCGACCTTCTTCGTACTGCCCAACCGGGTGAAGATTCTTGGATTGCCCTCGCCTTCGATCCACAGGGACGAATCACTCTCGCACGCGAAAAACAAGGCCTGCTGAGGTTGACTTTTTCGGGTCCGCAAAATGTTAAAGCAGAGGTGATCGAAGACACGCTCAAAGAATGCCGCGGACTTCTTTACGCCTACGATAGTTTGTATGTAAACGCCAATAACAGTCGTGGACTCTTTCGCCTTCGCGATAATGATGGCGACGGTATTTTTGAGGAAAAGAAACTACTTTTAGCGACCGAAGGCGGTTTGGGTCATGCCCGCAATCAACTACGACTGGGACCCGATGGTTTAATTTATTGTGCTCACGGCGATGATGTTGTTCTCGCTAAAAATCTATCGACTAATTCGCCGGTTCAACAGGCCCCAAACGACGTTCTTCTGCCTGCTGCTGATTCCAAAAAAGGAGTTCGCTTAAATCAGTTTGTGCAACTGGGTCACATCCTACAAACCGACCGGGATGGCTCTTTCTTCCGCTTGTTCGCGACTGGTTTGCGTAACCCAATGGACGTCGACTTCGATTCCGATGGCGAGATGTTTACCTTTGAAGCCGATATGGAAAGGGATATTGGGACCCCTTGGTATCGCCCCAATCGAATTCTTCAAATTGTGCCGGGCGGCGACTACGGTTGGCGACGTGGCACTGGCAATATTCCATCTTGGTCGCCAGACACCTTACCCAGTGTAGTTGATCTGGGCGTGGGATCCCCGACTGGCGTTGAATTTGCCGCGCGCAGCCAGTTTCCTGAACCGTACAAGCAGGCTCTTTTTGTAGGTGATTGGGCTTACGGCCGAATTCTGACTGTCTTTCTAAAACCAAAGGGTGCCGGGCATACAGGGCGATCAGAGGAATTTCTCAGTGGACGGCCGCTCAATGTCACCGATCTCACCTTTGGTCCCGACGGCGCCCTCTACTTTGTCACCGGTGGACGCGGCACGCGCTCTGGACTTTATCGAGTTCGCTGGGCAGGCGAGAAGGAAGTAAAAGTAGCAGTGGTAACCGCCGACCCTGCGGTGGCAGACCGAGCCCTCCGACGAAGTCTTGAGTCATGGACTTTGGGAGATGGCCCTACACTCGAAGCCGTTTGGCCCCACTTGGGTCACGCTGACCCGTGGATCCGGAGTGCTGCTCGGCGCGCTTTGGAACAAATACCGCTCAGAGAATGGGCGGTCCGAGCTTTGAACGAATCCAGTCCTTCTATCGCCGTTAATTCCCTCTTGGCACTAGTTCGCAACTCGAGTCCAAAGGCTGGACCCCTCTTGTTTAAACGACTGCTCCAATTCCCTCTGGCAACACTATCCCGAGACGATCAGCTCATTATCTTCCGTATCTATTCCGCTGGTTTAACCCGCTACGGATGGCCAGGTGACGAAACGGCCGCAGCCGCAGCCAATCACTTGCTCCCACTCTTTCCTTCGACTGACCCCGAACGAAACTCAGATTTGACCGAATTGATCACCCATCTGCGAGCCCCTGAGGCGATTGAACGTATCTTCCCTTTACTCGTCGCAACCACCTCCTCGGCAGATCGCTTACATAGCCTCATGTGGCTCTGGTGCTTGCAGGAGGCGTGGACACCAGAGCAACGTCGCATTTATTTCCAATCTCTTCGCAAAGCAGAACAAGAACACGGTGCTAGTAATTACTACAGCACTCTGAGTTTTCTTCGGCAAAGGCTTACTAATAGTCTTCAACCCGACGATCGACAGGCATTGGGAAATCTCGTCGTTGCCCTGCCACCGCCGAGTGCCATCATCGCCCCAGTCGGGCCTGTGATTCATGCTTGGACACTCGCCGATTTTCAACCGCTTCCCAATCTTCGTTCTCGTCTTATTACCTCGGGTCGGACGGCATTTCAATCTGCGGGGTGTCTTCAATGTCATCGCAAAGGGACTGAAGGTGGAGTTAATGGGCCCGACCTTTCCGCCGTTGGCTCGCGGTTCGGCCCCAGCGATCTTCTTGAACACATCCTAGATCCATCCAAGGCTGTGGATGTCAAATATCGGCAAGTTACCTTAAACCTAACCGACGGAGGATCGGTCACAGGAATTATGGAAGCGGACTCAGATCCCGTGGTCCTAGCTCCCTCGGTACTTGGTGCGATTCCAGTTCGCATTCCTCGGAATCAAATCCGATCCCGCCAAGACATCGCTGAATCCTCAATGCCGACAGGCCTTCTTGATTCCTTGACTCGGGACCAAGTCCTCGACCTGGTGGCTTACTTGTCCAATCCGGCAAGTCTGCCTAGAAGTGGATTGATACCTGAATGATGCGGTTTGACCTGACTTGCCTAAATAACTCTTGTCCCACTTTTTAATGTCAAACGCGCGAAGCGCTGAGTCTTGCATCAAAACACGGCATCATTCGTACTCCATCTCATTGAACGGGGGCGACAATCTCAAACGATTTGTTCAACGGACGTCGTTTGAGTCTCACCCAATTCAAACGAGAGCCCAATCCCTGAGTCGTTTCGTTTCGGAGTAAAACCTACTTTAAATTGAGCCTGTTGAGCGCTTATTGGACCTTTGCTTAATTTGAGTGAGCATGACGGTATTCCCCTTCAACTGCGCAAGGGCAGTCTCACTTTTCCGATACGGTCACAGAGGTTTGTTAACGAGAAATAAAGAGTCGATACCAGCGTGCCTCTGAATCGGTAGTTGTATCGGTTGTATTGAGTTCTGTTGTCTCTGATTTCGGATCAAATTTTTTCCAGAGTTCCCACGGGGTGCCCCATTCTAGGCGACGTTGAATCGAATAAATTCGATTCGAGATTGCCGTAAAACCCAAGTTGATTTGCCCATTTAAAGTCAGGTTAACCCGAAGAAAGGGGCGACTGTCGGGCGAGTTCGGATTCGTGCAGGCAAGATATTCATCTCGGTTTACTAGGCCGTCACCGTCCGGATCACTATCGGTATCCAGTTGATGAGGGTCCGTTCCAAATTGACGCTCCCAAGCATCAGGTAATGAGTCGCCGTCTGAATCGTAGCTCGAATAATCGGGGGGCACGCCTGGGGTTGGAGGTTCGGTTCGCCAAGTTGCTGTATCGCTCGCTGATTGGTTAAATTCGATCCGCTGCAGAGAGGCGCCACTGCCGTCGGCAGCACTCGGCCAAGGCTTCGAGTCTTGGTAAGAGAGAGTGAATACTTCGATCCCGGAATTGTGGCTTAAGGTGAGTGTTTCTCCGGAATTAGCTAGGCGTCCCTTGTAAACACCATTCATCGGTACCCCAGGAAATCGAAGGGCGAAGTTGGTTCGATTTGCCACTAAAATAACGACTTCGCCAGCACTAATTTTGTAGTTTTTCGGAAATTCAAATTCAATTCCTTGAGTAAAATGAAAACCATCTAGATCTAGCATCTGACTTCCTAAATGGGTCAATTCGATGAATTCAAAATCATCACTTTCGCCCAGAATTTTCTCAGATGGATGATAATAAATCTCGGTTGGCTGAAGGGCCGAATACTCTGATGGCACATAAAGGTCTGCTTCAATCAAAGGACTCCAAAGAGTTCTATTTCGCACTCGGGCTTTGACGAGGGTGTGACCGGACACTGGAATTCGGTTGGTATAGAGTTGTGCCGTTGCTCCAATGGAGCCACCGATTCGGCGGGGATCTAACCCATCTCGAGTATAATAAATGGCATGAGTAGAGTTGGTTTTGCTTAAGGGGACTTCCAAAAACCGAGCTTTTTGAAACGTGACGTTTGAAATTAAAATTTGGAAAAAAACCGACGGCAGTCTGCGGCTCGATGGAATGAACCGAGTGGTTCCGAGAAAGAGTGGGAAGGGTTTCGAGAGGTCTGACGAAG
>SIAZ01000094.1 GCA_009695405.1 Pedosphaera sp. | reverse complement strand
CTCCTCAATCCATCTCCGTAACCACTCCACTTCCTCAGATCCCATCCGTCGCCCTTGCAATACTAGTTCTTTAAGCACGCCCTGCTTTATGAGCTCTTTGCCACCGGTAGTCCAGCTCATTCACCGACAACTTGTGAATGCACCGCTTGCGGTTGTAGTGATTGCATTGTCTTGACTGTCTCTGCCTCTCGTGAAAAGGTCTGCCCCAAAATCACTCCCTGATATCGTTGTGTGCACTCTGATGGAAGTGGGAGAATCCGTAGATTTCAACCCTATCGACATCAAACTAGCGCGTCACCAAGGGGAGTTCGCTGGGTTGCCAAGCGGACAAACGCATCGAAAGACGTTCACCTAGAAAGTCTCTTTCACGCACGCTGAATGAACGGAAACGATTGAAGGCTGCAAGGATAAGCTCGTGTTAGAAGTTCTTCTGATTGGTGGAGGTCAAGAGGTTGAGGGTGTACGCAATGGGCAGTGTTTCGGCGGTGTCTTCATATTCAAAAGGATCCAAGCGTTGACACTGTTGGTTTGCTAATCGGCTTGACGATCAGTTGGAATTGCTACGCTGGGAGGACCTTGAGAAAAAGCCCCTAAAACAAGATCAATCGAGCCATCGCCGTTAAGGTCGCTGCTACCCACAGTCAAGCGACGACCTTTGGGTGCTTTTGGTAATGACCTCGGATTAAATTGAAGTCCGCCTAAGTTTTCAAAGTAGACAAAGCTTTCGTGAGGCCTCTGGAAGTAGTCTGGAAAGAAGGAAATCGCCGCGAGATCCAAGTCTCTTGGGCTTGATTTATTGTTTTAGTAGCCAGACTTCGCTGACCCGCGATTGCTGGCGCCAGTTGAGGGCTGCCTCCTCTGGGAGTAAATCAAAGGTGAGATTTAAGTAACCCCCATGGAGAAGGCTCGATGGAATGAGGAATTCGATGAATTGACCGACTTCGATACGGGCATCGGAGGTGGCTGCAATGGGTTGCCCGTTAGCCCTCGGTCGAGCCAAGCCGAAGCCGGTAATTCGAAGGCGATAATCTGCCTGTGGATCAAGGTGGCTGTAGCGGAGTCCGATAGGCCAATCCATGCTGGTTTGCCATGCTAATCGGTGACGACTTAAGCCATCGTTCCACCACCAGAAACCAGGGTTAGGATTTCGTTCCATTGCTGGATCGGTATTAACGCCTTCGCCACGGATGACGTGGGGAGATTGAGCAATACTGCCGACCTCATCGTAAAAGCTCCCAGAACCTGGGTTCTTCCACGCACGAATTTTCTCCAAGGCTCGAAGACGTTTTTTTTCGGAAGGTAGGGTGCGAATGCGGCTAAATTCATCCTCTAACCACCATCGATTATTGAGAGGATGATCAACAAAATCGAGGACTGCACCTCGTTCATAGCCACTGGCTTGATACTGAGGAACACTGGTTTGGAGTTGAATGGATTCAAAGAGATTTTGGCAGAGTCGACTGATTCGGGTTCGCCGCTGTTTTGCTAATGGATTTAGGAATAGGCGCCGGAGTGAGGTAAGAGCCGTGTCGATGGCTTGAGAAGCACTGGACTGGGGTGCGGTAGCGAGGTCGGCGTTGGCTGACAGTTCGAGATTAGATTCGAAGATAAGACGCTGACGTGTGTAGGCGTCGTAGTAAGCACGAAGCAGGCAAAGTTGCCAGCGCCAGTCAGTGTGGAGTTGAGGATGAGCTGATTCGAGAGTTTGCCAGAGGGTAAGAGTGGCTTCGACATTCCCATTTTCGATGAGAGCTCCTTCCCAGTTTTTTTCGAGAGCGAGGATGCCATCGGCAGCCGACTCGGCGAGGCTGACTCCAAAAAAGTAACGGGTATAGTCGAGGAGAATCGCTCTGGGCGAGAGTTCGGGTTGCCATCCTAAGCGGCTGAAGATCGCTTTATTGACATCGTCATGGATACCGTCGGAATAAGTAATAAAACCGGAGGTAAACGGGCCGAAATAATCTTGAATTGCTTTATAGAAGACAGGGCGTGGATTGACTGGTTCACGGCCGAGGGTGAGATGAAAGGAAGGATCCCACCAAGGAACAGGGAACTGGCAACGGACAGTATGAGTAATATCAGGATAATCTCTCAGTCCATAACGGAGTGGAAGACGGGTTCGGATTTCCGGGATGGGAGGGCTACTTGGACCGGCAACGAGGCCACCCAGCCAGTCGGGTTGATTCTTGTTAATCCAGTGGTAAACAAATTCGACATCGGCTTTTTTGAAGCCTTGCATAGAGAGCCAGATTTTAGCCTCGGGATGAGACTGAAGAAGCGAGCCAGACAAGTCAGTGAGGTAAGCGAGGACCTCGTTTGGTTGATTATTCCCGGGATCACCCCCAGGAAAGAAGATCGCATTGAGTCTGGGACAATTGCGAAAAAGAGCGATATGTTGAGCTCGGTGCGCTTCCCGTTTGACGGCATCTTTGAGGTCGAATTCGGCAGGAGCCCAGATCCAGTAGTCTAGTTCGTAACGAGCGCAGATTTCGCTGATTCTGCGGTTCATTACCTCTCGAGGCAGCGGCATATGTGGGCTTGTTCGTGTATCATGAAACGGGATTCCCTCAATGCTATTGGCTCCAAAAAGAGCGAGTTCTCGAATGTACTGATCGAACTGTTTGTCATCCCAACCGTCGTAACTATTCGCCGTGTGACGATAGCCGAGTTGATGACCTCGAATGGGTAAAGCTGGGGAGGTGATGAGATCAATGGCATAAGGAAGAGAAGCCTGGCCCTTAGCCCAAAGGAGAGAGCGCAAGAGTTCACCGACGCCAAAGAGAGAACCGCGGGAATCGGAACCGAGGATCCAGACTGCTGGAGTCTGGGATTCGGACTTAGAGACAGTGAAACGGAATCCTTCGGCCTTTGGCTTACTATCGAAATCGGGCCTGCCGCTTTGCGGTGGGGTTGGCCAATTTGCTGGAAGACCCTCGGCAGAAATAGCAATTGCAACCGTGGATTTGGGCCAATTAGTGCTAATCTCCCAACGAAATCCGGTTCGTTTTTGCACTTCCTCCACCAGCACTTGCGCTGCCATTACTTCGGCTGAGGTCCGAGGGCCTGAGCGGACAACCACAGTGGCTTGTGAGAGATTTAGTGTGTGAGAAGATTCCGATGGGCCATCGGCGTGGAGGTAAATAAAACCAAACCAGCAAAGAATTGGGCGAAACACTGCGAAAAGGGGGCGATGTGGCAGTGGAATCATTGAGGTTAGATTCGCGGAAGTTGGAAACGAAGAACATCTTAATTCGCACCGTCTAATTCTGAGCGCGAGCAGTACTAGGTTCGTTGGTGTCGATGCCCCATCCCATCGCCGTCAAGGAGGACAGGCAGTCATTGCCAGTTTTGCTGCATCGTAAACTTCACGGAGAGTTGATCCTGACATAGCGGCGACACTGCGGCAGGATTCGTATTCTGGAGCGACCTGAAGAAGACGTCCATTGAGGCGCCCGATCTTGATTTGAACATGACCAAAGGCGGTTTTCACCGAGATCATTTCACGCGGTAATTTGCGTCGATCCGCCTGAGTTCTGCGAACACCAAAGGCAGTGGTTTCGGTGAGAAGAAGTTCCGTAAAAGTATCGGTATCAGCGGGTTCACAAAGAATAGTTAAAAGCACACCAGGACGGTTTTTCTTCATTTGAATTGAGGTGTGAAAAACGTCGAGAGCACCGAGACGTAGAGCTTTTTCGAAAAAGTGACCTAGGATTTCGGAAGAGATATCATCGAGATTGGTTTCGAGGATAGTGATAGTATCGGTGAGCCAATCGTTGGACGCTGCATGGGTGGAGGAGGCGCTGAGGACGGCTCTCAGAACATTCGGTCGGGTGCGATTGTTGCGAGTACCTAGACCATAGCCAATCCGTGTAGCGACCAATGAACCCATTAGCCCGAAAGATTCGGCGAATTCGGCTAGGAGAGCCGCGCCGGTAGGAGTCACCAGTTCGTGAGGTTCATCGCATTGTGTGAGAGCGATACCTCGAGCCCCTAAGATTTCCAAAGTAGCGGTGGTAGGAATAGGGAAACGACCGTGGGCACAAAGGACAAAACCTGTGCCTTCGATAACTGGACCACTGAGGACCCGAGGGCAACCGAGCAGTTCGAGGCAGATGGCAGTCCCGACGATATCAACAATAGAATCGACGGCACCCACTTCATGGAAATGAACTTTTTCTGGGTGAATACCGTGGACTTTTCCTTCAGCGACAGCGACGCGATAAAAAACGGCAATTGATTTCTCCTTCACCCAGTTGGAGAGGGTGCTTGATTGGATTAGGGAGCGAATTTGGGCAAAATCCCGAGAATAGGAAGTGTGCGAATGGGCTTGGGCATGATCTGTTTCTGTTGTGTCGTGGTGAGAGTGGGGAAGATCGCTCGGAGTTAAGGTAAGATGGACATCGAATTTAACACCTTTGATGGAGGCCTTGTGTTGGCGAGCGACGTGGAGGTGGTAGCCAGTTAAATTGAGTTTGCTCAACTCCCGTTCAAGAGACGGAAAAGAGGCTCCGAGATCGAGCAGTGCGCCGATGAACATATCGCCACTGACACCGCTGAAGATATCGAGATAGAGCGTTTGCATGGTCGAAGGATGTCACTAGGGGAGCCATTGGGGAAGCGGCAGTGAAAAGTAAAAACCGCTGAAACCCAGTGATGGATTCCAGCGGTGAGGATTAACAGTCCTTGATCAGAGCGGACTGAGTCGATGTGTATTAGGTCGACTAGAAAGCGGCTTGAGCCCCCTTGATCGCGCGTTTTTGCATCCAAGGCATCATGGCCCGGAGCTTGGCGCCCGTCTTTTCGATCGGATGTTTTTCACCGGCGGCGAGTAGGGCATTATACTTCTTGTATCCACCCTTGTATTCAGCGACCCAATCTTTAGCGAACTTGCCATTCTGGATATCCTTGAGGGCGGCCTGCATCCTCTTTTTGACCGAGGCATCGATGATTTTTGGGCCGACGGTGACATCACCCCATTTTGCTGTTTCAGAAATCGAGAAGCGCATACCAGCAATACCAGCCTCATTCATCAGATCGACGATGAGTTTGAGTTCATGGAGGCACTCGAAGTAGGCCATTTCAGGAGAATATCCTGCCTCGACGAGGACTTCAAAGCCGGCCTGAACTAGCGCGCTAGCACCACCGCAGAGGACGGTTTGTTCACCGAAAAGATCTGTCTCGGTTTCTTCCTTGAAAGTGGTTTCGAGGACACCCGCGCGCGTCCCGCCGATACCTTTTGCCCAAGCCAAAGCGATTCGTTTAGCGGATCGGGACGGGTTCTGGTGGATGGCAATGAGAGTGGGAACACCCTTCCCCTCAGTGTACTGGCGGCGGACGATATGTCCGGGGCCTTTGGGAGCGACGAGGATGATATTGACGTCTGGCGGAGCAATGATGGTCTTGTAGTGGATCGCGAAGCCATGGCTAAAAAGGAGAGTTTTGCCCTTGGTCAAATTCGGAGCAATATCCTTCTCAAAAGCAGCAGCCTGCTTGGTGTCCGGCAGAGCCACCATAATGACATCCGCCCGCTTGACAGCATCGGCACTGGCGACGACCTCGAAGCCCTTTTCTCGGGCTATTTTGATTGATTTGGATCCCTCGTAGAGACCAATGATGACGTTCAGGCCAGATTCCTTCAGGTTCAACGCATGGGCGTGGCCTTGGGATCCGAAGCCGAGAACGGCGAGGGTTTTGTCTTTGAAAACGCTTAGGTCGGCGTCCTTGTCGGTGTAGACTTTTGCCATAAATACAGAAATTTAAGCGGAACAATGCCTAAATTTTTTTACGATACAAGCTTAGGAGAGATGTTTTGTGGCTGAAGATGCATTTCGTTGCGTCCAAACTCCTTTGAAAATGGAAATCTCTGATCTAAACGGTTCTCAAAAAATGGCAGACTCGACACCATTGACAGCGTTTGAATCTCAGTTAAGCGGCGGGAATCCCTTGCTGGCATTGGCTCCCATGCAAGATGTCACTGACCTGCCCTTTTGGAGTCTGCTCTCAGACTATGGTGGGCCAGATATTTATTGGACTGAGTACAGCCGAGTTCATTCCACCAGCACCCTTGATCGAAATGTGTTGGAATCAATTATTAAAAACCCCACCGGTCGCCCCGCAATCGCCCAACTCATCGGTAACGATCCTGAAGCACTAGTGCGAGCCGCCTTGGAGTTACAAAAGTATCCCATTGTTGCAATTGATTTAAACCTGGAATGCCCTGCACCGGTGGTATACCGAAAGTGTGCGGGCGGCGGTCTATTGCGTGAACCCGCTCGGATCGATCGTATTCTGGGTGCCCTGCGGCAGGCGGTTACCCAAGTTAAGTTCACCGTCAAAACTCGGATTGGGTTTGATGATGTGAGTGTGTTTGAAGATCTGCTTCCCATCTTTGATCGCCACCAAATCGATCTTCTTACCGTCCACGGTCGTACGGTGGCCGATATGTACCGGACCGAAGTTCGGTATGAATTTATTGCTCGTGCTGTGGAGCAGATGTCTTGCCCCGTCCTAGCTAACGGAAATATTTATTCTCCAGAGCGGGCCTCTTCGGTGCTCAGTCAAACCGGAGCACGTGGCTTGATGATTGGTCGTGGTTGCATCCGAAATCCTTGGATTTTTGACCAAATTCGGGACCATTTAGGAGGGCGAGTTCCACGCCAACCGTCGGGGCGAGATCTGCTTGATTATATAACGAAGCTGTATGAAGCGACCCGTCCGACCGCTGGATTTAGTGAACGTTTGCAGGTCGAAAAAATGAAGAAATATATGAACTTCATTGGCGAAGGAATTGGGGTGGAATTCTTGCACCGTATTCGGCGATCAACCGAGCGCTCGGAGTTCTTTGCGGTTTGCACTGAGTACCTGAATCACTCGTATCCGATGGCGCTTTTGCCGTTGGGCGCGATCAATTCGAGCGGAGCAAAGGCGAATTGACTCAGAAGACCGCGTCGCATTTTTGGGTTTGAGTCACTCCGAGAGGGATTACTCGTCGGAATCTTTCATTCCGCCTAAGCTGCGATTTTTGTTGCTGCCCACATATCGATGAGAGGGCGCCCCTCTTAAGCACACCTCAGCGTCTTTCAACTCGTTCGCCGTTCCACGTTGACCACTGCGTTGTAGTCAGGGACACCACTGGCAGAGTCGACGAGCCCAGCGCGAAGTAGGACATTTCCCTCCGGCCAGTGGACCTGCAAATTACCCGGCGCAATCGGTGCGATGAAGACATGCCCATCATAGCGACCGGCTGGATTAACCAAGGTAATTGAATCTTTATTTGTCAGTCCTAATCGGTTGGCATCGCTAGAAGCCATAAACACCGCATCGCGGGCCGCACCAGTCAAGGGATCCACTTTGGCATAGATTAAGGTATTGAATTGTTTCCCTCGGCGCGTGCTGACGACGAAGGTGGGATTGGAGTCTGAATCGGGTGAAGAGCAAACAGATGTTTGGCTCGGTTCCACTGCGTTTTTTGGCACGGCAATTACCTTAAAATGAGCCTGTCCATCTGGGGTGGCAAAGTCTCCGTTATCGCAGAGTCGAGGGCCACCGTATTGGACAGCATCGCCTGTTTTTGTGAGGTGCTGGCAGCCGTCGTAATAAGGAACAATGCGGGCAATTTCTTCGCGCAGTTTCCAACCTGTTTCACCACCCAACAAGTGAGCGCGATCCGGGTGAACTGCAGCGGCCACATCGCGGAGGATTTTCCATTCAGCGCGCGCTTCACCCACTTGACGAGGTATTTCCGGACTAAAAGCAATACGACGTTCTGTGGTCGTTTCGATACCGCCATCGTCCTGTTCGTAGCGAGTCTTTGCAGGAAGTAAAATGACAGCCTCGCCGGCTGGAAGGAGCATTTGATCGGTGATTAAAATATCCTGATGAATCCGAAGTGGGACTCGAGTGAGAGCAGCAGCCACGCGGTCTGGGTCGGGGAGGGTGCGTAGAAAGTTTCCGCCGACATTATAAAAGACGTCCAAGCTATCCGTGGCGCAGGCCTCCACCATTTCTACGGCAGTCAGACCCGGCCAATCTGGAATATCGAACCCATATTGAGTCGAGAGTTCGGCGGCATTAGCGGCAGTGAGAGGCTTGCCACCGGGCAGAGCCGTAGAGTAACAGCCCATTTCGGCTCCTCCTTGAACCGAGCTATGACCGCGGATAGGCATTAAACCTGTTTTCTCACGGCCGATATATCCCATAGCCAGTCCGAGATTAAGGACGGCACTCACTGCATCGCCGCCGTAACTATGTTGAGTGATGCCCATACTCCACACAAAGACCGCGTTAGGAGATTGATGAAGGAGTTCGGCGAATTCTTCCATTGAAGCGCGGGAGAGGCCCGAGGCGGACTCGAGTGAAGGAAAATCAAGGGCTTCGACGGAGGCTTGGAGGGATTGAATACCGGCGGTGTGTTTGGCGATAAAATCTTGATTTACCCATTGGCGTTGGAAGAGGATTTTGAGGATACCAGTAATGAAAGCGATGTCTCCCCCCTGCGAGACAGGAAACCACCAATCGGCAATCCCAGTACCAAAGAGAGCCGAGGACGCCGTACTGGGAACCCAGTAGCGTTTGAGCCCCGGTTCGAGGTAAGGATTGACGATAGCGACCTTGGTTCCGAGACACTTGGCTTCGTGCAGATATTTGGTCGTGACAGGTTGATCATTGGCGGGATTTGCACCAAAGAAGACAATCAAATCGGTTCCATACCAATCCTTGTAAGAGCAAGTAGAAGCCGCATAACCCACGGCGTGTTTCATGGCAGCCGAACTCGGCGCATGGCAGAGGCGTGCGGCATTATCGACGTGGTTCGTCCCGAGGAAGCGAGCGGCTTTTTGGGCCATATAGTAGACTTCATTTGTGACACCACGCGCTGTGATAAAGAAAGCGACTCGCTGAGGACTCGTTTGACGAATGCGGTCACTGATGCGGGTAAGAGCTTCTTCCCAAGAAAGACGTTTGAAGCCTGATTCACCTGCTTCACGAATCATGGGGAAGGGGATGCGCCCTAGTTCACGTAACTCTGCATTGGAAAGGCTTTGTAGCGGGACCAGGTTTGCAAGGACTTTGGGGTCCAGAGCCGGCATAGTATTTAAGCGCAGTAAATTGAGCCGGGTCATGCAGAGATGAGTTCCGGAAATCGTCCAGTCATGAAGTCCGGCAACGCCGAGGGCGCATCCATCGCAGACTCCTTTACTAATCACCTTCCAAGCGTAGCCCAGATTATCGCGATTGCGCCAGACGATCTCGGCCATATCGCGGAAGTGTTTCGGTTTGGTTTGACCGATTCCGAAAGGAATAGCAGACAGGATTTTCTCTGGAAGAGTCAGTTGAAGCCGGTGTGACATGGGCCGATCATGCCCTTATTGCTCGATGGCTTCAAACTCACAAACGATTGGGCGATGATCAGACCCCATACCCCAATCCGGAATTATGGGGATGTAACTGCCTTCTCGTCGCCATTCGCGGGCCATTCCTGCGTTGACGAGGATGTAGTCGAGACGACCGTACGAGTCTTCCTTGCCGTAGTAATGAGTCCAAGTGACATGGCGCGGTTCCCAGCGTGACTTTTCCGAAGGAGCTTTATCGCCGTTACGTTCGACAGGTCGTGTATCAATTAAAGGCGATCGCGATTGACGGGCGATTAAAGTCCGAAGGGCAGGGGAGTCTTTAGTGTCATTAAAATCCCCACAAACGAGGATGTTGGCGGCCGGAAATGTCTGAATACGTTGATCAATCAGACGACGTAGAAGGATGGATTCCTGTTCTCGTAGGGCTGCTTCCTCGGCGTGTGCAATGACCCGTTTTGACTTCAGATGAGCTGCAAAAAGAGTCACTCGGTAGCCAGGAAACGGTTCGAGATCTACCTCGAGAAAGCCTCGACTGGTGCGGAAACGTCGACCTTCAAGCAGAAAACTTAAATTGGTATGTGGCCTTCTGGCGAGGAGAGGAAATCGGCTTAAGAGTGCGACAAAAATATTAGTATCGTAACCGGAAATATGTTCCCAATGTGGAAGATCGAGACCGGCCTTCTTCAGTCGATCTTTTAGTTCGAAAAGTGAATTAGTACGCCCGATTTCTTCAAGAACAAGGATGTCAGGTTGGATTTCGAGTATGGATTCGACCACTTTGACACGGTGGGATTCTGGTTTGATGGAACGGGTACCAGAAGGTGATATCAGATAATTTTCGACGTTGTAAGTCGCCACCTTAAAGCGAGGCGGCTCAGCGGCTTGGGTCGCACTTGCAAAAAAACAAAGCAAAAAGAAGAGATGACGCACGAGCCAACAGGCTAGCCCTCAGCAAACCAGCACCAAACTTTTTTTGCAGGATTGAATGTCGGTGATAGCATCGTGGCATGTCGAAGTTCAATATGACTCCTATGAATGCGGAATTGGAAGGTGAGAAGTTCGGTGTGCTGCAGGCGATTAAGCCATTGTCCGACCAGCAAAGTGAACCGGACCACCGGGAGTTGAGGATCGACAAAGTCGGTGTACGAAACTTGCGTTTTCCGATTCAAGTTCGGGACAAAGCACACGATCTCCAAAACACGGTGGCCATCCTTGGTTTGTTTGTTGATTTGCCGAAAGAATTTAAGGGGACACACATGAGCCGGTTTGTCGAGGTACTGAATTCGCACGGAGGCGTGGTCCATGTGGAGAACATCCCCGTTATTCTCAAGGCGATGCAGGAACGTTTGAAGGCACACAGTGCTCATTTGGAGATGGAATTCCCCTTCTTTTTGGTCAAAAAAGCTCCAGTTTCCGGAAAGGAAGGAGTCATGAACTATCAAGTCCGCTTTGATGCGACACTCAATGGTAGCGATCTCGACTTCGTCCTGACGGTCAAAGCCAACGTCACCACTTTATGTCCGTGTTCCAAGGCGATCAGTCGTTATGGAGCACATAATCAGAGGGGCGAAGTTACTGTTCAAATTCGGTCAGATAAAGTGATCTGGATCGAGGAATTAATTAGTTGGATTGAAGCCAGCGGTTCGAGTGAGATGTACTCACTTTTGAAGCGCGAGGATGAGAAAGCAGTCACCGAGCGAGCCTACGAGAACCCCGTTTTTGTTGAAGATCTTGTTCGTAATGTGGCCCTACGCTTGAATCAGCATCCCTCTGTTTCTTGGTACAAAGTGGAAGCTGAGAATCAGGAGAGCATTCACAATCATAACGCCTACGCCTGTATTGAAAAAGGCTAAGTGGTAGGGCAAGATGACAGTTTCTGCAGAGTTTTGGAAAACATCATTGAAAATCAACTTGGACCTCGTCTGAGAGGACACTTCAGAATTTTTTGCAAAGACCTCTCGGATGGCCGACTGATTTTGATTCGATTTATCAAAAATAAGAATAAGAAGAATTCTCTGAATAGGATCAAATATCCGGTGGCGGAGGTGGCGGATTCAAGTGGTTAGAGGAAGAAGGTCGGCTGGGTCTAAGATGTGATGATGAGCTTGGCAGGGAAGGCGTTTTTTTGGTCGTGAGTTAAGAGAGAAGAAAAGGAGTTTTAATTCAGTAAATTCTAGGGCGATTCTTTTATGACTCGATCATTATTCAACCGAACATTCCCCATAGTAATCAGCTTACGGTGAAGCCAATATCCAGTCGGACCCGCCTCGTAGCAGTTGAAAGCTTCTTTAGCTTGGGATTTCTGTTTAACGACCCACCGGAGAAAGTTGGCATCGGTTCTTTTCTGTGGCGGTTGAGGCTTAGCTACATCGCCCCTGCAAACCACCCTGAGGTCGCCGACATCCATGTCGAGTGCTAGTTTAATTGCCGATATGGAGGGGGCTGACTCAGTTGAGTTGGTGAAGCCTCGAGGAGAGGATCTATCGGATTGAAAACTGGCAATGTTGGGGCCAAGGCTACGATTTGAGACGATGAGGAGTTAGGATGTCTTTTAATGGGGAGAGGCCTACTTTGAGCCTGTCCCCATCATCCGATACCTTTCATGCCATCTATCGCTAATAAACTGATAAGTCAGCGCGGCGATGCGAATGCGTCGGTTCTCTCTTTTGGACTTGCGAGTCAGGGAGAGCTTGCGCGAAACGGAGGGTAAAACTACGTGGGGCAGCACCGCAACAATGTCCTTTCCGGTGAGGGCCATATGCTGTTCTCACGGTTTCCCTCACGGTTTCCCTCAGAAATTCTGACCAATCCCGACTTTGTGAGCTTCTATTCTGAGACCACTTTTTATGCCGCAGAAGTACCGACCGAATCTAAATTTGCTCCTTTGGTAAGCGCGCCGTAACTCAAAAGGGGGTGTTACCCAAGACGAGGCCGGAAAATGCTCCGGTTGACTCAAAAGTGGTGTTACCCAAAGTCCCCTGAAATTTGGAAGCGAAGGAAGCCGGGGCCCGGTGGCAGTCCGGCCTCCCTCGTTCCCGTTTC
>SIAZ01000093.1 GCA_009695405.1 Pedosphaera sp. | reverse complement strand
CGGATTAGGCTTTCGCCGGTTTCCAGTTCCAAGGCAGGAGTTCGGCAACGGTATGGTTCGTTGCCTGTGGAATACGCCGCAACACATCCGTCAACCATGCCACCGGATCTAACCCGTATCGTCGTGCAGTTATTAAAACACTGTAAATCGCCGCACTCCGCCATCCTGCGTCAGGGTGCCCAATGAAGAGCCAGTTCTTCTTCCCAATACAGGTGGAGCGAATGGCGTTCTCAACCAGATTATTATCGATCCCATAAACGCCCTCTTCCAGAGAGCGCTGCAATGCCGTCCATTTCCCGAGGGTGTAGCTGATCGCCTTAGCGGGCTTTTTGGTGGAACCTTTGAGGGACAGACTCCTTTTGGCCTCCCCCGTTGTAGACTGGGCGGCCCGCGGCGGGCCCATTAGCCTGTCCCAATACTCACCCTGAGTCGGTGGAGCCTCGGGGAGAGGATCAGCTGCAATGAGAACTGGCAACGGTGGGTCCGCTTTCACGCTCAGAGACGATGAAGAATTAGATTGACTTTTTATGGGGAGAGGTAGGACGAGACTTTATTTTGGACGGCCGCTAGCACTCTTGACATAGATCAAAAAAACAAGCCATCGTCCGTCAGAAATAACACGAAACCCAAACAGCCCAACCCTCCGACCACAGCGGACGGCCTGACCCGCCGCTGAACCTGAACGGTGAGCTTAGAAAAGAAACAACCATGAACAAAGCAAACCTTATTGGTCTCAAATATGTTGTTTTAGGACTCTTTGCTTTTGTAATAACTACAGTCGTCGTGAGCAAACTGATTGCTACCAATATTACCGGAAGTATTGGAGCTTCTGCGGCGGTTGCAGTCTTCTCGGGCATGCTTATGTTTTCTACCAGTGATGCGTACAATCAAGGCAAAAAAGACGGAGCTACTGGCCAATAGACTGTTTTGAAGCTAACCCTCCAGTACACTGGATTGACATTCCGCTAAGCTTACCCTCCGAGTAAAAAAGCAAATTCCTGCTATTTAAGAGGGCAAGGACATTTTTCTATCAATAACTATTTGCCGACCGGTCCTATGACGGCGAGTCGGATAACTGGAGCAAGGGCGGTGCGACTTGCCTCGAGATTGATTTCGAATTCGACCATCCAGTCATTAAAGTCCGATGGATCAATGAGGACCTGCTGTACCTTCCAAAATTTGCGGTCTTCTGAGACTACTACATGGGTATGACGAGCGTTGCGAGCTTCGGGATCAAGGCGGATTCGTTCGTGATCGGTGTAGTAAGGATCAATAGCCGCTTTGAGATTTGAAACCGTCCAAGTGGGACCTTCGGGTGCCAACGGAGAATCCAGAACACCGATCGCCTCTTCAAATTCATCTTGAGAAAGTGCACGTAGAAAGGGCAGTAATCGCGCACGAATCGATGAGGTAAAGTTGCGAACGTCGCGGGTCACGTCCTTGGCAGCTTCTTCGGCACCAGGAGGCTTGGCTTCGGTTAACTCTGGTTTTGGAACGGCGGTGGGATTTTTCATCCGTTCCCACTCTTCCATAAGGCTCGAGTCGACCTGTTTCAGCATGAGTGCTAGATAGGCTTCCATTTCATGGAGCGCGTCGTTTTTAGCGGCGTCCGGAACTGTTTGTCGTAGAACTTTATAGACGCTGGTGAGGTGCCGAAGAAGGAGTCCTTCAGAGCGTTGGATTTCGTAGAGCTTAATGTAATCGGAGAAGGATCGGTATTGTTCAAACATTTCTCGCACGATCGATTTTGGTCGGATGTTTTCAGTCCCAACCCATGGGTGTTTTTCGGAGAAAGCATTGAAGGTGCTGTAGACGAACTCGCGATTAGGCTTAGGGTACTCGAGTTTCTCTAATTCCTGCATACGCTGGTCGAACTCCATCCCTTGCGCCTTGAGTTCGGCGATCTTTTGACCTTTGAGCTTATCAAGTTGTCGACGGAGAATAATATCAGGATCTTCGAGGATTGATTCTACAAGAGTGATGACATCGTGCGCGTAATCGGGTGCTTCTGAATTGAGGAGTGGAAGTGTATCTAGTAGATAAAGGGAGAGGGTTTGGTTGAGCGAAAAGTCATCGGGTAAATCGACGTGGACCTGTACTTTTCGACCGTCTGGAAGCGGTTCGTTTGGTTTGCCGAGGGTGATAATATTTCGATCGACAAGTGCACGAAACAGTTGCCAAGCCCGTTTGAAATGAGCGCGCTTCTGGGTGGGAGATTCGTGGCTATCGCGTATGATTTGGCAGAGAGCGCTACATCCATCACCCTCGCGTGAGAGCACATTGAGTAGCATACCGTGAGAAATCTGGAAGCGGGATACCAGTCGTTCCGGTTGGGCAAGGATAAGTCGTTGGAAGGTATTACGATCCCAGTTAACAAATCCTTTATCGGGAGGCTGACGCCGGACGAATTTTTTGCCGTCGCGTTTAGATTTTTCCTCTAGTTTAAGATTTTCCACTACATGCTCTGGAGCTTGAGCGACGACCCAACCGAGGTTGTCGAATCCTTTCCGACCCGCGCGACCGGCGATTTGATGGAAGTCACGTGCGGCGAGGATGGCTGTTTTCTCGCCACTAAACTTAAACAGGCGAGTAAAGAGAACGGTGCGAATAGGGACGTTTATACCGACGCCTAAAGTATCGGTACCACAAATGACCTTAAGGAGGCCTTTTTGGGCGAGTTGTTCAACAAGGATACGGTAGCGTGGGAGGAGTCCGGCGTGGTGAAGACCGATTCCAGACCGGAGCCATCGTTTAATATCAGCGCCGTAGGGACTGGAGAATTTGATACCTTCAATTGCGGTATTGATTGCAGCTTTTTCCTCACGAGAAGCGACCGTAATAGAGGTAAAGTCTTGAGCGCTTTTGGCAGCTTCAGCCTGAGTGAAATGAACGACGTAGACGGGCCCTTTTTTGTCGGTGACCAAAGCTTCGAGAGTTTGAGATAGGGGAGTGTCAGACCACGAAAAATCGAGAGGAACAGGGCGGATAATAGATTTAACGGTGACGGATACCTTGCCAGTGAGTCGAGTGAGTTCGCGCTCGAAAAACTCCGTTTCACCGAGAGTCGCGGACATGAGCAGGAAACGAGACTGAGGAAGAGTGATCAAGGGGATTTGCCAAGCACCGCCGCGTTCACGGTCGGAGTAGTAGTGAAATTCGTCGACGACAACGTCGCGGAATGGGGAGGCGGATCCGTGTCGGAGGGCGATATTAGCGAGGATCTCGGCTGTGCAGCAAAGGATAGGAGCGTCTCGATTAATCGTGGCGTCCCCGGTGCTTAGGCCGACATTTTGAGGCCCAAATTCGCGACAGAGAGAGATCCATTTTTCGTTAACTAACGCCTTAACTGGGCAGGTGTAAACAGAGCGATGACCTTGGGCGAGAGCTTTGAAGTGGAGGGCTGAGGCGACTAGAGATTTACCTGATCCTGTGGGAGTATTCAGGATGACATTTTTGCCCTCATATAGTTCGAGGATAGCTTCCTCTTGAGCGGGATAAAGTTCCACACCGCGGGCGGTGACAAAGTCGAGGAAGCGCCCCAAGAGAAAATCTGAATCGGGTGCCTCAAGGCGCGGAAGAAAATCGTACAGAGTGGAACTCACCGTGTGACCACCCTAGAGCGATGGGGGGCCCGCAAGCAACCGCCGGTACAGTTTGTTATAACGATTCCAGACAGCAGATGCGGCGTGATGCCGGATGCTTTCTCGGCATTCCTCAGGCCCAGCGGTGGTCCAATCACCTTCGGCATAGCCAGCTAGTTGTCGAGCAAGGTCCGCGGGATCGTCGGGTTTGAACAAGCGCCCTGTGCGACCGTGTTGAACGATATCCACATTGCCACCACTAGAGGAAACGACAGCAGGTCGACCGAGAGCGAGAGCTTCTGCGAGAGCGACCGAGCAAGGTTCGTTGGTTGAAGGGAGGACAAACAGTTCTGACGCTTCGATGGCTGACGGAACATCTAGAGTGGGACCTGCGAGTCGGACGTAAGGGGCGAGACCGAGTTGTCCGATCATCGTTTTGAGTTCGCCAGCGAATGACTGTGAATCTGCGTCAGTGGGTGTAGGTCCCCAAAGAGTGAAATGAAATCGTTGTCGCAAGGAGATGGGCAAGCGAGCTAGGGCATCGAGGACAAGATTCCATTTTTTCCAGCGAATTAGATTTCCGACACCAACGAGGCGAATTCGGTGAGGGAAGCTTATCGAGGGTTGGAGTGAACGTTCGAACAAAGCATCGGAGCAGCAAGCAGGGATGATTTCAACGTTGGAAGGTAGAGGTATCAGCCCGTAATGGGTCGCCATTGAGTGGGAGAGAACGACAGTGGTAAAACGGGGGCGAGCGGCGGCCCAGCGATAGAAGGCCGGAGTGCGTGCGAAGGCGTGGTTTGTGAAGACGATGGGAGGTGTTTTAAATAGTAAACGGGCGAATAAGACCGTTGCCAGAGGTCCACGAGAATGGGCATGGATCACCGTTGGGCTGAAGTTTTTCTGGTGCCGACCGAGTTCAAGAGCTGCACGAAACCCGCGCCAAAGGAGAGCGGCGACCCTGGGAGATTCCATCCGTAGATGAGGTGAGCGACACCATTGCAAAGAAGAGGGGCGTCGTTCGACGAAAGAAGTGTGAACAAGACCGGAGTGAATAGCGCCTTGAACCACCGAGGCGGCAGCTAATTCACGCACTACAGTAAGCACGCCACCGATATCCTCTTCGCAACCTAACAGATGCAAAATCCGCAGAGGCTTCGAGTTCGGATCAGCGGACAGCTTCGACATAGAGAGACTCGGGCTTGTAATCGTTCCCGGTGTCATCGAGATCGAGAGCGGGAGCAAAGTCGGTCCACCCAGCGATTTGACTGGTGCGAGCGGATTCGATTTGGCAGGAGTAAAAGCCATTTTTTTCTAACAATTCGACCATAGATCGACGGTCGTACATCCAGCGATGAAGTTCACCTGTCCCCGAAGCGCCGCCCCGATACCAATTTTCGAAACGACCAAAGAGGGAGCCTTTACGAGCCCCCGACGCATCGGATCGAACCATTTGATCAATCATATCCTGCATAGCTTTGAAGTGATGTTGATTAGCATTCGCTTTACCGTTGTCCCAATCTTGAAGCGCCGCTAGGTACCAGCGGGTGAGTAATTCCCAATCGGGTACAACCACGCGAAGGAGGGCTCCCGGTTTCATAGCCCGACGGCATTCGGCCAGCAGGGCGGGTAATTCAGCGCGATCAATATGTTCAAAAAAATGAGAACTATAGAGAGCGTCGAAGCTGGCGTCGGCGAAGGGGATCCCGAGTCGAAGGTCGTGGTAAAAAATCGCGGGATCCGTCCGCGCGAGTCGTTCTTTCCGAAGCGTGGAAAGAAGGCCGAACTGAGCCAGCAACCGAGCTAGTCTCGGGTTAGCGGCGAGTCGAGCGTAGGGAGAAAAGTCGATATTGGTCCAACCGTGATGCGTTTTCCAACCGCAGCCAATATTGAGGAGCGAACGGCCATCGGGCAGGCATTTCGGAGTGAGGAAGGTCACATTTGTTACTTTAACGGGCAGAAGAGATTGGTTCCAAGCTTGGAATGCAGGAGGCCCTAAATCGCGGAGGCCCCCGTCTGAGACGATCCGAGGCTTGAGATGGGATATTTATGGATAACGGTAAGGATCCAACCTTCGTGCAATCGGGCGGTACAAACGCCGATATCCTTGAGAGCTTCAGCGACATCGGTTTTTCCATTGCGCCCAGTGACGATGAATCGGTCGTGTTCGAGAGTGAAATTCCATTGGTGCAGCCCTGAGTAAGCCTGAGTCTCGGCTTCATTCGGGGCATGGTAGAGGACAGCATTACAGTCTGGGCGGGCGACTCTCACCATTTGTCGCATGGCTTCAACAGGGTTTTCGGCGTGATCGATACAGTTTTGGGCATAGACAAAGTCGAAGGTGTTTTCACCAAACTGAGAGATCAACGCTTCGCCGGAACCTAACCGGGTACGGATGGGCGGGGTTACTGTGTATTTTTTCAGCAAAGCATCATACCGTGCCGCCAGCGGATCCACGGCAGTAATTTGGACCGTTTTTGAGGGGTGAACTTTACCAAGGATGGTCAGTGGACCTGCGCCCACATCAAGGATTTGTACCGTCTGATTGGGTAACCGATCAATAAAAGGGCGATGCATCGATTCGAGAGGCGAAGAAGGGTCGAGACGACGTCGATAATCCTCCGGCCATTTACCCCCTTGAGAGCGGAAATAATCGTCCCAGAAATCGGTTTCAAATTGGAGGCCGCCTTCGCGTCCTGAAAACAGGCAGAGAACTCGGTTGCGCGCGGTTCGAAGGAGTCTGTGTAGGCGTTTCATCGGAGGCGGACGGAGGTAGTGCAGGCAATTAAACGGGAAAGAGAGAAACGGGAAAGGGCGGAGTCAGAGATTTCCGAATTAAAGATAGTTGGCGATATCGATACGATTGATTTTCCCTGCTTTTTTAGCTTTCCAAGCCGCCAAGGCTAGAGCCGCTCCGAGAGTGAGGCCTGTTGCAACACCCGCGAAGGTCACCGTGTAAAGCCAAGATCCACCGACCTGTAAGCCGAGCCAAGCAAGGCCCCCAGCAATAGGCGCAGCAATGAGAGCACGGAGCCACGAGGCTGTGAAGATCTCGGCGGTGGAACGGTTGTTGCGCCGTGCGTATTCGAGTGGCAGAGGAACCAAGGAGCCAGCCAAGGTTCCCAAGAGGAAAGCGATGGCAATACCGATGGGGCCAAGCCACAATCCAAGAGGCAGGCTTAGTGCGAGAGAAGTGAGAAGTTCTCGTTCCATATGACCTGCGAGAGATCGGGTTTGACCGTGTCCGTAAAGCCACCAAGCCGGCTGCGAAGCGAGGCCAGTAACGAGATAACGGGCCGCAAAGAGGGTGGCGAGAGTGGGTGCGGCAGCCCATTTTTTATCGAGAAAACCGGTCACAAATGGACCGATACAGACCGCTGCCACCGCGAGTGCAGCTCCGTAAAGCCATCCATTAAACCGTAAAACACCGGCGGAGATTTGTTCGCCTTTGTTACGTTTAGCAGCAAGCAAAGGCCAAACGGCTTCATCTGCGGACTGAAGAAGTTGGCGGAGGCGAGAGAAGAGGTTGGCAAAGAGAGCATAGTGGCTGACTAAAGAGCCGGTCCAGATCCAGCTGACGAGATAGACGTCAACGGTGTAGAGAAGGAGGGTGCTAAACTGCATTCTCATCAGGCCGGAAGACTCAGGCCAGAGGGCTCTGAGAGAAGAGGTATCCTGAGGAGTCCAAGAAAAGTCGAGGATGGAGACGCTGGGGGATACCCGTCGAATCATCGGGACAGCGAGGAGGATAGAAATCAGCGGCGGAACACCCTGAGAAAGAATGAAAGACCAATAGCCGGCCCCAAACTGAAAACCGCCCCAGAGAAGTCCGAGCGAGGTCCAAGCCATGATGAGTTGAAGAATAAACATGCGACGTTGCAGCCCGACGCCAGTCATTTGTTGGAGGAATGAGGAAGCGAGGACAACGAGGCCGCAGGAGGATCCGAGGAGAGGAAAGAACGGCCAAGGCAACTGCAAAAGTTGAGCATTTGGAGTAAAGGAATAGGTCGCAAGAAGCAGCAATCCGAGTCCGGTTGCGGTGAGTGCTAGTCGGGAATAAAGGCGCTGCCCGAAGGCCGTCAATGCGTCGGATTCAACCCCAGCCCCAGCTGACAGCATGCGTCTGTTGAGGGTGGCCCGAAATCCACCATCCAATGCTGGCAAGCTTCCGAGCACCAGCAGGGCAGGGCCGACCAATCCGTACAATTCGAGAGAGAGATGCCGACGGAAAAGTTTCAGTGTCAGCAGGGAAACCAAGGCCCAAGAAAGAGCGGCCGCTACCCGCCAGAAAACGGTTTGGACAAAAATGGACCGAACCATGGGCCAACCTTGGCATGAGGCGAGGAAGGGTGCGATCTTCGATTCTTTTGAGTTAACATCACCTAGGAGTCTGAATGTCTTGGCCTAGCGGGACTCAGGTCCAATTTTGTTTTCGCGGCAATCCGATGACCTAATTGAGGTCGTTACTGGCTGAGTACAGGCCGCCTCTGACCCGTTTTTAAAAAGAACCATCAGTAACCGCTTCTGTCTTTGGTCTCATTTTCAAAGTCTGCCGCGTGCTCGGAGTCCGTCAGACGCTCCCAGTATAATGCCTGTTAGCATCGTTCGCTTGACCCGCTAGGCCTTTTTGGTGGACAAACACCCAGATGCCTACCTTTCTTAACTTTAAAGTCGGTGCGCTCATCGCCGCCGCCACACTCGCCATCGCTGGTGGTTCCTTCACCGTTACCGCTGCCAAGGAAGCACCTACCGTTTCCCTTTTCGACGGTAAAACCTTAGCGGGTTGGGAAGGTTTAAGTACCCTTTGGTCGGTCAAAGACGGTGCAATCACGGGGATCACCACCAAAGAAGCCCCGATTAAGGACAATACTTTTTTGGTGTGGACCAATGGAACAGTCAAAAACTTTGAACTCCGGCTTCAATACCGAGTTTTGAATGGAAACTCCGGCATTCAATATCGGAGCAAGTTGATAGATGCTGAGAAATTTATCGTGGGGGGGTACCAAGCTGATTTGGAGGCGGGAAAGACTTACAGCGGAATTCTCTATGAGGAACGCGGACGCGGTATTCTTGCTGAACGGGGTCAACGCACCTTGATCATCGATGAGGACGGGCGCACTAAAGTCACCGTCATTGGAAAGCTCGCCGATTCAAAAGAGCTTCAGGCGTCAATTCGCGACGAGCAGTGGAATGATTACACCATTATTGCTGACGGAAATCATCTACTGCATTTCATTAACAATCGGCAGACCGTTGATGTCATTGATCTACAACCATCCAAAGCGTCTAAGGAAGGTATTCTTGCCCTCCAAATCCATGCTGGGCCTGCGATGTTGATCCAGTTTCGCGATATTCGTTTAAAGCAACTTCTTTAAATTCTAGGGAGTGCTAAGGACGTCAAATTCGGCGACTTCAGTTCAAGTCCCACAAAATGTGGGCCGAGAGTCGATGAATACCTCGCTGATTGACAGCCTGACCGAGGGACCTCTGAAGTTAATTGACTCTTTGACGAACGGTCGACGAGGGAATGGACCGTGTAATCGCCGTGCGTCAAAGCTAACTGTTACCCGACGAGGCGTTGAGCTGGTTTAAATCCCTATCTTGATCCGGAAGACTAATTCGCCCAAGCTCTCTCGCGTTATGGGTCTTCTTGAAGGAAAATTGGGAATTGTGTTCGGTGTTGCCAATAAACGCTCCATCGCTTGGGCCATCGCCCAAGCTTGGCATCGGGAAGGAGCAAAGTTGGCCTTTACCTATCAAGGCGATCGCCTAAAGGACAATGTTGAAGAACTGGCCGGGACCTTCGGGCCTGAAACTCTTATTCTCCCCTGCGACGTGACCAGTGATGATCAGATCCGCTCGGTTTTTGGGACAGTAAAGGAGACCTTTGGGCGTCTGGATTTACTTTTGCATTCGGTCGCCTTTGCCCCCAAGGAGGCATTAGAAGGCGATTTCATCAATACAAGCCGAGAGGCCTTCCGAGTATCCCATGATGTGAGTGCCTATTCGCTCATCGGACTCGCCAGAGAAGCGGCACCCCTAATGGACCGTGGTGGTTCAATTGTGGCGATGTCGTATTACGGGTCGGAAAAGGTCATTCCTCATTACAATGTGATGGGTGTAGCCAAAGCGGCCCTTGAGGCCTCGACACGTTATCTTGCCCATAGTCTGGGGCCAAAAAAGATTCGTGTAAACTGCATCAGTGCTGGGCCAATGAACACCCTTGCCGCGCGCGGCATTGCTGGGTTCGGAGATATGTTGAAGCACTATGAAACTCATTCTCCGTTGCGGCGTAATGTTGAACCTTCGGAACTAGGTCACACGGGTGCCTTCTTAGCTTCAGATGGGGCTGCGGCCATTACCGGTCAAGTGTTGTACGTCGATGCCGGATACCAAATCATGGGAATGTGAGCAAACCTGAAGGTTTGACTTGGCTACCTAGGGTGCGGTTCGCCAGTAGACTTACTGTTTCTTTGGACAGATCGTCACGTAATCTTCGAAAAACCTATTCTCCTAATAGGAGGGGTTGGACTAGGTGACATCCTAACCGATCCTACTTTCGGCTTGCTGAGCCTGAGCAGCGTCGCAGATTGCCATAGTTCTGGCTATTCGTTAGAGTCATCCTATGGCAGAGAAGACGCTAGAGGAGGTGCCCGTTCAGCAGCGGGAAATGTTTGAGAAAGGGATTGCTGCACTGCAAAAGAACAATTTGGATTATGCGGTCACTTTGTTACTTCAGGTGGTCAAGAATGAACCCGGCCTCTACGAAGCTCGTGAAGCCCTTCGAGCCGCACAACATAAGCGGATTGGGAAAGGGAACGGTGGTGGCATATTCCGCAGGTTTCTAGGTTCCGCGAATTCGGTTACTCGTGGACAGATTGCCCTAAGATCTAATCCGCTCGACGCGATTATCATCGCCGAGGAGGTTCTGAATGAGGACCCTTCCAACATGGCAGCCCATGAACTTTTGGCTGAAGCCGCACTTCTCTCTCGGTTCCCAAAAACGGCAATTCTCTCTCTGGAAATCGCCTTCAAAGCCAATTCTGCTAATCGTAAATTAGCGGAAAAGTTGGCCGATCTGCAGAATCAACTCGGTAATCGTGACCGTGCCGAAAGAATCATCAACGACCTTTTGTTGGCTGATCCGCATGATCCCACTTTGAACGAGAAGCTAAAGAACTTACTGGCGACACGGACTATGGAGGAAGGCGGCTATGAGCAAGCGGCCGATGGATCTGGGAGTTACCGCGATTTACTTCGTAACAAAGAGCAAGCTAAGTCGCTCGAACTTGAATCTCGCGAGGTCAAGGATGTTGAAGTTGCCGTGCTTCTTTTTGCCGAGCAAGAGCTTAAATTAGCAAGCGATCCAAGTAATCCGCGTGTGCTTCGCGCTTTGGCAGATCTCAGCCTAAAAAAGGGTGATATTTCCGGCTCAATCCGCTGGCTCGAACTCTTACTGCAAGTGGCAGGGCTGAACGATCCGCAGATTTTGATTCAGATTCGAGACGCACGACTGCTTCAGTTTGATGCGGAAGAGAAAGCCCTGAGCTCAGATGACCCTGAGTCTGCCGAAGCACTCAAGAGAATGCGAGAAAGGCGCGCGACCTTCCTGATAGAGGATGTCCGCCGGCGATTAGATGCCAACCCGACAGATCTACATGTTCGCTTTGAACTCGGTGAACTTTACCTTAAAGCGGGGCGAATTGGAGAAGCGATTGCTGAACTGCAAAAGGCTCAGAACAATCCATCGCGCCGCATCGCTGCAATGACGTTACTTGCGAGAGGCTTTGCTCGCCGAGGCATGAATGATCTCGCGGCAAAGAAATTAGAGGAAGCCCTGAAAGAGAAACCTGTATTTGACGAAGAAGCAAAAGAACTGAGTTACGATCTCGGCGTCTTATTGGAAACTATGGGGAGACCAGCGGATGCCATTATCCAATTCAAACGTATTTACGAGCAGGATATTGGGTATCGAGATATTATGGCGCGAGTAGAGGCCTTCTACGCAGCCCAAAGTTAAAAAAGGATATTGGAACTAAACATGTCGAGAATTGAGCCAATACTTGATCTTTTAAGCAATTAAATGGCAAAGTAATTAAGCCTTACGACGGGAACCTGCCTCACATGCCCATCGAGAAAATACTCATCCTTGAAGATAACGAGATTATCCGTCGATCTCTTGAGGCTCAATTGCATAAACGTCGATTTGATGTCGTTGGTGTTTCCACACTTGCTTCTGCCCAAGAACACTTGGCTAAAGATACTTGGGATTTGATTTTTGTCGACGTTCGGCTTCCCGATGGTGAGGGAACGGATCTTTTGCGCGAATTGCAGAACCGCCCCGTTCGACCGCTGGTGGTGATTATGACAGGTCATGCCTCAGTGGAATCGGCAGTGGCCTGCATGCGCGATGGGGCCTTCGACTATTTAATCAAGCCGTTTAGCGCGGATCAAATCGATATCACGCTGAAGAAAGCGGAGGATTTCACCCAACTGATCAAGGTAAATCATTACCTTAGTCACGAGGAGGCAGAGGAAACGGGGTATGAATTATTGGGTCGTAGTTCAGCCATGCAAGGGTTACGGAATCTAATCCGAAAGGTGGAATCTAATCCGAAAGGTGGCACGAACGCAGGCAACCGTCTTGGTCCAGGGCCGCCGTAACTCAAAAGGGGGTGTTACCCAAGACGAGGCCGGAAAATGCTCCGGTTGACTCAAAAGTGGTGTTACCCAAAGTCCCCTGAAATTTGGAAGCGAATGAAGCCGGGGCCCGGTGGCAGTTCGGCCTCCTTCGTTCCCGTTTCTTGGGGGGCTTCTTTTTATCAGTTCCCGCCCTCCGGTCAAGTTTGCGCTTCTCGCCGATGGGCTTCGATCACTTTCAGCTGCCGCTCCACTTCCCGCGTCAACGCAAATGGATTGTTCGCCCGCTTT
>SIAZ01000092.1 GCA_009695405.1 Pedosphaera sp. | reverse complement strand
TTACCGCTCGATAACCAGTTGCGAACGACCTCGCATTTGAACGATTTATCGAACTTCCGGCGCGTTTTTGTAGGGGAGTCTTTGATGATGGATTCCATGGTACAGGATTCCTCTTACTCTCCGTCCGAGAAATCGAAGCAACCTCACACAGAGAACAGTCCCAGGCAGCATTCCTAACCAAGAGGCTAGAACGTAGTCATGAAAAGAGACGCGAGTTAACCCCAAGGCATAATTGAGAAAGTTAAAGGGAAAGGCGGGTGAGAGGCGGAGAAGGAAGACGCTTTTCCAACCTTCAATTGCCACGGCATCAGCGACGGCAGCAAAAGAGGGGGACTGATCGAGACGTTTTTCAATCCAATTTCTCAAGGCGAAGCGACTGAGGAGAAAAGAGAAAGTGGCACCGAGAGTAGAGCCGGCAGAGACGTACAAAGTCCCGCGAGTAATTCCGAAGAGGGTGCCAGCGACCAGAGTGAGAGCCGAACCTAGCACCATAAAAATGCAGGCGACGATATAGATTAGAATAAACAGGGCAGGGGCCCAAGGACCCCAGTTGACCAAACGTTCGCGAAGCGGAGCGAGGTACTGTTGCGGTCTAATAAAAAAGCAGACTGAAAGAAGCACCAAAACAACGAGTAGCCCAGTCCATCTTTGAGAGAGGCGGTTTTTTGTAGAGGAGATGAGTGGCGTCATTTTCCCTGACAGAGGGTGAGTGATTCTCAGTTGTGCTTGTGCTTGGCTCCAGACCAAAGGAGAGGAGTTTGTACACCAGTCTCAATCCTTCAGGGTCGGCACTTCCATTTTAAATTTAGGAATCCGAACCATCACTCGGCGGTTCAGACTATCTATTCCCAAGTAGGCACCCTCGGCGGTTGCGGTAGTCGTGCCAATAATATGCCGACTATTGTAACTAAATTTGGTTCCCGGTTCGAGGGTAGGAGTCTCACCAATCACCCCATCTCCCTCGACCACTAAGACTGAATCGTCCTCGTGAGTGACCACCCATTTCCTTCCTTTCAGAGTCACTGCAACATCGGAATCATTGTGAATAGAAATGGAGTAGATGAAAGAATGAGGCTTGTCAGACTGCTCTGAGTTTAGGCGCTGATAAAGAAGTCGATCAATGGTAACCCTGAGCCTAGGTAATTCGAGGGGGCTAATTTGATTTTCCATCTTGGGTCGAAGTTTACTGGTTTGATTTGGAATAACAAGTCAGAGGCATTTCATTTGAAAATCGAAAGTCTGATTCGTCGACAGAATCTATTTCTGTCCTCTAAATAATTTTCCAGTTAATCTTCGAACGGCTCCCTTTGATTTGTAACCGTTAAACTCATTTCCTGTATGTCTGATCAATCCGCAATTAAGATCAAGTTGATGGTCTTTATGTTCCTGCAGTACTTCATTTGGGGGGCGTGGTATGTGAGTTTGGGCAGTTACCTAGCCACGTCACTTAAGTTCGATGGCGCACAAATTGGAGCGGCTTATGGTGCCTTTGCTATCGGCGCGATGATTTCACCTTTTTTCGTCGGATTAATTGCCGATCGTTATTTTTCATCGGAAAAGATTTTAGCCGTACTGGGCATTTTAGGAGGTCTGGTTTTGCTGTGTCTTCCCCTCTTTCGCGACTTTAGCAGCTTCTATCCGATGCTCATTCTTTATTGCGCCCTTTTTGTACCAACACTCGCTTTGGGCAATTCCCTTTCACTTCATCACTTGACCCACGCAAAGACCGATTTTCCACGGATCAAAATACTTGCAGCCATCGGATGGATTGCCGGGTTGGTAGTTCTAAGTTGGGTTAAGGGCGAACAATCCTCCATTCAGTTCTATCTCGCAGGTTGCGTCTCGATTTTGTTTGGACTCTTTTCCCTGAGCCTGCCGCATACTCCCCCCCGAAAAACCGGTAGCCAAGTTCGTCTCGGTGAAATTTTAGGATTAGATGCACTGGCGATGCTACGGAAGCCTTCGTTCGCGATCTTCATTCTATGCCTTTTCCTTATATGTATACCGCTGTATTTTTATTTCGTTTTGCTGGGGATTTATCTTACTGAGTTAAAGTGGGATATGATGGCTGCAAAGACCTCTTTAGCTCAGGTTTCTGATGTCGCTTTTCTTTTTCTCTTACCGCTTTTTCTCCGCAAATTAGGCTACAAAAAAACCCTTTTTATCGGGATTCTCTGTTGGGCAATTCGTTATTTTTTACTCACCCAAAGTGTCAGTGCGGTTTATCAGCAAAACCTCTTAATCTACGCGGCGATTCTCCTGCATGGTGTGTGCTATGACTTCTTATTTATTGCCGGACAACTTTACGTTGATGAGCAAGCGAACGAGCGAATTCGAGGAGCGGCACAGGGTTTCATCGCCTTCATTTTATGGGGTGTGGGTTCCTTTGCAGGGACATTTTTAGCGGGCAAAGCACTGAAAGCCTATCACCTCGACCTGCCAGTTAATGGACTGAATTACGACTGGAAGGGAATCTGGATGATTCCGAGTATTGGTGCTGCTTTGGTCCTAGGTTTCTTCCTCATTTTCTTCCGCGACCCGCTTAAAAAAGTAGAGGCAAAGGCGAGTCATTAGACACTGAGTTGGGCGTAAGCTGCGCGGCTTGGTTTTTGTCACACTAAATCGCAGGTTAATTCTCTAATAAAGAGGGGGATCTTTGTTTTCAGTGCGTTGAGATTTCTTATTTTTGCTGTTCGATTTTTTCTATTTTTGTGAGCCCAACTTATTTTACGAGATGCTTAAGCGAATTAGGTTGGGGTGGAGGTTGATGGTGATGCAGAGAATCCCCTGCTCATAGAGTGTTCACGTTCAACCAAGGTAGGGTGCGAGTAATGGAAGGCACTGAATAAAGGATGTGGAGTCAGGTTCGATAAGTTTTTTTCGTGCAACTTTCGTAACGCGCCCGACAGAGCGGATGGTCCTCCTACGGCGGCAACTGCGTAGGCATCGGCTTCATACTCGTGTTTACGCGACCAAAAATGAGTTAATGGCGAGAACCAAAAAGTGAAGGCCCCACTGAGGAGCCCGAAGAGGAGTAGAACTGGAGCAAATCCAGCATTGGCTTGAAAGCCGAAGGCGAGGAGTAATTCCGGACGCTCAGCAAGCCAACCGATCAGAGCGAAAGAAGCAAGAAGGCTGAGGGTACTCCAGGCGAGCATCCGAGGGAGATGCCCCCGTTTGTAGTGTCCGATTTCATGGGCCAAGACCGCTTCCAGTTCGGATTCCGTTAGTTGAGAAATCAAGGTGTCAAACAGCACGATTTTGCGGAAGCGTCCGAACCCAGTAAAGTAGGCATTAGAATGACCGGAGCGTTTACTGCCGTCGACGACTTGGATTGTTTTTGCAGTAAAACCGGTACGTTGCCCGAGGCGAATCAGGCGATCGCGTAAGGAGCCGTCGGGAAGGGGGGTAAATTTATTAAAAAGCGGCAGAATAAAAATAGGTGCAACGATCATCATCAAAAGTTGAAAACCGATAAGAAGAGCCCAAGCCCAGAGCCACCAGAGCGGTCCGATTCGGCGAGTGAGATCAAGAATTAGAGCCAACAATGGCGTGGCAATAAGAAGAGCGAGTGCCAGCATTTTGATACGATCGAGAATCCAAAGTCGTGGTGTGCCTCTATTGAAGCCAAATCGATCCTCCAATCGGAATTGGGACCACCACGAGAAGGGAATATCGGGGAGGGAAAGAATCATGCCAACCGCGATAAGCCAACCCGCACCCGCCCAAGCGCCCGAGCCAAAGGATTGAGTCCAAACCGACTGGCTCCAAGGTAAGAATTTAAGACAGAGCACTGCGATGATGATCGCCGTTGAGACATTATCCTCGAGACTACCGAAGCGCGCTTTGGCCAACGTGTATTCGACCGAACGAGCATAAGTTGGGGGATCCATTATTTCCTCGCACTCTCGAGGAATGCGGTTTGCATGGGCTTGAACATGGCGTTTATTGAGGTTCGATAGAGCGGTGGCGGCCAACCAACGCAGGACGAGTAGCCCGAGACACAAAGAAAGAATGAATTGAGATGAGGTCATGATCGTCGCTGAGGGTTCGTTATGGGCGGTTCCAATAGATTGGGTCTGTCTTGGAGGGTTAAAGCGTACGTGTTCGTACTATTTATGTCACGTTTTGGAGTTTGAATGAAATTATTGACTACATTTTTACTGTTAGGAGGAATTTTGTCGGGGGGACTTTATTACTGGAAGCAGAAGTCAACCGAAGCACTGTCAACGGTGGCGGTGAGGAAGGCAGATACGGCGATTATTGAAACTCGAAACATTCGTTTTGCGGTAAATGCAGCGGGTGATATTGGGCCGGCGGAGCAGGTGAGTGTACGACCTGAGGTGAATGGAAAAATTGAAGAATTACCTGTCGATGTGGGTGATTCTGTCAAATTGGGCCAAATGCTCTTTAAATTGGATGATCGTGAGCTCCAAACTCAGCGGCAGCAGGAAGAAAAAAGTGTCGAGCGATCCCGTCTTCAACTCACCCAAGCTGAACGCGATTTTAAGCGCTCGGAAGAACTCTTTCAGAACAAGTTAATTGCTCAGGAACTCTTTGAAGACGTCAAAACCAAACTGGACCTAGCTAAGAACGAATTGGCATTACGTCAAAAGTCCTTTGATTTGATTTCAGACCGACTGCTGAAGACGGTGGTTGCAGCGCCCTTCGATGCCACGGTTTTGACGCGTCCCATTTCGGTAGGGCAAGCGGTGTCAGGTTCCGGGGGCTTCAATTCGGGTACGGAGATTCTGACAATCGCCAATTTGAACGATCTGATTATTAGTGCGCACGTGAATCAGGCCGATGTCACTCGGTTGCAAATTGGGCAGCAAGTGGATGTGATGATCGAGGCAATCCAAGGGTTTAAGATCACCGGCAAGGTGGAAAGAGTAGCACCACAGTCAACTTTGAAGAACAATATCCGAGGCTTTGGTGCCCGCATCATTCTGAAAGATGTGGATAAAAAAGTGAGGCCGGGTATGACCGCCAACATTTCGATTCCGGTGGCAAGTGTCGATAATGTGGTAGCCGCGCCTTTGGCGGGTATTTTCACTGAGACAAACCAAGAAACACGGCAGATTGAACGGTACGTTTGGTTGAAAAAAGACGGAATTTGGGAACGTCAACCGATTCGGATCGGGGTCAGTGATTACTTTTTTGCAGAGGTGATCAAAGGATTGGCTGCAGGCGATGAAATCTCTCTGGAGGACCATTCTAAAGATTTACCGGCAGCGACTAAAAAAGGGGGGACCCCAACGAATGGGGTTAAATTAGGAGCCAAACTGGGGGCGTCCAAAGGAGTCACTGGCGCAGCCGTCGTTCATTGAGTCGACCTACCTGATCATGGCTCTCTTGGAATTACGTGGTGTTTCGAAGTTATACCAACTGGGCGGCGAGGAGATCCGTGCGTTGGATGATATTTCTCTCGAATTAAATGAGGGAGAATTTGTTTCGATTATTGGACCCTCTGGCAGTGGTAAATCTACCCTGATGCACATCCTCGGTTTTCTGGATTCGCCAAGCCGAGGGAGTGTGTCCTTGGAAGGGATGGAAATTGGCAAGGCGTCTTCTCGAGAGTTGGCGCGTATTCGTAACCGATCGATTGGGTTTGTTTTCCAATCCTTCAATCTTTTGCCCAAGTTGAATGTGGTGCAGAATGTTGAACTTCCGATGATCTATGCTGGATTAGGCGGTCGCGTTCGTCGGGAGCGTGCTCTCAAGGCCTTAGAAATGGTGGACCTGGGTAATAGATTAAAGAATCGACCGAGTCAGCTTTCTGGGGGACAGCAGCAGCGGGTCGCCATTGCGCGTGCCTTGGTTAATAACCCCAGAATTATTTTAGCAGATGAACCGACGGGGAACCTAGATACACATACGGGCGAACTCATCCTTGCTCTCTTTCGCCGACTGGCCGCTGAGGGGCGTACAGTGATCCTCGTCACTCATAATCCAGAGATTGCTGCGGTAACTCCACGTCGGATCGAGATTCGCAATGGCAAAATTGTCGATCATGTCAATGCTCGCCTCGCCGGTTTGCATCGATCTAACCTCAGTCAGGTTCCCTCTGCGACATGAAGACTGAGAGTTCTCAGACACCGGTGGTGGAATCTTCATTTGCTGGGTTGGATTTAGTCGATTTACCTGTTGGTGGAACGAATCTGATCAATGCCGTCGCCGTTGGTTTGAAAGAAATTTGGGCTCATAAATTTCGTTCGGCTTTAACCATGTTGGGGATAGTCCTCGGGGTCTCTTCGTTGATTGCAATGAGCGCGATGGTCAAGGGAATGGAGATCGGTCAAAAGGAAGCTCTCCTAGCGGTTGGAGGGTTGCGTAAGGTTCGGTTAGAAGCTCAATCGGTGCCCGTAGAACAGCGTCATTTGCGAGATTTCGCCCGTGGAATGACTCTTTCCGATGCAACGGCTATTGAGGCAGGGGTGCCAGATGCCGAAATTGTTGCGCCGGAGATGCGGCTAGAAGGGGACAATCCGACACTGGCTGCTAACGGTAAATTATTCCGCACCTTTATGACGGTCGGAGTTTATCCAAAGCAGGTAGCAGTGACCGAACACGTTGTGGAGCACGGTCGTATTTTTAACGACATTGATGCGCATGAAGCCCGCGCTGTGTGTGTCATTGGAACGGGAATTCGTGATGAATTATTTGGGCGCCCAGAGGAGACCGGTACCGAGGTCATCCCGATTGGGAAGAAGATGACAATTAACGGACAGCCCTTCACTATTATTGGTATGTTTCAACTGTACGAAGGGGAGCAAGATCGTAAGGCCCGTTTGGCTGCAGCGACCGAAAAAGCAGCGATGTTGGCAACGGGCAAAAAAGACATCACAGGACCTCAGCGAGGTCGAGGTCGAGGCGGCGGGAGTTATGCCTTTTGGATTAAAAACAATACCGTCTATATGCCCCTTAACACCATGTGGCAACGGTTTCAATCCAGTCGAAGCAATGCTCCTGCTGAACCTCGGTTGAGCAGTATTGAAATTAAGCTACACGATTTTGACCGACTCAATCAATCTCTAGTCAAGATACGAAATATCATGTTAGTGAACCATCGAGGCATTGAAGATTTCTCTTTTCGTACCCTAGAAGATTGGGGGGAAGACATTGATAAATTTGTAAAGAACGCCCGGCTCAGCGGTAGTTTGATCGCCGGTATCAGTCTTTTTGTTGGAGGTATTGGGATTATGAACATTATGTTGGCGAGCATTTCTGAGCGCATTCGGGAGATCGGAATTCGGAAGGCTGTGGGAGCAGGGGGCGTGGATATTTTCACTCAGATCTTGGTTGAAAGCACGGTGATTGCCTTAGTTGGCGGATTGGTCGGCTTACTGGCTTCTCGCTTTGTGGTAAAGGCGATTGCTTGGGTCGCTCCAACTGGAAATGACCCAGTGATTACTTGGACAGCAATGGGCGTTGCCTTTGCTTTTGCCGCAGGAGTGGGCGTCTTGGCGGGACTTTTCCCCGCACTTAAAGCTGCTCGGATGAATGTTATCCAAGCACTTCGTTACGATTGATGAATTTGTTCAATGTTATCCTCATCGGTTTGAAGGAAGTCTGGGCCCATAAGTTCCGATCCGTTCTCACCTTGTTCGGTGTCGTCTTGGGAGTCGCCTCCTTGGTGGGCATGAGTGCCATCATCCAAGGTATGGAAAATGGTCTACGTGAATCGATGATTGCCATGGGTGGAGCAGACAAAGTTTTACTGCAAGTCCAGGCTATTCCGAGCTACCAAGATCATCTCGCTGATCAGGCTCCAGGACGTACTTTGGTGGATGTTTTGGCGCTAAAAAATGGGGCGCCCTTATTGAGCGTGGTCTCTCCCGAAATGGAAGTTCCTGAGGTGATCGCTGCCAAGGGAGATAAAAGGGTGGACCCAGAAGAAACCGTTGGGGCATGGCCGGAAGTTTTGGCGATGAACCTTCACACCGTTGAACATGGGCGTTTTTTTAATTCTTTAGATGAAGAAGAAGCGAATCCGGTGTGTGTGATCGGGACTGGAATTCGTGATGCATTATTTGAAGATCCAGACGAGACAGGTCGGGAAATTATTCCCGTCAGCGAGACCATCCAATTAAATGGTCAACCCTTCACCATTGTGGGGATGTTCCAACATTATTCGAGTGAACGAGACACCAAAGAGAGAGCCTTGAAGAAACTGGGTGAAATTAAGGGAGCCAACCCAGTCGGTCCGAAGCGTTCAAAGGGATGGGGGCGCAAAGGAGGGTGGGCGTTCTGGCGCAAGAACCGCACTATTTATATTCCACTTAATACCTCTTGGGTCCGCTTTCGGATTGCCGGCGACGCCGATGGAATTCCAGATCCCAGACTGAGCGGCATTGATTTAAAGGTGAGATCTATGGATCAAATGGAGAAAGCTCTCCAACAGGCGCGGAACATTTTATTGGTGACTCACCGCGGGATTGAGGATTTTTCTTTTCAGACTCAGGAAAACCAAATTGAGAGCATCAATCGCCAGATTAAAAATGCGCGGTTGAGTGGGGGAATCATTGCTGGGATTAGCCTTCTAGTCGGCGGGATCGGGATTATGAACATTATGTTGGCTAGCATCAATGAGCGCATTCGGGAGATTGGAACCTGCAAAGCGATCGGCGCGACTGGTCTTGATATTTTTATTCAAATCATCGTTGAGAGCGTTGTTCTGGCTCTGCTGGGAGCTTTGGCTGGATTGGTCGCTTCCCAATTCCTTGTCGATTTATTGTCCTACATTTCGCCGACTGGAAATACGCCGGTCATTACTTGGTGGGCGCAAGCTCTTGCCGTGGTTTTCAGTGGCGGTGTGGGAATTGTCGCGGGTCTTATACCAGCTTTTAAAGCGGCCCGTTTGGAACCTATTCAGGCGCTTCGTTACGAATAAAACTGCGGAAATGAACCCAGTTCAATCGGGTGTCAGCAAGGCGAGCTCTCTCGGTTGTCACAGTGTCGAGTTAAACGGTTGCAGAAGAGTCAAGGCGGTGGGTGAAGACGAAAACTGGGATCCGTTTCGCTAGAATGCCGAACTGGGGGAGGCGTGCCTTAGGTCGATCCTTATCGAAGGTAATGGGCAGGTTAACAAAAACTCTACCGTTTTTGCGTTTGACCTCTGACCCTTCGGTTTTGATCCAAGCCGGTAGTGGGTTTACTGCAGGTAGCTTCGATAAATTATGTTCACCGTTGGGGCTCCGTGTTTACACTATCGCCACGTGAAGAAGCAGAAAGCCTACGCCGCAGCAGGCGTTGACATTGATTTAGGAAACCGCGTCAAGAACACCCTGCCACAATTGCTGGCATCGACCCATCGACCGGAGGTGTTGGGCAAGGTGGGTGGATTCGGCGGCCTATTCGCCCTCAATCTCCGCAAGCACCGTCAACCGGTACTGGTAAGTTCGGTGGATGGCGTGGGTACCAAGTTAAAGATCGCCTTTGCCATGGACCGACACGACACGATTGGCGAGGACTTGGTGAACCATTGCGTCAACGACATAGCTGTTTTAGGTGCTGAGCCTCTTTTCTTCCTCGATTATCTCGGTACTGGAACCTTGGAACCGCATGTATTTACCGATATTATCCGTGGCTTTGCCCGAGGTTGTGCCGCCAACGGTTGCGCATTGATTGGTGGCGAGACCGCTCAGATGCCTGGGTTTTATCAAAAAGGCGAATACGATGTGAGCGGCACTATCGTGGGGGTTGTCGACAAATCTCGCATGTTAACCGGTCAAAAGACCGTGAAACGCGGCGACTTTGTCATCGGGATTGCTTCCAGCGGATTGCACACCAACGGTTACTCCTTAGCTCGTAAGATTTTATTCGAGACGCTGGGGTTAAAGCCGAAGAGTCATGTTGCTGAATTGGGAGGAACATTGGGGGATGCACTTTTGGCAGTTCACGTTTCCTATGGGCCTCTCGTTCAGAAGTTAATTAAGAAGTTTAATCCGATAGGAAAACCGCTGGGCCTAAAAGCATTGGCTCACATTACTGGGGGTGGCTTTGTGGATAATCTGCCCCGTATCCTTCCAGCAAAGTGCGACGCTCTGATTCGTAAGGATGCATGGGAATTGCCGCCGCTGTTTCGCCTTCTTCGCGATAAAGGGGGCGTAGATGAAGCTGAGTTATATCAGGTCTTTAATATGGGGATCGGTATGACCGCAGTAGTCCCTGAGGAGTCTACTGATGCTGTTTTGCGTTTCATCCGGGCCGCAGGCCATGAGGCTTGGGTTATAGGAGGGATCGTTCCAGGTCAGGGCCTTTGTCGTGTAGAGTGAAGGGCTCTAGCTATGCACTCCAAAGCTCCTTTTTTGCGACGGGTCATCGTCGTTTCCTCGGCCTTAGCCTTGGGTGGAATGCTTGGGTCATTAGGGGTCGTAGGGCGTGATCGTGAGGGACTCAAGTTTGAGTTTCATTGGAGTGTTCCCGTACTTTTTGCGATTGGAGCGGTACTTGCGGTGCTGTTTTGGAGGGTAATATTCCAGTTCGATGCGGGGGCCTCAGTTGAAAAAACAAACTATTGAAATTGTCCGGAGGCGCGCTTTTGCTAATCGCCTTTGGTTGTTTTCTCTTTCCACTGCGACTGGTGAGTGAAGCAAAATGTTTTGAGGTTATTTGGGGACTTTCCAGTGCCTTGGTAGTGCTAGCGGTCTTTGGATGGATCATTTTTAAAACGATCCAATGGGTAGAAGCCTCTAGCCGAGACGAAGAACAGCGCGCGGAGGCGGATACCGATCATTCATCGGAAATCTAAAGGCCTCCTTGAGAGCTAGTTCGCCGATTCGAGCTTATTCGAGACGTTCGAAACGGGCAGCAAAGGCTCCGTCGACACCGTCTCGGACCGGATGTAGCTCGGCTATTTTGGTAAGTTTAAAATCGGGATGACGTTCAGTGAAGGCGTGTGCCACTTGTCGGTTTTCTTCTGCTTCAAGGCTGCAGGTACTGTAGACGAGGACTCCACCGTGCCGGACTCGTTGGGCAGCATTATCGAGGATGCTTGATTGGAGACTTGCTAATCGGGTGAGTTCGGTTGGACGAATTCGCCAACGCAATTCGATTCGGCGCCGCAGCACCCCTGTATTGGAGCAAGGAGCATCGACCAGCACTCGATCGAAGTCGCTACATGCCTCTTCGGAGGTCGTGACACGGCACTTAATGAAACCTAGACGGGTTCTGTTTTCGATGAGTAGGTTCAGACGATCCGTATTCGAGTCTGCTGCAACGAGGTCGCCGGTACCGTTCAGGTGTTCGGCAATAAGAGAGGTCTTTCCGCCAGGAGCAGCACAGAAATCTAGAACACGATCTCCGGATTTAACCTCGAGCAATTCAACGGCCATTAGGGTGCTTGGATCTTGAATATAAAATCCACCGGATTTGAAGGAGGGGATAGACTCAATGGGTGGGTGTGATTTGAGTTCAAAGACAGTTCCCTTTGCGACCCAAGGAAAATCGCAAGGGAGGGCCTCAATACCTTCTGTCGTCCAAAGTTCAAGGAGTTGAGGAGGTTGAATTTTCAACCGATTAACTCGAGCAAAAGTGCGTGGAGCCGAATTGTTCCAACGCAGCAATGACTGCAATTCGTCGTCGGTTAGATGGGAGGTCCAACGTTCGATGAGCCACGCAGGATGCGACCAACCGGTGGCTGGATCGGAAACTTTGAGACGTTCCAAATCTGCTCGTAGAACATCACGTTCGCGGATGAGTCCGCGCAGAATTGCATTTATAAATCCGGCTTGAGTGGTCAGTCCCACAGAGCGAGCCAGTGCCACCGTTTCATTAACCGCAGCGTGATCCGGAATGCGGTCGAAAAAAAACAAATGGTAGGCACCGAGTCGGAGAACCGCCTGAATCTTCGGTTTCTGAGTGCGCCCCGCGGTTTTGCGCGAAATTAACCAGTCGAGACTTCCGCAATTGCGAAGGACCCCAGAGGCTAATTCGCGGGTAAGACGGCGATCCTCGGGTTGAAGACCTTGGTAATTGGGATCCGCATCGAGGCGATGTTCGAGGAAGTCCCCTGGGGATTCAGCACGGAGCAGCGCGTCATAGGCGACCCGACGGGCATTAAAATCTAGCACGCGTGTATCGTACCAGTGGAGACCCACTGCTGGCAATGACACTGCCAGTCGAGTTCTAAATCTTCTGCCGAGAGCGACACGACTGCGGCGCGCCGGACGAAGTCTAATTGAAGATGAAGTTCGGTCATCTTGTGATGTCGTTCCACCCATTCGTTCCTGCCGCACAAAGGGTCAGAATAGATCCAAACCTGAATGTCTGAAATTATCTTGGGTGACATTTCAAGATCCGCCGGAGCGTCAAGAGCGAGTTTGGAAATAAATCCCTCCTGATCAGAAATGCTGAGGAGGTGAACCGCGTCGCGACTTTGTTGAATTCAAAGACGCTGATACCGGGGGCGCTCGACGAAGACGTGTCCTAGGAGAAGAGCTTTGTGGAAGGCAACCTTTTTACACAGACATAGCTTGGCAAGGGCTATCTGAGGTAGTCGGAATTCAACCCGCTGAGCTTAGTATTCTGGGCCAATTATTCCCTGACAGCGGTGTCAATGTATCCTGAGGTGGACCCCGAAAACTGGACCAGCGGTTAAGTTATGGTTTTGCGGGTTTGATCAACGACAAAATGATCAGACCAATGAAAACCAAAACCAAACGGAAAAGACACAGTTCAGCGTTCAAAGCGAAGGTGGGGATGGAGGCGCTG
>SIAZ01000091.1 GCA_009695405.1 Pedosphaera sp. | reverse complement strand
CCTTCCAGATTTCAGCTTTGGCCGGACACCGGCAACCCCAGAAGACGGGCGAGTCTCGGCCATAGGGCCGATTCCGCTCCGCTCCATCGGCCCTATGGCCGGGATCGTTGGTGTCCTAAACTTTTACAGACAAGAAGTTGCACTAGCCGCAAGTATCCCTGAATAATTACTTTGCTTGTCCCAAGATACAGAAAAGGTGTTTGTCCCCGCGCAGAAACAATCGATCAGCAGCCGGCACCGGCGTTGCAACAAGCCGTTCTCCCATCGGGTTTTCTGATATAATTTTAAATGTTTGACCCACCCGCGCCGCAAAGACTACGCCATCTTCACGGGCCGCATAAAGGATCCCATTGGCCACCACAGGGGAGGCATAGTAGGGAGCACTGGTCTTAGGAAAGGCTCCCGTCCAGAGGGTTTTACCCGTCGCCGGATCGAGACAAACAACTTCGCCGCGGTGCCGCAACAAATATACCCTCCCCTCAGCCACAGCGGGTGCGGCAACAAAGACGCCGATATCGTGACGCTCCCAAATCCGGTGCGATTGACTCACATCTCCCTGACCTCCCAACCGGACGCCATAAAGGTTCGCCTGCCCACTACGGTCATCACGGCCCACAGGCACAATGAGAGTCTCCCCATGGACCACCGGCGAGGCGATCGCCGGCCAGAATTCGGTCCCTGCCGGATTGAAGCTGCCTGCGCTCCACACCAACTGTCCATCGCTAACGGAATGTGCCGTGACACGATCAGAACCCCAAATGATCGTGACGGCCTTGCCAGCCTGCTCGATCAGCAGCGGTGTTGAATATCCATTGTTGTTCTCCGCTGGTGCTGCAAAGTTACGAGGCGTTTTCCACTTCACTTCTCCAGTCTTCCGATCAAACCCAGCGACCCAAGACTCGCCATCATGAATTCGACTGAGGATCACCAGTTCGCCAGAGATCACTGGAGAGATTCCTGAATCCCAATAGATTTTTTCCGCACCAAACCGTTCGACGAGATTAATCTTCCAAAGAATTTTACCGTCGAGATCGACTGCGGCAAAGTGCCCACTCTTGAATTGAGCATAGATCGCCTGCCCATCAGTCACGGGCGATGCATTGCAACTCGAGGCCAATGAGCGATGCTTCGGATCGGCCAAAGGCCCAATCCGTGTCTCCCAGAGTTTTCGGCCCTGAAGATCAAAGGCCAAGAAGGCATCTTGGCCCTCGGCAGGCGAAGTCAGATAAACGCGACCACCGCCAACAATAGGGGTCGACGTCCCCTTCCCCGGAAGTTCTACTTTCCAAGCCACCGATTCAACGGTCCACCGCTCGGGGAATTGCCCCATAGCAACGCTCCCCTGCCCGGTTGGCCCACGCCACGAAGGCCAGTCTCCCTGCGCTGCCAGCAAAGGTAATCCCACTGCCAACCCTCCGCATCCAAACAAACATCCAAACAAACATCCAAGCGTCTTAAGGGGAATCATTCGGCGAATCCTAGGAAGCCGTCGACCGATTAGGAAGCTCATAAACGAGATTCCAATTGAGCTCGAGCCGAAGGCAAAAAACTTTCAAGCCGCCTCGTTTTCAAGTCGGCAGGCTCACAGCCAGCAGCGGACACCTAAAACACGTTTAACTCAGTTTCCAGTTATCACGCATCGGTTGGCTGATATAGGAATTCGCTCTCGGATCATCGATAAACCGCTGTTTCTTCGGATCAAAATGAAGCGGACGACCAGTCTGTAGTGCAATTTTCGCTAAATTAATCAACGTGCAGGATCGATGCCCATTGACCTCATTTAGAGCGAACGGATTGCGTGTCTTCACCGCTTGAACAAAATCAGTAACCATCGGCTCTGGATCCGCTAATTCCTTCACCCTTTTTTCAAAATTAGGAATGTTTGTTTTCATTCCTTTCATGATCCGCCCCTTCGGTCCCTCAATAAAAGCGGCCCCTTTATCTCGGTCCTCACCATCCAAAATAATTTCCGAGCCATCCGCATATTTAAGTCGGATGTAACGGAATGTGCCCACTGCATCCGAATCCTGCTTTGGCGCATCGGATTCAATTTCTATCGGGCTCTCATTATCTTTACCCATGATGTACTGCACAGGATCTAGGTAATGCTGCCCCATATCGCCAAGCCCTCCTCCATCATAGTCCCAATAGCCTCGGAAAGTACCGTGCACACGGTGCGGATGATACGGCTTCTCTGGCGCAGGCCCGAGCCACAAATTGTAGTCCAACTGAGCCGGAACGATCTCTCGCTTTAAATTTGTTCGACCGATCCAATAAAATTTCCAGTCAAACCCAGTGGAGGCATTCAAAGTCACCTTCAGCGGCCTCCCCAACAGATCGTGCATCACTGCCTTTCGGATATCTTTTACCGGAACTCCCATACCATAAAAGGAGTCCTTGAAACGGAACCAAGTATTAAGACGGAAAATCCGCTTGTACTTTTGCACGGCTGCCACCACCGCTTCGCCCTCAGCAATGGTCCGGGTCATCGGTTTTTCACACCAAATATCCTTACCCGCTTTGGCTGCTGCTATCGAAATAATCGCATGCCAATGCGGCGGTGTCGGGATATGGACGATATCAATATCCTTGCGCTCCAAAACCTCGCGGAAATCATGGTAACCTTTGCAGTCCGGTCCACCCTCCTTCACCGCATCCGCAAGATGAACGGAATCAACGTCGCAAACGGCTAGAAGTTTGCACTCCGTATTGATCGACTTTACATGCCCCATTCCCATCCCGCCGGTGCCAATGACCGCTCGGGTCAAAATCTCGCTCGGCGGTTTATGCCCAGGCCCTCCCAAAACGTAACGAGGTACGATAGCAACCGTGGCCATAGAGGCGATCGAACTCTTAAGAAAGGTACGCCGATTGAGCGCGTGACGATAATTCATGGATAGATTAAAAGAGATCAGTGATAGTGGGCTTAAATAGTGATCTTAATCCGCTTCTCTTGAAAAGAACTTCAACGAGAAATAATTGGAAAAATGAACCCGTTCTCTCATTCACTCCCTCAACCCTTGCGACATCGATCCACCAACTTCGAGGTTCGATCCATCGCAATTTGAATCTGGTCGAAAGCCGTGGCAAAACAGCATCGGAGAAACCCCTCACCACTCGGCCCAAAGGCTCCACCCGGCACACAGGCCACTTTCTCTTCATTCAACAACCGAATGGCAAACTCCTTTGATCCCAAGCCTGTCGAACTAATATTGGGAAAGGCATAAAACGAGCCTCGAGGCAAATGACACGGCAATCCCATGTCGTTTAAGGCTTTCACAATAAAATTACGCCGTAAACGGTACTGGTCGCGCATCGCTGCAGTCGCCGCTTCGCCGTGAGTCAAAGCTTCAATAGCGGCTTCCTGAGCAATAATACTTGCACACATAATTGCATACTGATGCACCTTCATCATCGCATCAATCAGATGGCACGGACCACACGCGTAACCAATCCGGAAACCGGTCATGGCGTAGGCCTTGGAAAAACCGTGCAAAAACAAGGTCCGCTCTGCCATTCCAGCCAGTGAAGCAATCGAGACGTGCTCCCCTTCAAAAGTCAGTTCAGAATAAATCTCGTCAGTGATAATCAACAAATCATGACGCCGCGCCACCTCCGCAATTTCAATCAACTGCTCGCGAGTCATCGTTCCTCCCGTTGGATTGGTGGGGAAAGAGAGCATTAACACTTTTGACCTCGGGGTCACCACGGCCTCAATCGCCTTGGCCGTCACCGCAAATCCATCTTCGGCTCGGCAAACCACGGGCACAGGAACCCCGTGCGAAAGAATAACGCTGGGCGAATAACTTACATAACAGGGTTCGTGATAAATAACTTCGTCACCTGGATTGAGTGTGGCGCGCAGGGCCAGATCTAAAGCCTCACTGACACCAACCGCGACGAGCACTTGAGATTTAGGATCGTAGCGAACGCCGAACTTAGACTCGACGTAAGTACAGATACATCCGCGCAGTTTGAGCAGTCCTAGATTGGAGGTGTACTGGGTTCGACCCCGTTCCAAGGCGTAAATTGCTGCCTCACGAATGTGCCACGGAGTCGCAAAATCAGGTTCGCCGACCCCCAGCGAAATAACGCCTATGGTGTTTTGAACCAGTTCAAAAAAGTCTCGGATACCAGAACGTGGAATGCCGGAAACATGGTCCGCAATGAATGTACGCGAAGAAGTGGACATGAACGTGCGGAGTGGAATTACGCCAAGAGAGGCTCTCGAGAAAGGTCAATTTCATCGCAAACGCTTCTTACCCAAGAAAAACTCTCTCTGATTTCTGGTCAACTTCGCAGTTTGAAAACAAAAAACACACGGTAACGTCACCTCCAGCAACAACACATTATGCCGATACCATCCGTCGCTCCTGAAGCTGTCGCCACTGCCCAAGCTCAACTCGATTCGCACCTTCGCGAAATAATCCAGTGGCATTTTAGTCCAGATACGGGCTGCCCGTTCTGGCTCGATTGGGCCAAAAATAACTGGGATCCGCGAAAAGAAGTTCAGTCGTTTTCTGATCTCTTGAAGTTTCCCCATTTCCAAGATGAATCCCTTCGGGATCTCCAACCCGAGGTTTGGGTGCCGGCGGCATTCAAAGGGAAGCCTTTTAATATTTTTGAAACCGGCGGCACCACCGGTATGCCCAAACAACGCATCGGTTGGAATGACTACAAAGTTGATTACTCGGAATTTAGCGAAAAAATTAACGATACCCATTTTCCCCGTGGCGGCGCTTGGCTGATGATGGGTCCCACTGGGCCACGCCGTCTCCGCCTTGCTATCGAGCATCTGGCCAATGTCCGCGGCAGTTCCTGTTACTTTATCGATCTCGATCCGCGTTTCGTAAAAAAATTACTCTCCAATAAACAATACGAAGTCGCCAAACAATACATGGCTCATGTGGTCGATCAGGCTTCGACAATTCTTAAAAACCGCAAGGTCACTGGTCTCTTCACAACCCCAAAACTCCTCGAAGCCCTCGCTGAACAGGTTAATCTTTGGGACGCCGGTATTCGCGGTGTTTTCTGTGGTGGCACCTCAATGAAACCCCAAGAGGTTCGCTTCATCGTCGAAGAACTGCTCGAGGGACGTATCGGGTTCTATCCCACCTACGGTAATACTCTCATGGGCCTCGCTGCTAGCGTTCCTTTGCAACCGGAAGATGCCTTCAGCGTCACCTACTTCGCGCCCCAACCTCGCGCTGTTCTGCGTGTCGTCAAAGCGACCGACACCCATGAACTCGTTTCCTACGGGGATTTTGGCCGGGTCGAACTCACCACGCTCACTCAAGAATTCTTTATGCCTCGCTTCCTCGAACGGGACGAAGCCATTCGGCGCGCCCCAAGGCCTCCCTACGCCTGGGACGGGGTCGGCGACGTTCGTCCCTTCGGTGCCATGGAGAAGACCATTGTCGAGGGCGTTTACTAATCCTCTGAAAGATCTCACCGGAGCAACGGCGACGGCCCAGCGCTGTTGCTCCGAGCGCGGTGCCAAAAACAGGAATGAGAGACGCACTATCAAATTGCGACTGGAGTTTGGTGACTCAACCCTTCACTTTACCACAAAGCCTTTTCCCTCTTTCCACTCATGAAAATCCAAACATCGCCTTCAAAGCCTCAAGCCTTCACTTTAATAGAACTTTTGGTGGGGATCGCCATCATTGCCATCCTTGCTGGGATGCTCCTACCGGCTCTGGCCAAGGCTAAGCTCAAAGCCACGGGCGCCAATTGTCTTAGCAACCAACGCCAACTCGCTTTGGCATGGAATATGTACAGCACCGACAACCAAGATCGAGTGGTCAACTTCCTCCAAAATAAAAATGGGACCGGTGATGTGCCCTGGCGTTACGAGACCGGCCCCATCGCTGCGGTCATTCCTGCAGGAACCAGTAACGAGAGGCGCATTCAACTCTGGATCGAAAATGGATACCGCCAGGGAGCTCTTAATACCTACGCACCCAGTCCTGGCATTATCCATTGCCCCGGTGATACCCGCATTAAACTCAAGTCTGGTAAGGGCTACACCTACGTCAGCCTTTCTGGCATCGGAACCCTCAATGGCGAGGTCTCCGAAATTCTCAAAATCTCAACTCTCAGCAGTGTGAGTGAACGTTTTATCTGGGCCGAAGAAAATGATCCACGCGGTGAAAATGTTGGCTCTTGGATTATGTCTCAAGGCAGTCCTGCCCAGGATTTTAAAGGAGCGCAACTCGTTGATTCCACCGCCATTTTTCATGGCGATTCCAGCACTTTTAATTACGCCGATGGTCATGCTGACACCAAAAAATGGATTGATCCTGTGATGAAGGCCTACTCCGCTAGTATGGATCCAAATAAGTTCGGTAGTGCTCCGAACGATACGAAAGCTCCCAACGACGTGCGTTGGTTGGCTCGCCGTTATCCCTCCAAAATCAATCCTTAAATCTCCATCGGACAGCACTGACTTTTGCCCCAGCTTTTGACGCACTCTTTTCTAAAAACTTTCAACGAAGGGTAATTAACAGCCCTCTGATAGGACCTTCACCGTCGTCTCTAGACTGGCACAGTCAGAGACATTCAAGACCTCGATCGACTTATCAATTCGGCGCAAGAATCCAGAAAGTGCTGTCCCAGGCCCAAATTCGATAAATCGGTTTATCCCCTCCGCCAAAAGCAGACGCATACCCGCCTCCCAACGGACAGATGAGGTCACCTGCTCCACCAGACATTGGGCGATCGTTTCCACCGAACCGTGGGGCGCGGCAGTCACATTCGAAATAACCGGCATACCGGTTTGCTGAAATTGGATCCGGGCCAATTCCGCCGCCAAGAGCGGACGCGCCGGAGCCATCAGAGGCGAATGATAAGCACCGGCCACTGACAATGGAATCGCCTTGCGAGCGCCCCGTGCTTTACAGGCTTCAATTGCCGCTGGAATCCGCTCGGACGGCCCCGAAATAACGATCTGACCTAGACAATTCAGATTCGCTAAAGTGGTTCCCGTCGCCACACACGCTTCACGACACAACTCCTCGTCCAATCCAATAATCGCAGCCATCCCGCCTTGAGACGCTTCACACGCGTCTTGCATAAATCGCCCCCGCAGTCGGGCGATTTTTAACCCTTCCTCAAATGACAACGCTCCGGCTGCCGCCAGTGCGGTGAACTCTCCCAAAGACAGTCCAGCCGCAGCAGCAGCGGTCAATAAAGGGATACGTTCCTGCAGCAATTTCATAGCAACCCAACTCACCAAATAAATTCCAGGTTGGGCATTCTCAGTCTTGATCAACTCCGACTCCGGTCCATTAAAACAGATGCTTGAAAGTCCGTAATCCAAGACAAAATCGGCCGCATCAAAAAGGGCGCGAGCTGAGGGAAATGCGTCGGCTAAATCTCGGCCCATTCCCACCTGTTGCGCGCCTTGGCCGGCAAATAAAAATGCAGTCTTCAGCATAAAGAAAATAAGAAAACCACAGTCGCCCTCTGCCGTGAAGGTCCATTCTTAGTGGCCGCTCGCCACTAACCCAACTCCGAGTGTTTGTTTTCTTCGTCGAAGCAGACTGGAACAACAAGGCCGCCTTCGACTAAACTGACCCAACACAATGAGCACTTCCTTGATTCTTGACCGTTTCTCCGTCGGCGTCGGCGATCGCTTCGCCCATCAGGCTGACGCACAACTACAGGCCTTTATCCTCGCAGCAGCCCATGGCGTCGAAGTCACCCCCGTCTGGAATAAATCGAATCGCGAACATTCTATTATCGGTTCAGAACCTGCCGCCACCCGCGCTGCCGCCGATTCTGCCGTCCGCAAAGCGTCCTGGAAACGTCCCTATTTCCTTGATGCGGACCATATTCGGCTCGAAACCGTGGAACGTTTTCTGGCTCCGTGCGACTTCTTTACCATCGATGTCGCTGATACCATTGGTCAACCCGCCCCCGCCTCGGCCGTCGAGATATTCTTAGACCGTCACCCCGAACTGATCGGAAGCCTCTCCTTGAAAGGCATCGAAGCACCCTTCAACACCACCCGCACCGGTATCACTCAATTTGCTGGTAAATACCTTTTGGCCACTCAGGAAGCCGGCCGTATCTATCGCCATATCGCCGCACGAAAAGGGAGCGGATGCTTCATTACTGAGGTGTCAATGGACGAAACGGATTTACCCCAAACACCCCCTGAACTTCTGCTGATTCTTGTGGCCCTCGCCGATGAAGGTGTTCCCGTCCAAACAATCGCACCCAAGTTCACTGGGCGCTTCAATAAAGGAGTCGATTATGTCGGCGACATCACCCAATTCGAAAGAGAATTCAACAATGACCTCGCCGTGATTGCTCACGCAGTCAGCCAATACGGATTGCCAACTGAACTCAAACTCAGCGTGCATTCGGGTAGCGACAAGTTCTCCATTTACGCACCCATCCGCCGCGCTCTAAAACGTTTTAACGCGGGGGTTCACCTCAAAACGGCCGGTACAACGTGGTTGGAAGAAGTCATCGGACTCGCAGGTGCGGGAGGCAACGGATTAGCATTGGCTCAAGCAATCTACGCTGAAGCTCTTAGCCATATCGATGAATTATGCGCTCCCTATGCCACAGTCATCGATATCGATCGCGACCGATTGCCCTCAGTAAACACGGTCGCTCCATGGACCTCCGATCAGTTCGTTGCCGCACTGCAACATGATCCCAACCATCCAAGCTTCAACTCAAGTCTCAGACAATTGGTCCATGTGGGATTCAAGGTCGCCGCAAAAATGGGACCTCGTTATTTGACTGCCTTGAAACACTACGAAAAAGAGGTCTCGAACACCGTTACCAACAATCTTTTTGAACGTCACTTGAAACCCTTGTTTCTTGACTGAGCCCACTCAGCGCAAGTGCAACTCCGCCCCTTAGGACAAATAGTTTCCGCAGACGAACCTATTTAAACCGTGGCGGCGACGATGCGGACTTGGATACCGAGTCTCGCACTACGATTGACTCAACTTAAGAAGCTTTTGGGGTGCTATCGCCAACCCCAGACCTCCAGCGACAGCACTTGCGGTGCCTAACTGTAAACTATGGGAATGAGAAAATGGACTCATCCAAGAACCTATCACCTCATGACCATTTCGCTGACAGTTGCTCGAAACTCCTTCGGCAACCCTCCGATCCCCTTATAAAACGAAGGATTTCGGAGTGGTGCGCACGGCAGGACTTGTGGACTCAAGTCATTGCTTCACGACCAAGATCGCAGGATTTGCGCGGATTTCAACACTAACCGCCGTTAACCCACCCCTGCCGTTCCGTGCAGTCTTCTGGAGGTCTTCTGACACCCATCGGAATCCGGTAGATGAGTTCATCGTCCCAGAAGGCCAAATTAATCTTCAGAGCTGAAGACCAACCTCCACAAAGCTCAAGACGGGGCCAAGCGGACAAACAAACACTCTGAACCACCCTTGCCCGTTACAAGGCATTTCTCTGTTTTTCTAAAATATCCCCTACCACAGCAATTGCGCGGGGGCACAATTCCGGAAACACCACGGAAGATGCCCAACTTTCAGCCCTAGCCGCAGTCATGACCGACCTCCTCCTTTATACTTGTCCCAGCTGCGAGACGAGTTGCTCAGTCGCTATCGATCAGGTGGGCCTTAACGTCGTCTGCCCCAACTGCTCACAAGAATTCACCGCGACTCCAGCAGAATCAGCCGACTTCCAGCTGCCCGAGACGGTTCCTATCTTCAAATCCGGCAAGCTCGAAATCCTCAAAACCACCTCAACCAACTCACCTCCGACGGAGAACTCAGCAAATCAGACGAAATTGCCCTCACAAGAGCTGCCTTGATGCTGGGGCTAAAAGAAAAAGATTTTGTTGAATTAACCAAATCAGAATTCCTGCTTCACTTTAATTCAATTCTTAAAAGGGCATCTAAAACTGCGCACCTAACAGACAAGGACGTTGAAGAAATAAATAAATTAAAAATTAAATACAGCGCAGATCTGACATTTAATGACTTCTTTGGCGTCCTTCGCTGGATATACTTGATGGAAATGAAGGGGTAGGCGCCGCTTCCGATAAATGCCCAAGAAATACACCTTGACAGCTTATCTTGAAGGAAAATAAGGTGTTCCAAGAGTCGATCAAAAACCAAATCTCCCTTTACCCTCCGCGTCAAAAAGCAAATAAAGCAAATTCCTATCAATATTTCGGGTTTAACATTCAATATAGACTTTTTGCAGGATACTCACCAGAACGCATTAATCCCGGAGACAAACTGCATACAGTTGAAAAATTTTTGAAGGTTACTTCTGGTTCGACACCCGAAATTGGTTTTAAAGTAGATGATTTATATAAATTAGTTATCACGGCAGGCACACATCTAGCGCCTTCAATTAAAGTGGCCGAAGCCGCGAAGGTAATTAAAAATTCTCAACAGGATATTAATATTGCTTTTGTAAACGAGTAAGCAAAAATATTTAATTTAATGAATAGTAATACTCATGCAGTTTTAGAAGCTGCTGCTACTAAATGGAATTATCTCCCTTTTAAACCAGGTTTAGTGGGTGGGCATTGTATCGGAGTAGACCCCTATTATTTAGCACAGAAAGCACAGGAATTAGGATATCGCCCAGAAATTATTTTGGCAGGAAGGCGTTTAAATGATGAGATAGGTAATCATATAGCTACCGAAGTACTAAAATTGATGATGCGTAAAAGTTTGACAATCATTAATTCAAAAGTGTTGATTTTAGGATTCACATTTAAAGAGAATTGTCCAGATGTGCGAAATACTCACGTTATAGATATTTATAATGACTTAAAAAGCTTTGACATTCAGGTTGATGTTTTTGATCCAAATGCAAGCCCCAGTGAGGTTAAGCATGAGTATGGGATTGAAATTTTTAGACAAAAGCCCACGGGACAATATTCAGCAGTAATTCTAGCCGTTTCTCATAATGAGTTTTTAAATTTGGATATAAGATCTATGGTAAAAAATGGAGTTTTATTCGATGCAAAAGGAATACTTCCAAAGGATATTATTGATGCAAGATTTTAAAGAGAAATTTGAAATCTTTCTAAAAAATGGAAAGAAATTTACTTGTTTAAATAATCAGACAATATTTGATGCGGCTAAAACTTCAGGCATATCATTAGAGCATAGTTGTTTGGCTGCAAGATGTCGGAGTTACATTGTTAAAATCAAAGAAGGTTCTGCAATTGATAAAAATTTTGATTATGTCTTGTCTTTGGAAGATAAAGAAAATAATTATACATTATCGTGCAATGCTATCCCAACTTCAGACCTTATTTTAGATTTAGAGGATCTTGGAGAGTGTAAAAATTTTGAAAAGAACATTGTGCCAGCCAAAATAGAATCAATTTACAAATTAAATGACACCGTTATTAAGGTTATAATAAGATTATCCCCGAATTCGAATTTTAGCTATAATTCTGGGCAATATGTAAATATTACTAAAGGTCAAATCAAAAGAAGTTACTCAATTGCCAATGCATACCAAGAAAATGGTTCACTTACTTTTCTAATTAAAAAATATGAAAATGGTCTGATGAGCAACTATTGGTTTGAAGAAGCTAGAATAAATGATTGGTTACGAATTGAGGGGCCTATAGGATCTTTTCTCCTTAGAGAAACTGAAATTGAAAACATTCTTTTTTTGGCAACAGGTACTGGCGTAGCTCCTATCAAAGCTATGTTAGAAAAAATTAGTGAATCTGAAAAACATTTATCAAAAAAATACTGGGTATTTATTGGCGCCAGACATCAGAAAGACTTATTTTTGAATACTAATGAATACAATGTTATCTCAAATTTGAAATATATTCCTGTATTATCAAGAGGTTCAGAAGACTGGAAGGGAGAAAGAGGATATGTTCAAGAAATAGTAATTAAATATAATATTCCATTAACAAACGCTCAAGTATATGCATGTGGTTCAAATGATATGATTGAATCAGCAAAAAAACTACTTATAGAAAATGGATTGAACAATAAGAATTTTTTTTCTGACGCATTTCTAGCAACTAATTAATAAAAAATGAAAGCAGTAATACTAGCTGGAGGATTAGGAACCCGCATAAGTGAAGAAACCGTTTTAAAACCAAAACCAATGATTGGAATAGGTGGTAAACCTATTTTGTGGCACATAATAAAAACTTATTCGCATTATGGAATAAATGATTTTATAATTTGTTGCGGTTACAAAGGATATGTAATTAAAGAATATTTTCAGAATTATTTTTTACACTAATCAGATGTTACATTTGATATGAAGAGAAATAAAATGATTGTTCACAAAGAGAGAGCTGAACCCTGGACAATTACTTTAGTTGACACGGGAGATGATTCCATGACGGGGGGAAGACTTAAAAGAGTATCACAATACTTAGAAAATGAAAAAGTTTTTGTTTTACTTATGGTGATGGTTTAGCAGATATTAATATAAGAGAATTAATTAATTTTCATAATTCTCATGGGAAGGAGGCTACTTTAACCGCTACATATCCTCCAGGTAAATTTGGAGCCTTAGAAATTGTTAATAATGAAGTAAGATAATATCAAGAGAAGCCAAGAGGTGATGGAGCGTTAATTAACGGGGGGTATTTTGTATTATCCCCTAAAGTTTTTGACAGAATCGAGGTTCCTCGACGTTTTCAGTGGGTTGACCTCCATGATCGGTTGTCTCTGAGGTCCAGTGGTTTCCAGCAACCGGGAGTTTCCATTGCCTTGAAGGCCTGAAAGGCCAGATGTTTGGAATGTGGAAGCGACGACCTTGCCTGTGATGA